>JASHPQ010000148.1 GCA_030037995.1 Nitrososphaerales archaeon | reverse complement strand
ATCTGACGGCATAACTTTCGTATCTCTGCACACAGGAAATGTCTCAGCAACAGAAGTCCAAGACGGAGGTCTACAGGCCACGAGTAAAACAGACTATCAAGGTCATCAGCCGGACGATCTTCTGCATCCGGTGCAACGAGGAGGTCGCAGCTTACTACTGCCCATGCGGCGCTTTCCTTTGCACGATCGACTTTATCTCGCACAACTGCACTAACACGCTGAAGGAAATGTACTACAAAGACCTCGTCCAAGCGCTGCGGTAGGTAAGAAGCTTCCATTACGCCGTGGTTCAGTTTCTTCATCCCTGCGGTATGCTGACTAAGCCGCAGGTGCAGGTCAGTTTGATTCCTTACATTTGTAAACCACTGCTCTCAAATAGCGGAAGAACCGAGATCTCCAGCTGACTAAAGGTAGAAAAGCCGGTTGGCCAAAGACCCCATTTGTGGAATGACCGTTGACGAAAGGAAAATAACCCTTGTCTCGGAGCACGAGGGACAGAAGTTTTACTTTTGCTCTGCAGCGTGCAAGCAAAAGTTTGATACCGATCCACACAGGTACGCCCACAAAATCTGACCGCGACGATGCCAACTGATCCCGTCTGCGGGATGTTCGTTGAGGAATCGCCTGGAACGCTCCAGGCAAAAGTCCACGGTACCACCTATTATTTTTGCAGCGAGTCCTGCCTCCGCGAGTTCACGCGTCCCGAGTTGGGACTACGAAACATAAAGCTGAACCTCGCCCTAAGCATCGTCCTGGGAGTCCCTATACTTCTCCTCTCCTACGTTCCCGCGAAACTACCGATTCCGACGGGCGTCCTCCTCCTTGCACTCGCAACTCCCGTGCAGTTCATCGCCGGCTTTAGATTTTACCGCGGCACGTACGACGCGGTGAAGATGCATTCCTCCAACATGGACGTGCTCATCGCCGTCGGGACTTCTGCCGCCTACTTTTACAGCTTGCTGTACGTGCTTTTCCCGAGGCAATTTCCCTTTGGCGGTCTTTATTTCGATACGTCGGCCATAATCATCGCGCTGATCCTGTTGGGGCGCCTGCTGGAGCACGGCGTGAGCGCGAGGGCCACCGAGGCGATCAGAAAGCTAGCGGATCTCCAGCCGCAGTCGGTGACGCTGGTCCATCAGGGCGGAGCGCAGGAGGAGATCTCGATTGAGAAGCTCACATCGGGAGACGAGTTCCTCGTGCATCCCGGCGAAAGAGTGGCGACCGACGGTGTGGTAGTGGACGGCAGCTCCTTCGTGGACGAAAAGCTCCTTACCGGCGAAAGCCTCCCGGTGGAAAAAACTGCAGGTAGCGAGGTCATCGGCGGCACGACGAACGGCACGGGAGCGCTGAAGGTCCGGGCGACGAAGGTAGGCGAGGACACTGCCCTTTCCAAGATCGTCCAGATCGTGCAGCAGTCCCTCAATTCCAAGGGACCGGTGGAAAGGCTGGTCGATACGGTCTCAACTTACTTCGTGCCAATCGTGGTCGCAATTGCACTGGCGTCTTTCGTCGGGTGGACGGTCCTCGCCGGTAAGCCGCCGAGTTTCGGTTTCACGACGGCCGTCGCAGTCCTGATTATAGCGTGTCCCTGCGCGCTGGGTCTTGCCACTCCCGCGGCGATTGCTGTGGGGGCTGGGGAGGGCGCGGAAAATGGGATCCTGATCAAGGGTGCCGAGTACCTCGAACGTACCGAGAAAGTCGATACGGTGATCTTCGATAAGACCGGTACGCTGACTAATGGAAGGCCCTCTGTCACGGACGTGGAAGGCACCCATCCTCTGGAGCTCTCCAGTGACGAGATCTTGAAACTTGCCGCGGTCGCGGAAAAAAGATCGGAGCACCCGATCGCGCTTGCCGTGTTGAAAAAAGCTGCGAACAAGTTCCAGAGCGTTCCCGATCCAGAGTCGTTCCAGTCAGTTCCCGGCGGGGGCGTTAGGGCAGTCTTCATGGGAAAGGAAATCCTTCTGGGGACTCCTCAATTTATCCTTGCAAGTCAGAAGAAGATCGATCAGGAGGTAGCCCCGAGAGTGGCTTCCCTTCAGTCCCAAGGAAAGACCGTTTCACTCCTTTCACTGGACGGCCAGGTCGCGGGAATCCTCGCGGTCTCGGACACTCTAAAAGAACACGCCAAGGAAGCAGTCGAGGGCCTCCAAAAGATGAAGCTGCAGGTCGTGATGCTCACTGGAGATAACCGGATGACCGCTGCTGCGGTGGCAAAAGAGCTAGGCATCACAAAGTTCGAGGCCGAAGTACCGCCAGAAAAAAAGTACGCGGTGGTGAAGGACCTGCAATCGCATGGCCATAAAGTAGCAATGGTCGGAGACGGTGTAAACGACGCGCCGGCGCTTGCGCAGTCCGATGTAGGGATCGCAATCGGTTCGGGATCCGACATCGCGGCCGAAACTGGCGGGCTGATTTTGATGAAGGACGACCCCCGCGATGTGGTATCCGGGATACAGCTATCGCGCAAGACGATGGGTAAAATAAGGCAGAACCTCTTCTGGGCGTTTTTCTATAACATCGGTCTTATCCCGGTCGCTGCGGGATTGTTTTACTTGTTGTTCGGCGTTCTTCTGAATCCCATCTTCGCCGGCCTCGCGATGGCGCTCTCTTCCGTGACTGTCGTGAGTAACTCCCTTTTGCTAAGACGGTTCAAGCCAAAGTTCTGAGAGCTGTCAGGTCACGGCCACCGGAGTTACCGGCGAACCGGTGCCGCCTCTGATCCTGAGGGGCAGGCAGACGAAAAGAAACTCCCGCACGCGATCCTGGGAGAGCTCCTCCAGCGAGAGATTCTCGATCATTCTGATCCCGCTTTTGGTTATCAGGTGCTGGTGAACGGCGTCGGCGCCTCTCGCCGGCGTGGTGGGATCCACTTCGACGTTCCACGTGTCCGAACCCACTACGGTGGCTCCCTCACGTTCGAGCCATTCGGCCGCTGAAAGATCGATCCCCGGTACCGGACCAAGGAACTTGGAATTATCCGACATCCAGTACCTACCCCAGCCGGTGCGCACGAGCACGGCGTCGCCCGGGCTCACTGCGAGATGATTAGCATTCAAGCACTCACGGATCTCCTTTGCGGAAATCGCATAGCCTCCATCAAGCGCCTGCACTCCGGAGGAAGAAGCGACGTCGATCAAAACGCCCCTCGTGAAGATAGGAGGCGTTTTCTCGATCCCCAGTTTCGTGGTTCCGAAAGTCCCCATTATGTCGTCAGAGATGTACCCGTTGTAAAGCCGCTCTCCGATGGAGACGTGATTTAATCCGTCAATGTGGGTGCCGGTGTGATCTGCCATTTCAAGCCGCGTGTTCATGCCGCCGGCGTCGTTCAACTTGCCCGGCGACTTGAGATCCAGGCTGTGTCGACGGAACGTCGAGTACAGAAACTGGCCGTGAAAGGGCAGACTCGGGATCCCCTCCTCGAGGATGTGAGCCAGATTGTAAGTCCTGCCCTTCTTTACGAGACGCGCGGCCTCGACTATCTTTGCAGGCGTGATCGCTTGCAGTGCGCCAACCTCGTCCTCCGCTCCCCACTTTGAAGGATACCAACTATGCTGTGACATTTCCAAACGGCCTCGAGGGCCGCCGGTTAAAATCGGTTTTGCCATTCAAGCATAGAGGAGGGACTCATACGCCGTGAGCGAGGGTCTTTTACGATACTTGGCTTTCATGGCAGCTTCTTGCAATTCGGAATCGCTCATCGAATCCATCTTTCTGTAGAATTCATCAGGGTTCGAACACTGCCAGAGGTACACGCAGAGATATGATATTTCATCGTGCGTCAGAACCAAACCCGTCCTTTCGCGAATTGCCTTTATCTTTCCGAAGCAACTGTGCTCGCGGCCCGACTCGTTCGGGTTGTAGCGTGAACTGAATGGATCAGACATTTGCAAAAGACCTTCGACTCTTTCCCTTGGTACTTTCCTGCCGGTCGATCTCCCGTCTGTAGTGGGCGGCGTCCAGATCCTTTGCAGAGGATTGCTCGCTCGACTTTGAGTTTTTGAGGTACTCCTCCTGCTTTTCCTTCATGTCACGATAAAAGGAATAAATGACATCCTCGCTCGCCGTCTTTAAGATCCTAGCTTCTCTGGGATACCTCTTCTGGATACGCCTCGACATTCTCGAGAGCGCCTCCGAGAGTTGCCAGATCCGCATAATCGGCTCTGCAACGGCGTTGACATCCCACACTTTCATATCGGAATAGGATCCGTTTTCAACAGGAATTTCTGGCGAGGTCGATGACATTAGATTCCTTTTGCAGCCCCAAGGTGTGCAAAGACGAAGCTAAAAAGGATTCTTCCAAATCACACTAGTGGATTTTGTACTGATAAAGTTGCAAGAAATGAGCTAGTGACGCACTTACTAATATGATTTATATTGAGAATTATGGTACGAGAGGAGAAAACCGTTTAGGGCAATACTGCGAAAATCGCGTTGCGATCGAATCACTTTTCTCTGAATTTGTTCATCCACTTTCCAGTTCTTGATGTTTTGTGCCTATGCGATTCTCTGCGGTAATCAGACTCCAGAATATAGGTCCTGACTAATTTTTTCAAAAAAACGACGCTTAACTGGTAAAATCTCTTTGTTGCTTTTAAGCGAAGAAAGGCTCCTCTTTTGGAGTACTTCTCACTCCATCGGGTTTATCATTAAATATCGAGCGGTTTGCGAAGTGCTTCCAAATGTCTAGTACTTCAACATCACTTGAACCGAACTCGCTCGGGCTGTTGAAAGAACTCTCAGAGTCGTTTGGGCCTTCAGGCTTTGAGCGGGAGCCCGCGACGGTCGTCCGGCGAGAAGGTTCAAAGTACGCTGACGAGGTTTTGTACGACAAGATCGGCTCGGTGATCTTGAAAAAACGCGGCACGAGCGAGGTGCCGCGGGTTTTGATGGCGGGCCATCTGGACGAGGTGGGCTTTGTCGTGACCGGCGTAGATCCTCTAACCGGATATCTTACTTTCGCTCCGCTGGGCGGTTGGTTCGACCAGGTCCTACTGGGTCATCGCGTGACGATAAGGACCCGCAAAGGAGATGTCGTGGGAGTAATCGCGGCAAAGCCACCGCATCTCCTGACGGAGGAGGAAAAGGAAAAGGTCGTCAAGAAAGAGAACATGTTCATCGACGTGGGCGCCGACAGCTCGGCGGTCACGCTGGAGGAGCTCGGAGTGCGCATCGGCGATCCGGCGGCGCCGTGGTCGCAGTTTACGATGGTGCGCAATAACCGGATCGCGATCGGAAAAGCGTTCGACGACCGCGTGGGGACGTTCGTGGGGCTGGAGGTTCTCCGCCGGATCAGCGAGGGAAAGATCGAGCATCCCAACACGATCTTCGTCGGCGGCACCGTGCAGGAGGAGGTAGGTCTGCGCGGTGCGAACACAGTCGCCAACGTCGTGGATGCGGACGTCGCTCTGGCACTGGAAGTTGACATAGCGGGAGACGTTCCCGGGATAAAGCCGAGCGAGGCACCCACCAAGCTGGGCAAGGGGCCGAGCATCCTCACGTTCGATGCCTCCATGATCCCAAACCAGGAATTCAAAAGGTTCGTCATCGACACGGCAGAGGCGGAAGGAATTCCCCTGCAGCTCTCGGTCGTGACCAAGGGAGGCACAGACGCGGCGCGGTTCAACTTGAACAAGGCGGGATGCCCTGCGATAGTGGTCAGCGTCCCGACGAGACACATCCACTCCCACGAATCGATCGTGGACACCAAGGACATTGACAACACGGTCAAGCTCGTGATCGCGCTCGTCAAAAGACTCGATCAGAGAACCGCGAAGAGCTTCACGCAGGACTGAAAGATTTCTCAAAAAAAGGCCCAAAACGCCGGAGCCACCTCCTGCGTACCTATAGGTAGTATGAAAGCAGAAAGTACTTTTTCTTTTTAGAGCAATGAATTGCTTCCTGCAATAGCATTCCCATAGTACTTGATCGAAAACAGAGGTTGAAACGAGCTTTGCTGTAGAAAAATTGCACGGCGGCGCGATCGCGGAGAAATTTGCTGTATGAAACAAGGAGATGCGACAAACAATAGCCGAACGGAGCTAATGGATCCGTCAAATTACTATTGCTCGCCCCCGCATGCGTTGCCTCCGAGGGGGCCCTAGACTAATTACTAAAGCAAGGGATTAGCTCTCGATAGAATTACGGACGTACTCCTGAGGGTCCCCTTGAAAATGGAACGCGGGAAAATTACTCGACGGATCGGACTCGCGCCATCAACAAGTGGATTTTTCCGCTTACGTCCCGCGAATTGCGAGTACTGCGGTACAGGGAGCACTGTTGGCTGGTTCCTCATTATTTTCTGAACGTACGCCTCGTCGAACACATCCTTCAAGGCCCGAGGTGTCTTATCGGAGAAGACCTGGTCAGCATACCACCTGGAGCCGAACTGCACAAACGCCATCAGGATGGGCAGCACGTCCTT
>JASHPQ010000147.1 GCA_030037995.1 Nitrososphaerales archaeon | reverse complement strand
ATCTCGCAATTTTCACAGCTCTCAGGGCCGAACGAGACGAGCAGCCGTAGGAAACTACTGCAACCTCCGCATCTTCTAGAAGGAACTCCTCCCACTTCCATATTTCGCGGGCGTGGTCAGCGATTTTTCCTACGAGGTGCCTTGTCAAAGTCTCAGAGACGGAGTGATCTATGCTGGGATAACCTCTGGAATCATGTGTCAAGCTGTCGATATTGATTTTGCAGCCCGTCCCTGCGATCGGCATCGGTAGAAAATCCTTCGAATAGTCAAATGGCATTTGGTTAGCCAATGCCTTTGGATCAAGGAATGCGCGCTGCTTAACTTCGACATCTTCTCGTCTCGGAATGCGAAGTCTTTCCCACATCATGGCGACCACTTGATCTGCCATCACGAAAACTGGGGTGCGGAACTTTTCCGCGGAATTGAATGCGTGGATAGTGAGGTCAAAGAACTCCTGTACGCTGTTAGGGCAATATACGATGGTCTCCACATCCCCGTGAGAACCCCACTTTGCCTGCATCATGTCTCCCTGACCGACCAGGGTTGGGATACCAGTGCTCGGCCCGGCTCTCTGGACATTTACAATGACCAGCGGAGCTTCCATCATGTACGCAAGGCCGATATTCTCCATCATAAGACTAAAGCCAGGACCTGAAGTGGCTGTCATCACCTTCGCGCCGGCATAAGATGCCCCGATCAAAGCGGCGACGCTTCCGATCTCATCTTCCATCTCAACGGCGTAACCTCCTGCCTGAGGAAACCTAGTGCTTGCTCTCTCAAAGATCTCCGAGGAGGGAGTGATTGGATAACCGGCGTAGAACCTGCAACCCGCCATTATCGCCGCTTCTACGCACGCAAAGTTACCCATCAGAAAATAGTCTCCCGATATGAGAGAACCGTCTTCTGAAAACTGGCTCATGGTTTCACCTCAACGGTAAAGATTGCAAATTCTGGGCAGATCCAAGTACACATGCCACAGTTGACGCAGTCGTGCTCCTTGCCGTCTTTGACCCTCGGATGCCTGTACCCGTTCGCGTTTATCTCATCTGACAGTTCTAGAACTTCCTCAGGGCAGAAGGTCCAGCAATAGTTGCATTCCTTGCATCTATCTGGAATAATGTAGACCCTTGCTAACGGCTTTTGAAACTTGTCGCCATTGATCGGAATTCGTAGAAACTGCTCCTGTGCTCTTGCAGCCACACGTTCCACCCTTCGTGCGGTTGCTTCTGTCTGCTGAAGCTGGGCGATTCCCTTCAAATTGGACGATTGTAATGAATTTTATCTTATGACCATTTAGTAGTCTAGAATAGCGTCTGGTCGTATATTAGACCAGGTCTAATATACGACGAAACATTAAAGTTCTCCTTCCTCCTAAATTCGAGCCAATAGGATATCTTCGGATTGCCAGCGGCTTTGAGCCTGCTGGGCTCATTTGCACCGTCGGATTGGAGCGAGGAGGTATATGGCCAATTGCCGCCCTATGTACTTGAAAACGCAGGCGGGAAGGTCTTGATCTTTCCGATGAAAGCGCGTGCAGAAATCGTTCTGGATGACCTCTCTTCCCCGCTGGGTTTAAGAAAGAGAAAGCAAGGCCACACCTATTACGTCGTCAATAAGAGCGACTCGATTAGGGCCTTCAGGCAGTTTGACTGGTTCCTCAGAAGAAGCTGGAAGAACCAGGATTTCGCTGTCCTCTGGTCTGTTGTCTACATTTTACAGACCAAAGGTTGGAACCGCGGAGTTTCTCTTGATTCCGTTTCTGAAATTACCGGTCTCGATTCAAAACAATGCGCAAAAATCTTCGAGGAGCTCCTACACGCGAAGGTTTTCGAATCAAGAATAAACGGATTTACGGAGTACGAAATGGATCGAGAGAAAGTTGAGCTCGTACTTGAGAAACTTCTTTCGGAACTCCCTTCCTGGCCTGAGGAAGTAATCATGAATAGCCTATGTTCGGGAACTGGTGGCTCGATTGCAGACATTTACGAGAACTTGTTCTCCATGGGACTGACGATCGGTGCTGCGTACAAGATCGTGGAACGGCTCAAAGATCGGGGATACATTTATCCGATGAGACATTTTCGTGTCAACGAAAAGGGACCGATGAGAGAGCTTCTCTCTGCGAACTGCAGGAACTGCTTTTACGGCTACACAAGCGAGGAAAGGTGCCTTCTTGATACGTTCAGGCAGCTTCAGGACGCGGTTGAAAGATATTATGGAAAGAAGCTTTCCAATGAAGAAAGGAATTCTCTGTATCTTTCTATAAAGTCGATGCCCTACAACTCGAGAATTTGCAGACGGACGCTAGAATCTCTAAAGTTGATTCATCAAGTGGAGGGAATCACAAAGGAGGGTAGAGTACTCAGTGTGTTGAGGAAGATAGAGGAGAGGTACGAGATCGAATTTCCTTTGAAGATGCCATCGGAATCTTCTCTAGCCCATTAGATGAAAGTGCGTACCTGTCCAATATTAGATCACGCCGACAATATTACTATCCTTTAATATCACAGGCACTTTAATTGTTACTATGTCTTTAGTTATTGAATCATCGCCTCCTCAGATCTACGTGGTCTACTGTCCAAAGTGTGGTCTGAGTGTTCCCGATCCCGCGGTTGCCTGTCCTTGGTGCCTTTATTCCGAGGAGACTGCCCTAACTCCGGAGGAAGCCAAAGAGTTCACCTGCGCTGGGGACTAAATCTTCCTAGCCTAGTGTGTAAACTGGCACCTCCTACGATGTTATTATCATTCTTGATAATTGTGTTTATGACTTAATAGTCACTATTGGTCTTTCTAAAAGACCAATGCAAGGGGATGACCGATGGGGATTTTATCAAAAGTATTCGTGGCAGTTTCTTTCGTAGGAATATTGGAGGCTTTTTATCACGCTTCGCTAGAGAACGCGTTTACTACTAACCTCTTCAAAGTTCATTTTTCTCCTCTTGCATCATTCTATGGAGTTCCGTATTGGCTATTTGGAGTCGTTTGGTTTCCTCTCATTTTCCTCGTGGCTATCTGGACAACTGGGTTGGGTCATAGGAACCTGACCCTTGGGCTCCTTATTCTCCTAACTATTGGGAATGTCTTCACTGGCTATCTATGGTATCTTGATATCATTGTAGTCAAAGCCTACGCTCCGCTTTACGTGGCGTTGTACGCGACTAATTATGCTCTAACTGGACTGGTGGTGATTCAGAACCGGTCTAGCGATATCATGCATGGCTATGTTTATGGCACAGCCACTGGAGCCGTCATTGGACTCCTCTTTGGGCCGTATGGCGTGGCGGCCTGCGGGATTACGGGTGGAGTGTTCGGCGCAGTAAGAAACTTCGTAGTGCCCAATAAGGCGCCGGCTCCCGACTCCCGTCAGATAGCAAAAGAGGAGCTAGAAGAGGAGAGAATGGCCCTTGAAGCGAGGCTCAAGGAGATCGAGAGTAGACTCGCGGAAGCAAACAAGTAGTTGTTGACAAAAGAATTAGATTGACATTTGAACCATATTCCTTAACGGAAAGAAGACGCCAGGCTTTTAGATACCTGTGAAAGTATTCCAAAATGAAGATGCGGGAAAAGCCGAGAAGCCCTTCGATGTATTCAGGAAATATTTCGATAATCGACTGAAAATCTGACATCCTCCTTCTGACAGCGTCGTCAGAGGCAGTTGTATGCACGGTTCCTATTGGTTAGAGCTTTACAGGTTCCACCATGTTCGCTACGATGTTCTTGGAAGACTTTGTGTAACACTTTCTTCTTCCCCAATTTTGGATTGCGACTATTTGCGCTGGGAGGGTATTGGAAGGAGTATCCCATCCCATAGCTAGTCTAGATAGGTTTTCTGCTCCACACCCCTATTATAGTAAAAATGGTGTACGTCGCCAAGGAGATTTGAAATCTGAAGGGCCGCGGTAATGAGCTCGAACCCGGCGTAAATGGCCCGACAAATGGATGAGGGGAAAGGAAATTGGTTACTGCTCAGGCCGTCCAGAAACAGAAGACAGAATGTGCTCCCTCTTGGCTAATCTCTCCGATAACGAAAGTGCTCGTTGCAATTGATGATTCTCCGAATGCCGATAGTGCAGCAAAAATAGCAACGAGCTTGGCCGCGAATTATCAGGCAGAACTCATCGTTTTGAGTGTCGTCCCCTGTCCCTCGTTGTTTGTTCCAACCCGCATAGGTCATGCCCCCCCTCCAGTCAACTACAAGGAGTACTACGACAGTGCGGAGAAGAAAGCATGGAAGTGGATCGATCAGACAGTTCTGTTTGCGAGGGATCGAGGAGTTAAGAAAGCGAGAGGACGAGTGCTTCGCTCCACCGGCTCTATTGTAGGAACAATCGTACAAAATGCTGAGAGCGAAGGAGTCGATCTAATAGTTACAGGAACGCGAGGAGCTGGAGGCTTCAATAGGATGCTTATGGGAAGCGTTTCTAAGGGCGTGATCGCTCATGCACACTGCTCTGTTCTCGTCGTAAGATAGAATACAGACTGAGCCCGTATGGGATCAAGGTTCAAGCTTTAGAGCGACAAGTCGTGTGTGAGCCCCACGGTTCCATTTGACGATTTCTCACTCACGCTGACGTTGCATTGCTGGTCGCGGTTCCCATCCATGACGGCACCCAATCTTGAATGCTTGATGCAAAAGTTGGAGTTACCCAGCTCTCATCTGGATACTCATACGGTCCCAACATTTGTAACGCTTTGAGCTCAAAATACTTGTTGAAGACGCCGTACGGCTGGACGGAATCGTTAGCAACAGCGCTCGTTAACACGCCGGCGGTCATGAAGAATTCGTCAGTGTTGTTGTATTTGACTTGCAGGCTCTCATTTCCTTGGAGATTGTACAGCCCGTACGGCCAATATGCAAGCAGCGCTGGATAGAATGTCGAAGCGAACTCAATCTCTTGCGTACTAGTTTCTGGCATCTGCTGCTCTGCGAAAGTGACATATTGGTTGGGATTCGAGATGAAATGACGTTGCGCCTGATAGATCGCTGCTAGAAATTTTTCAAGTACGAGCTGATTCGAGGGATTGCTCAACCAATCATCTCTGACAGCATAGCAACTAGTGTAGATATTGCTGGGAGCATAGAACAATACGTGGAATGGGCCGTTGTGCGCGCTATTGTTAACGCTCGGACTTTGGAGGTCAGATACGATGAAATCATCCGCCACTATTTCCTGTGCCTGACCACTTTCGAGATCATGTAAGGTCTGAATGTCCCCGCCGCTTGCTTCCAGATAGACGGAATTGGGACTCGGGTGCTGAGTGTTGACCGGGATGCCTGCTTGCGCAAACCAATAGTCATTGAGATCTCTCATGATGGAACCGGGCCCAAAATCCACCGCCGTCTTCCCGAGTAATTGTGAAGGACTTGTAATATTGTCTCCAGTCATGGCAAGAAAAACTCCGCCTAACTGGTAGCCACCGACGCATGTCGTATCTTGTCCTGAGGTGAGCGAGCCCATCGTCTCGTCGTAAATGATGTCCTGCTGTCCAGTCAACAGAGCCTTGTATGCAAGAGGAGGATTCTGGTAGTAAGTTGTGTAAGTCACCTGTATGCCCTCCGTCGCCAGGAGCTGGAAAGCGTACTGGTCGGTCACGACGCTTTCGTCGACCTCCTCAGGGTACCCGACGCTCAGTGTTACGGTAGAATGAGAATCAGGTAGCGAGAGTAACGCGTACGATGCCGCCGTTACGACCAGAATTATTACCACCGCGAGTGGGACATATCTGTTCGGCTTCAACAGCTAACACTCTCGATTAGCGTGAGCGCGTACATTTTTCAAAACCGATGTGCCAGACTATCTAGTTTAATGAGGAAAAATCCTCTTCATATTTAACATGAATTCTGGATAAGAATTTGGAGACAGTACATAACCTTGATCGAATTGATATTTCGTTCTATGTAAAAAATAGTTGCGCGAAATTTTATTGTCTCAATCATCGCCTTCGGAGGATTCCGGAGCTGTGGAGACTCCTACTGCCGCCCCTAGTAGTGCACGATTGTGGCAAAGGGCACGCACGCCAATTATCATGATTGCCGCAGTGGTAATTGCAGCTGTGTTCGTTTGGCAGGGAATCGCAGCAGCCGGAAATCCTGTCCCGGCGTCCTCTAATTCGCTCCCAGTTGCTGCCCTTAGTATCGCGATACTTGTAACCCGCGAAGGCCTCGAATGTATCTTGGTACTGGCTGTTCTCGCCGCTGGGCTCAAAGGCAAGAATTACAAGTACTGGCGTCCCATAGAGCTCGGCGCAGGGCTCGGTCTCTTCGCAGTTATCGTGACGTGGTTTGTTGCAATCAACATCGTCAGCGACCTGACTGCGAACTATGGTGCCGTGTCGGTTCAAGTGGCCGCAGGAATGTTCGCTGTTGTTGTTATTCTCATAGAGATAGACTGGCTGGTTCACGGAGTGTACTGGTCGGAATGGATCAGCATGCATAATCAGTCAAAACGGTCACTCCTGGCGCAAGCCGGCCAATTATCCAAAAACTCTCGTCGCATTCTTCTTGGGCTGGTGCTGATCGGCTTTGATCCAGTGTACCGTGAAGGATTCGAAGTTGTCATCTTCCTTCAGAAATATTATCTCGAGATGGGGCCTCTCGTCGTTTACTACGGAGTGGCGGGGGGACTTTCCCTGACCCTAGCTATTGGTTATCTTACCTTTCTGGGGCAGAGGCACCTGCCTTACAAAAAGATGTTCGTCTTGACGGGCATCCTCCTGACTTGCGTCGTGTTTGTGATGGTAGGCGAAGAGGTGAATGAAATGCAACTTGCTGGCTGGGTCGCAACCACGAACATCTCGTGGCTACAGGGTACACCCGCTTGGGCTGAGCTCTGGTTCTCAATCTTCCCAAATGTCCAGACGATTGTGGCGCAAGTACTCGCGATCCTGAGTGTAGCAGGAACCTTCTTTTTTGTCAGATTCCGCATGTGGAGGCTGATTCAAAAATCAAGAAGGGCTGCGCTGGCGCCTACTCAACATGTTTAACTGCACAGGTCACCTCAGCCTTACCGCGCCTGAAACCGAAGTGCTGTGTTACAACTTGATCCAGCCTAATTTGATCACTCGTCTTTCGCATAAGACTCTCACCAGATGATCATTTTGATTCTATACGTACTGCAGGAGCGCGTGAACCGCCCAGATGATTGTTAGCTTTCATTTTGACTTGCCGTCTTGATCGTTACAGAGTGCAAAAAGACACGCCATGATAATTGAAACCTTCATACGGAGTGTTTAGAATTTGGACATGAAGCAACTGTGTGTCATTGGTTAGAGGAAGGAGTGACATGAAGGAACCGGAATTATCTACTGTTGATCGATTGAAGAACTTGGGTCCAGCCTGGCTGGTCATGATTGCGGATATCGACGTAGCATCCATTGTCACCGGGTTGCAAGCTGGATCGGTTTGGGGCTACAGGATGATCTTCATCATGCTTGCACTAACCGTGCCTCTCTTCTTCATACAGGACGCAGCAGGTCGTTTGGGAATCGCTTCCGGCGTAGGACTTGGGGAAGCTGTACGCAAGTACATGGGTAGAAGAGTAGCTGTACTAGCCGCCCTGCCAATGGCGATCAGCGATTTCCTTGAGTATGTCGCGGAGTACGCTGGGATCGGTATCGGTCTCTACCTTCTCGGGCTTCCTGTTTTACAGGGGCTGCTCGTTGTCTATGTTGTGCACACTGCCATAGTGGTAGGACGAAGGTATAGGGGAGCCGAGTTAGTTCTGCTCCCGATCAGCTTCCTTGTTGTGACTGGAATTGCACTCTCTACGTTTGTATTCCACATCAATCCTAGGCTGGTACTTTACGTAGGTCTTTCTCCTATCCAGCCTTACGGGAACTCATCGTTTGATTATCTAATGGCTGCCAGTATTGGGGCGGTCATCATGCCCTGGATGCTCTATTTCCATTCGGGTGCAGATTCAAGAAAGGGAAAGAAACCAGGGTCGATGAAAGACGAGCGCATTGAAACATTGTTTGGGGCGATCGTGTCGGAGGTGCTCATGGCAGTAATTGTGGTTGATGGATCGCATCTTCCTGGTGCGGGAAATTTCCTCGACATATCCCAGCTATCTAACGCGCTTTCATTGTTCGGTAAAAACGCCTCGCTACTGATGGGGATCGGCTTCATCTCTGCCGGCTTTCTCGCGTTGGTCGTCGTTTCTCTGGGCTCAGCATGGGGGGCGCTCGAGGCAATCGACGCCAAGTCCAGAAAATCATTCCTGACTGTCTATGCAATAGAGAGCGTCCCCGCCCTCTTGCTGGTCGCGATTTTTTCCTCAAACTATTTACAACTAATACTTGACCTGATGGTGATTTACACAATAATCATTTTGCCATCGCTTTTTCTCCTCGGGAGACTCGTTTCACGACGGGATGTAATGAGCGGACACCACCACGGGCCATATTGGATGGCAATGTTTTGGATCATGTCCTTGCTGATTGCAATCGGAGGCCTTCTGGGAATCGCGGCTTTGCTCTAATTCTGCAAATTGTCATTCAGAATGCACCTAGAATATATTGGTCGCGTTAGGTACCATCAAATTCGTGTTCGTGTTAAGTAACAGCTCACGGCCTAACTGATTCTAAAAAACTGCCAAGCATGAGATGCAGTCTCATTCACGTTTGTTTAATAATTATGGCATCGCCCCTATATTTTAGGAATTGCTTGACCGAATACACTCTTGAGATACAAGTCCCAATAACTGAGATTCCAAAACGGGAAGAGGTACAGGGATGGCGTTGATTATGAGCAGATCTGAGGAACGCGGTAGGCTGCAAGCAATCAACGCCATTAAATTATCTGCCAATGGCGTTTCAGAACGGAGCCAGATTTCTCTTCAATACGAAAGCGGAGCGCGTGATTGTCGAAGAGGGAGTTGCGAAAGGCGTCGAAGCTAAATTTACTACCTCCTCAGGCAAGGCTTTCGATATTACGATTAGTGCGAAGGTTGTCCTGCTCGCATGTGGCTCTATCAAAACTCCCGCACTACCCCTTAAATCCGGCACCAGAAACAAAAACGTTGGCAAAAACCTTCGATTACATCCCACGACCGCCGTTTCGGGACACTTTAAAGAAGAAATTAGGGCATGGGATGGACCACCTCAGACTGTCGTCGTCACGAAATTCCTCCACTCCGACTGAGGAGGACACCGGTTCTGGCTGGAAGCTCTCCTTCGCATCCCGGACTATTTTCCCTGAGCACTCCTTGGGCTAACGGCAGAGCTCACAAGGAGTATATGAAGACGTGGTTCAATCACTCGTCGGCTAGCATCGTGCTACTGAAGGAGTGGGGGAGGGGGCAGTGTCGAAATCGACAAGCACGGGTCTGCCAAGGTTTCTTACAAACTGGATCAGCGAGATAAGAAGAACATGATCGCCGGGATGAAAGAGCTCGCCGGCATACTTGTGGCTGCAAAGGCGATTGGATTATTCTCGCTTCACTCCGAGGGATTGAACTTGATAGCAGAAGATGGAGAACCTTTAGGGCAAAAAGATCTCGACAACTTCTGCGAACAGGTGGGAAGGAGAGGAATTGAGGCAAACAAGGTGATGGTTTTCAGCGGCACCTGATGGGTTCGTGCAGGATGAGTTCGAGCGAGTCTCTCGGGGCAGTAAATCCTGAAGGAGAGCTTTACGGAGTTAAGAATCTCTTCATCGGAGACGCATCGATCTTCCCGACCACCTTGGGGGTGAATCGAATGATTACGATAATGTCGCTATCAAAGAGGACTTCGAGATTCATTGCCAAAAGACTTGATTAGCCGAATCCCGGCTCGCGGAGTGCTGAACGCTCGATTCTGAACAGGCATCCCGGAGCTTGGGTACCGCAGCATTCCACTTCCGTCACCTTGAACTCTTCCAATAGCTTCGAATGAAGCACGGCCTCCAGCAGTCCTTCCTTGAACGGACACAGTACGTACCCCGCCCCGTAAGACCTCGAGAAGCAATCGGAGCAAAAATTGATGGCGAGGAGTCCTTCTTTTTCGTTCTCCCAACTTATTTCGCCTATCTTGTTTCTGAGCCAGTACTCGCAGAGTTCGGCGATGAGCGAGCTCATTTCGGTAGAATGAAATCTTGTCGAGAGTTCAGATCCAAGTTGATATCCAATTCTTTTCACTATCTTTGCATGCTTTCCCGGATTTAGGCCGTAGTGGTCTTTCAGCGTCCTCATTGAGAGCTTCAAGATGGCGGATTCCTCTTCATCGGACTCAGTTGCAAAAACGCTCAAAACTGTAAATTTCCTCGCATGTCCTTACTATTATCTCTAGGCAGCTGTTTCGTATATCTCGAATGCCTAATAGGTTCTATCTCCTCAGACGAGGAAGGGGGACTACTTGAGAAGCTCCTCTATTGTGAGATGCTCACTTGCTTTGTTTGGAATGATTACAACTCCATTGTCAGAGCATTGCTCAAGACAAGCAGTACAACCAAAGCAAAGTTCGCTGTTCGTAACTGTACAGCGTCCGTTTTCATCGGTTTCAAAAACGTGGACGATGCACACCGCAGCACAGTCGCCGCTTCCACTACATGCTCTTACGATGACTTGAAATGAACCAAGAGGGCAGTCCGTCACTTCAGTCCTCACAATCAGACCTCTGAGAAGACTCTGCCTGCTTGAGCCCCGCTTTGAAGACAAAAAGACGCACAGTTCACTCTTGAATGGTCGAAAAGATTCTATGCCAGCACTTGTAAAGCTGCAATAACGTGCTTCACTTGATCTTTAGGAAGAGTATCCCACTCTTTGGTCCAAAAAGAAATCAGGCTGCGCCGCCTAACAATCCTCTGTTGCTCGCTTGAGTACAGAGGATCGATCTGTTTTTTCCACGCTTGTTTCCAAGCCTCATCCCAAAAGTCCGGAGTGTCCGAAGCAAGTCTAGTCACGATTCCTTGACGATACTCCTTGTCTTTCAGAAGAAAAAGCATCAATCGCTCGTCAACTTTTCCTTCTACTTCTAGCAATGTTAGGAGAACATTTCTAGCGATTAGGAGAGTCTTTGGAGAATCGATCGCAGCGCCTAGCCTTTGCATACTGGACTCGAATTTTGTCTCGATTTCAAGATCTTCTGGAAGAGTGCTCGAAACCTCGACTTCCGATTGGATCTCGCTTGTCATCTGACTCGGGCTACTCCTCGAATTCCATTGTTCTCCACGTCTCTCCAACTTTCCTTGGAGTGAGCGTCGGTTTCCACTCGGCAACATTGGACCAGGGACTCCGAACTGGGCGTTTCAAATAGTCCCGAGTGTACTGAGACAGAGGGTGCCAAAAAGCTTCATCCACTTTTCCCTCGGTCTTCAATATGACGGGTTTTGGTCTCACAGAAGAGGGTTTTCCAGAATCTGGTTCGATCGTTATTGCATTGGTCGGACATTCTCTGAGGCATACTTGACAGCCCGTGCAGCGCTCTTGGATCGGAACGTACGGTTTTTCCATCATCCAGAGCTTGGGAGTGCCTTCGGGGATTTGATCTGTGGAAATGCCGTAGACCGATCCGTAGAATCTAGTATCGTAGGGACGTGTAAATTCTATGCATGTCGGCGGGCAGAGATCCATACATGCACCACAGTTCATGCACTTGGTCTCGTCAACGATGAACTTGAATAGCGTCATCGGAGATGTCTGGGCCCCCTCTTTCTCTCTGCAATTTTGCCGAGCTTACCCGATATAGTCGGGCTTGCCACCTTTCAGGGCATCTGGAGATAATTGATCCATTTTAGCTTCCGAATTGCTCCCGAGTCGAGTGAAAGTCGAGGAAGTATCACTCGCATTTCCTCTGTTGACAACTGCTCTTGCAGTCGGGACCATCGGAGCAGTTGATGGTTGCGGGGTTGAGGTCGCACCAATAGTCGGTTTTCTCCTGGCTGGGAGCCGCGAGTGAAGAATTGGATGAGCGAAGCCAAAGATGCCAATTATTCCTAGTGCAGCAAAGCATGCTTCAAAAGACGTCATCGTTAGGGGCAGATTCGTTTGCGATGAGAATGTCTGGGACATCATGTACCAAAACCCGCTCGTTGCACTTACACCCGGAGGTAGCGCGGCAAGTTGCAGAGGAGATTCTGTAACGAATATTGTTCCGGTTATCCAGAGTAATGTCCCGATAAAAACAAGGACGGTTACAAATCTGAAAGCATTGCGGTTGTCGTCAGCATCGACGTAGAGCTTCGATACTAACGCTGCTCCAAAAAACACAACAGAGAGGGGCATGAATGGCACAGCCATTGGGTAATCAAGAAACGTACCCGGGAAGAAAACAAGTAATCCCATGATGAAAGACATGAAGATCAGGCCATCCCTTATCAAGACGTATGCGAGCCACCAAATGTCCGCGCCTAACCTCAGAGTAAATTTGTTTAGAACCCTGACGAAATATCCCCTCGCAATCTGGAGCGAAAATGCCATCGCACTGACAAACGCCAGGGCGACGACGATTGTTGACTCGAGCCAAACCGAACCCCCGCTTACTAGACCGTTGGATAGATCGTTCGACGTGAAGGCGAACGAGTTGCGCACTGGCAAAGCCAAAAGAAGGAGCGCGAATCCTCCGAGCCCGTAGAAGACCAACCGATTCTTTAACGACTGAATCATGGGCGGATAAGTGAAAATGAGAACTGTTTATTATGTTCCCCTAACCGGTTCGGGAAAAATTCCGTATCTTCGTGATGGATTCGAAACGAGCGGCTCCGAGATTATTTTCTGTGCAGGGAAACTGATTATCATTTTTGAGAATTGTATTCTGTTTTAAAAGGATCTTATCCCTAACCAGTTAGGCTAAGCAGGACTTTGAAAGATAGATGCTGAAACAAATCTCCATTTCGGTCAATGAGATCAACGTATTTCAAAATCTGGCCAAAAGTCATCACTGCAGGATAATTATAGTAGACTGCAAGCAGTCGAGCTCAAGGGAGATGAGTCTTCTCCTTGAAGTCAGTGGGAGCAACAGCGTTGACCATCTTGTTTCGGAACTCAAGACTTTGCCAGATATCAAGCGTGTATACATAGCGGACTGCAGTCCAACGAGGACTCTCGTGATGCTAATATTGAACGCGCCCCTCTTCTGCGACGTTTCCAGGAATTCTAATGCGTTTTGCGTAGCCTGCCCTTACAACTCCGATCTTACTGATGGCACTGTTAATTGGAATCTGTTTGTGAAGGAACCAGACGACATATCGAGAGTAATGAACATGCTTGAGTTCCGTGGAGCGAAAGCTGAAATCAGAAAAATTGGGGACGCTTACAGGGAAGAAGTTCTCACAGCTCGCCAGAAGGAGGTTTTTTCTTCAGCCGTGAGGCGAGGATATTTTGACTTTCCCAGACGAACAAGCCTGACAGAGCTGGCAAATGAACTTTCTATAAAACCATCAACGCTAAGTGAAATACTGCGAAAGGCAGAATCAAAAATAGCCAAATCTTATGCTACGATGTCTGGAATCCCCGTTTAACTTTGCATTCGCAAAATCGGTTCGTCGGATGGGGCGACTTCCATATTTGTCACCGACTCTTGGTGAACCCCGTACTTTTTCACAGGGCGAATTAGCAGAGAGCCATCTTCCAACATCGTCAGGTCGACACAATCATCATGTTTGAGACCAGCAGTTTCTACCCAGACCTTTGGTATAGTTACTGTATGCGAATAGTTGACTTTGTAGAGCTTTCTTTGCCCTTATTTTATTTCCATAAGGATGGACGAAAGAACAAACGTAAGTATTTATTCTTTTTAGGGCGCTAGTCAAACTGAAAGAAATTATGTAAGTTATGCAAAGACTAAACCGAACACCGAATAAGCAGCTATCCGCAGAATGAACAGTGAAATAATGAACGAATGATTGACGGTTCTGGGAAATCTTCGGTTGCGACTGAAAACATAGAACAAAAACATTTCTACGCTTGATTTTACTTTCTGAAGATAACTTTCTAATGGAGCTCAATTTTCAATTGCCTAGGCTTATTTCACGCGTGTCGTTGTGCAAATTTCGTTCGTCTCCGCAACTCGCCGTCAGGGCGGTACCAGATCAGCCACATCAGCCGATCGCCATGCCAGCATCCTGAGTAGTATTATTGTAAGAACGACATTCTCAGGCTGAAACCTTTTAGCCAGTAAATTGCAGAGAGCAGGATAAAAAAGAGTCATGCAGTGATACCCAGGATCGAAAGATAAACTGGAATCATCGGCGCCTCGTATTTTGCAGTTGACTTGCTCTTATCCATTATGTACGTGCAAGAACCATGCTCTTTGTCATTACGGCAATTCCGACCTGCTTTCCAAGGAGCTCGAACTTCTTCTCTTCTCCTTCCTTGAGTTTCACGCCCCCTTCCTCCTCCTTGTTTCTTTCAACTATGGCGGAGACATGCGGCATTACGATATCTATTCCGGAGCTCTTCAATTCTTTCTCGATGAATTTCGCGGCGCTTCCTGAGAGGGGGAACTGAAGCCTTGTGTCAAACGCGAAGCCGAATTTTCCGCTGAAGTCTATTTTCCTCAGTCTTTCAAGGAATTCCTTGATCGATTTGGATGCCGTGATCATCTCTGTTGGGGCGGCTATCGCAATCAGGTCGTATTCTTTCAGGGATTCGAGGTTTGCTTCTTTTGCATTAACGGAAAATGTTTCAACTCCAGCTTGTTTGAGTCCCTCCTCAAAAGATCTTGCAACCCTTTCAGTATTCCCGTACCGCGTGTCGAAGATTACTATTCCTCGTTTAATCTTCGCTTTTTCCGACTCCTCATTCGCCAACTCTCTTCGCCTGAAGAATCTGCGGGGCATCGTTACTTAATATGAGGATACGATTACCAATGGTGATAATTACGTCCAATCGGATTTTAGGACATGGACCGAAAACTAGCAAGAAAAAACCATACGTCATCCAAGGAAAGAAGAAAAGAGTTCCCGAGCAGAAATCTTGTCAATGACCTTATCGAAAGAATCTACAGTCCTTCCACTCGGCCTATTACTACGAAGCGCTTCTTAGGCTATCTAGCTAAATCGCGAGGCCGAAAAGAACGAAGATCAGTATCAAAGCAAGACATACACCTAAAAAGCCTTTATTCAGCTGGTCGCCCTGCATGCCCGATCTGTAGATGTTGGAAATCATGGCAAGTGAGATCAAGTCGATTGCCAAAAAAATTGCGAACTCACCTTCGCCAGCTTTGCTCACTGCATTAATGTTCCATAGAATGAAGACAGACGCTACCTCAACCATCACGAGCAGGCCTACGATCTCCGAGGCAGATCTGGGCAGAGCTTTACTCATTCTTTGTTCCACCCGATCTCAAAGAGCTTGATACGCCGCTTCAAGAGGCCCGAGTTCAGTTCGAGCCTGTAAAGAAGATAAACGATTCCAAATACGGAGACGGAGAGAGCTGTCAGGGAGAGTGCGAGTGATTCGATCAGCGATTGATTCGCACCCACAAAAGCCAACGTTACAACTGAATTGATTGAACTGCCGATCGCAAAAGTGCCTAGTCCCAGTAAAGCTGCAAAGATGCCGGCGGTCCAAAGCGAGGCTGATCTTGTCAGTGGTTCGGAACTAGAAGCCATTTTTTGTTGGAGCACTGGCTTCGTTGTCGTTGTTCTATTTTTGCCAACGACGGAAGCCCTTCCAAGGATCTTATAGACTACGACAGTTCCCAACGTGACGAGCAATGCAATCCCTCCCAGGACCAGCACGCCTTCTTCAGTTGGGATTATTCGTCCCGGTGTCAGCTCTCCCCAGATCGAAAGTCCGATCACCTCAGCTACGAAGATCGCTCCCAAGATTACAAACTTCATCCTCTTGCTCAGGCTCCTTGTCTCACCCCTATCAATGAAAGGAAGGAACACAAGAACTACAAAGATCAAGGTAATGACAGAGAGAGCCACAGGAAGACCCGCGGTTTCGAAGATCTGCATTTTCAGGGTTTGATAAATCCAAAGGAAGTACCAGTCGGGCTGCGACGTGTACTGAGATGCAAGCTGCGGAGTGTACTCCGGGGGCAGGGTCAACGGAAACAGTGCAGAAATTAATAGCATGACTGCGCCAAAGAATGCAGCAAGCTCGACGAGATAGAAGGTCACGTCGGGGAAAATGGGAACTAACTTTTTCTTACTTTCCGGGAGCTTGTCGACGCCTCCTGTGGGTGGAGCGATACCATGTGCTTCCAGCATGTACATCTTCAGGACGAGGAGCAGCAGCAATACGGCGGGAAGAACTACGACGTGCAAATCGTAGAAACGAAGGATTACGCCGGAATCACCGTTTGCTCCTTCTATCAGGAACACGAGGAAAGATGACAGCGGTGGCGGCAATGCGGTGATCATCCCGACTCCCACATCCGTAGCCGACTTTGAAACCACTGTCCAAGGAAGCAAATATCCCGTAAAGCCGAAACCGAGAGTAACGAAACCCATTACCATTCCAACGATCCACATCACCTCCCTGGGTTTTTTGTAGACCGAGACAAAGTACCCGCGCATCATGTGCATAAAAGCGAGCAGGATCATTGCGTACGCGGTGTAGAGGTGAACCGTTTCCAAGAAACGCCCGTAGCTGACGCTCTGGAAAATAAATTGCGTAGAGGAATAAGCCTGGGTGGGACTAGGCACATAGTAGAGCATCATCATAATGCCGGTGATCCCCTGAATTACAAAAGCAACCACCGTGAGTGCGCCCAGCCAGTAAAATGGATTAATGGAGTACGCCGGTGCATCTCGTAGGAAAGGATACGAAAGGCCCAGCCTTGAATCAAACCATCCCGCAATTTTGTCCAAGGTGGTGACCGGACGCCTGGTCAATTCTTTTTCAGTTTCGGCGCTTCTCCGGTCTACGTCCTCCCTCTTTTCTTCGACATCGGTGACAGTCAAAATTTGCCTAACTCACACCAGTGTTCCGCCTTGGAGGTCGTTTGCTACATCGGTTGAGCCCGTATCATATCCGAAGATTGTCGGAGGCATCATTCCCGTTGCGTAAATGTTGCCCGTCGAAGAATCAAAATCGAGTATAACTTGTGGCACCGGCCGCGGCGCTGGTCCCCCAATAACCTTGGCGGCTTCGAGGAAATCATACACACTTCCGTGACAGCAGCAATATCCAACTGGGCCAGAAGCAGTATAGGAACTGTTGCAAGTAGGCGAAGAGCCCGGTGCAATGAATGCGTAGATGCAACCCAGATGCTGGCATATCTGGCTGAAGGCGACAATGTCACCATCTGGACCGACTCCACCTTCCGCCTTCTGTCCCAGTTTTATCAAAATGTTAGGCGTCTCCTGCAATGGATAATTGAAGTTGACAGGAGAGTCTACTTGAACGTCGCTCACATTTGCAACAAGAATTACAGGGAACCCGGGTGCAGCTGGCGGTGGTAACGTCGCGCTTTGCGAGATACTTGAGCTGCTACTCGCTGTCGTTTGAGTCGTTGTCGACGCGACTATGGGCTGAGCTCCCGGACTGATGAGTGATTTCGCTACTGCGCCCACCCCCCCTAGTAGAAGAACTACACTCACACCGAGCCCTACCTTGAGTAAATTCCTTCTAGACTCATCGGAGTCCTCCTCCGGCTTTTTATCACCCGGATCGTCTGGAGATGACATTACCAGGGCGCACGCCTTTGGCGGAGCCTTTGTTTAGCCATTATATCTGGCTTTTGAAGTACTCCTGTATTCAAGCGTACGAGATTTTGTCGCGCCAGCTGCAGATTAAGAAGACGTTTTCTTGTAAGCTGAATCCTTTCATAGACGCCTAACCGAAGCTGGATAATTCGAACATCTGTCTACATGGTTGAAAATGCGAATCACGGGTGCCTCAAGTTTCAGGAAATTGTTCAAAACGACGAGATCAAGGAAAGTAAAAGGACTCTCCACGGAGTATGCTAGTGATCCGGAAACGTGTCAGTGTTCGTCGTTATTATCAAGTTTGGGAATCATGTATAAATCTTAAATCCGTCCGAAGAAGTGCCCTCCCAGTTAAATATGGTTACGTGATGTGAAATTGATGAATCCGAGCAGGGAAAACACAACCATTGCGATACTAGTGATCGCCGGTATTGTACTGAGTGGCTTGTTCGGCTTCTACATCACCACGATCGCAAAGGCTGCTACTACGAGCGGTCAATCTTCTCAAGCTGCCGTGGTCAACTTGGACATTGTCCCTGACTATGGAGGCGCCACCTACGATGGATTTGTTCTTCCGACAAACATAGAGAACGGAGTTGTTCCAACTCCAGCGACCAATACCACGGGGCCTGGTCCCAACGATAACAACATCACGGTCTCAGCTGGAACCGCGATCAAGTTTGTGGTAACTTCATGGGACAACGCCATCAACCAGAATCTTACAGCTCAGGCTTCTACCCCCTTTACGGCATACAATGATACTGCGAGCGGGCAGGTGGCGAGCGCCTACAGCCAAGGCCAATCGTTCGTGGCGATGGGAATTGGTCACACATTCAGTATTCCGCAGATGGGAGTGAACATCCCCATTCCCCCCACCACGGCCGTCGTCTTTACCCTGACCTTTGCAAAGCCTGGAGTCTACATGTATACCTGCGACTCGCCGTGCGGTCCAGGAATGGGCCTCGTGGGGTACATGGAAGGATACATCATTGTAACGTCTTGATTAAAAGACGCGGGTTTTGCCGGCTTGCTTTAGCGATTAGACTAGGGCCGAATCTCACGATCTGACATTAACCAACCGCGACCTCGATCTCGCTCGCCTCAGAAGCGAGGTCCGAGCAGTGGTCAATTTTGCAATCCAAGTAAAAGATAAGCTTGATTTTACCGTGACAACGCTCGATCTGGGTGGCGGATACAGAAAACCGAGACCACATCCCTTCGGACCGAATGGCGTTACAAGTATTCCAACTATCAGTGATCACGCGCGAACCGTCGCATCTGTACTGACTCAGGGCAATGTCGTTTCAGCTATCGGACGCCCTAAACTATTGCTGGAATCTGGCGGATTTATCGTTACTGATGCTGCAACTTTGCTTCCCACAGTCGGGATGACAAAAGACGTCTCTTTCGGTCCCGGTGCGGGGAAACTGTTGCGCGTGGACACTTCTCCTTACCAATACGTCAGGCGTCTGATCTTTAACTTCTACCACGAAACCATAGTCGCAAACAAAGTACTCCAACCGAAAACGCAAGAAGTGGATATAATAGGAAATACGTCTGCGGATGATTATCTCGCAAGTAGTTTGAAAATACAACGCGTGGAAAAGGGAGACATTCTAGCAACTCTAGACCAGGGATCCTATTGCGAGATGATCTCTACTCAGTATTGCGGAATCCCAAGACCAGCCACAGTTCTTGTGAATCCAGAAACGACCGGTGTGATTAGGAGAAGGGAAACTCCAGAAGAGATTCTTTCTCAATACGAGATTCCGACTTGGCTAACTTCTGATCAAGGTGCGACCTGGCTCCGATGAATGATGGAAAAGGGAGAAATCCAGGAGAAAAGTAAAATTCATGTCACTGTTGCGGCAAAGGGAAGCTTTGATAATGACATGTCTATCTAGATACTAAAGTGAACTCTCGACCCCAAAACCCGCGCCCACACCCCTCTCCCCCTGGGGATTATTTATTTTTAGTTTGAAAATTATTAACTACCCGAGAAAATCAGTCGATAGACCAGTCACACACGTGAAGCAATGGTACGTGTGTGCTCCTTAGACCGACCAAAGATCTAACAGTGCGCCAGTCAAACCCCGGATTCCACACGGGAGGAGATCGCAGGATAAGACCCGCTGTCCTGAGTATAGAATTTCTT
>JASHPQ010000146.1 GCA_030037995.1 Nitrososphaerales archaeon | reverse complement strand
GACTGTTCCGGCGAAGCTTCAATAATTAGGGCTGTGTCGCTCTTTAGCGTCTTTTTCAGTTAGTCTTGAAACTTTCCGATCTTGAAGATACATAGTTCTAGAAAGTTCTCTCTAGAATCTTTAGCTAGGATTGGAGCTACAATTCGTTGCAAAAAGTCACCTAGCGCTTGTCCTGGAGAGCTATTTTCTTTGTAAATGTCCCAATTGGCATTGGGGGAGTCATTGCCGGAATCATCTTCCTCAGGGAATCCAACAGCATACCATCTCCAAAACTAGATTTTCCCGGAGCGAGCTTGATCGCGCTGCTGCTGGGTAATATGCCAGCTCAAGTACGACGGCCACTAGCTAGAAAAGACAGTTATGGAAAGAACGCTATTGCTTGCCCATTCAACCGGGGATATCGAACGACGGCGCCGAGGCATTGTTCACTCGCGAAATCGAAGACTATGACTTCGTCTTGGGCAACGCAGTTGAGATTTCCGTCGGAACTAAACCGCAAACCGCGAGGTCTGCGGAACTCGGCCAATCCACCAGCCGAGAAAACGCGGACTAGTCGTCCCTCTTTTGTGTCGTACTCCCGGACGCTGGTTACTGCATCAAAGGATCCGAATGGAAACTCGCTAGCGATAACGATGTTGCCGTTGGGCGCTATCGTGAGATCGAGCGGGCTGAGGTCCGGATCAGAAATTAGCGGCGTCCGCTTGGAGCTTTGATCTCTATGAAAGACAACGACGGTGTTGTCGCCTTCGCCATCGGGACCGATGCCAGAAGAAAGAAAGAGGGTACCATCGCCCTTGAATGCAAATCCGCGAGGAAACGGTTCGATCCCTGATGGCAGAATATTTTCTCCAGCACCATCCAGTGCGACGGGGAGAGCCATAATCGTGTGGGCGGTGCGTAAAGTGATGTAATAACGGCCGTCGGGTCCGAAATTGCCCCCGCCTGGGTTCAATCGCGGTATTGATCCGGTATCGCGTACAACTCTCCCGTGCCTATCGAGGGCCAGGACTCGGTCGCCCCATTTATCCTTTCACCATTACGACCTGTTTTGTGACAAAGCTGAAATCTAGCTCTTTCGTCCCCAAAAAGCATGAAAATTGCCCTAATCCCGCGAAGTTTTTACGGGGAGCGCATCACACACGTACTAAATTTCTACCGAATTGCGCACACCTAGTTGGTAACCCTGATGCCTAAATCGCCAAGCCAGGGATCTGCCATGTAGTATCTCTCAACTCCACCGGAGTGATATGACACCTTTCTTGCTTGCCCTACGGAAAGAACCCTAGAGAGATGCTCGAGAGCCCGGAGCACTAAACATTTAGCGAGGTACGGAGCGCTATTGGATGACCAATATCGTTATATCAGAAGCTTTCCGTATTGGATGTCCGATATTCAATGAATGCGACGACGATCAATCGAGAAGAAGTAGAAGTTGCAAGATTGGGAGAAATACAGGATGGAGGTATGAAGCACGTGGAGGTCAAAGGCAAAGAAATCATGGTCGGCAACTGGGAGGGAAGGTACTACGCGATCTCGGATAGATGCGGCCACATGAATGGGCGTTTTTCCTCCGGAACGCTAAGGGGAAAAGTCGTTGCCTGTGGTCTGCACGGAGCTAGGTATGACATTACGACCGGGGAGAAAATCTCTGATCCTCAGATGGTGGGTCTTTCCGCCATGCTCAGGCAACTTCCGCTGCCGGAGAACGTTCAGAAAGCCATGGAACGGCAGGGCAGACTAGGAGCAGAGATCAAAACCTATGATGTTGATAGATACGATGTTATTGTGGAAGGGGATAGCGTGAAGCTTATTCTTTAACACAGTATGCATCGTTTAAAACCTAGGTCGCAATAAAGAATCTTTTACGTTCGTTCCGAATCGCTTCGAGTTGCTTTAGTTTCAAGTGCCCTGTATTTTGCCTTGTCCGCGGCAAGATCAGAGTTTGTACATCTCCCGTCCACTTCATTACGAATACTGGTAGGTTATGCTGCCCTAGCCATCGCAACGCTTCGAGTGAAATATTCCCAAAAGGCGAGTCCAAGACTCCCGAATCATACGGGAATTGATGTGAAGTGAATTCATGGAGCAGAGCATCTCTCGATTTGATTCGCAAAGCAAAGTGGCTAACGCTAAAGTTGATTCCGAAACCGTTGACAAAGAGAGGTTTCATTGCCGCTGAACGCGGCAAACGTTAATTTATGTTCGATACTCTGGGTTCCGCTATGTTCTTCGAGGAAGAACAGGACTGCTGTTGCATACTTTCAAATATCACCTCTAGGAACTTCTCGACCAAGCCGAAGAAATGAAAATAGGACAAGTAATCGCAGTTCTTATCGCTGTTGGAGTTATTGCTCTACCTCTGGGAGCAACTCCGGGATACTTTTTTGCTTCTAGCAGTTCACAAGCCCCTATAGCCGTAACCGAGTTAATTATGATTTCACACGTTGGAGAAGACATGCTAGTAATTTGTGGGACAAGCACTTTTCCCGGTGGTGTCATGCAAATAGTCAATAACATTTCCACAG
The DNA here is from genome assembly GCA_030037995.1 of Nitrososphaerales archaeon. Lineage (GTDB taxonomy): Archaea > Thermoproteota > Nitrososphaeria > Nitrososphaerales > CADDZS01 > DATLTL01. The sequence goes on along the minus strand of JASHPQ010000146.1, from coordinate 5,945 downwards.
AATACCTCTTTCCTCAGTCTATCAATAATCTAACATCAGCGGGGAAATTCCTCAAAGTAACGATAGCGACATCGACCTCCGCAGGGTCTGTCGTGAATGCTTCATCCTTCGAGTTCACCACGACATACACTGTTACCTCAATGCAAAATAATACGAGAAGATGTCCCATTTTTATCTAGTGATGTGCGGGAGAAGGGACATGAAAACGGGAGTAATAATAGCGTTGGTAGTTGTAATCGGTGTGATTGCTCTCGCTCTCGGAGCCACCATAGGATACAGTATTTCTTCAGGAAGGACTTCGACAATAACCCTAACAGGAAAAACCTTAACGACGTCTCAAACACAAACTGTTACCTATTACGGCACCCCTCAAGGACTCGTGACCGCAACCGAATTAATCATGATGGTGCAGGGCGGAGAATTCGGTTGGGTTGTCTGTGGGACGAGCACTTTTCCCGGTGGAGTCGCCATCGTATTCAATACTACTACCACAGAATACATTTTTCCACAGATCACCAATGACACTTCTCAAGGAAGATTTCTTAATGTAACGATAACAACTACGACGACGAGTGTAACGTCCAACATTAATGTTACGACGGTTACGGTCACTTACGGGTTAGTATCTCATAACAGCACTACAATGACTGTCTGTCCCATTTTCGGATGAAGAGATAACCAATCAATGAATCGTAGAGCAATATTAGGAATTCTTGTCGTGATAATTATCGCATTTGTTTTCTTTGCACCTGTAGTTACTGCAACTCTTCATTGCACCGCTGCACCGACTCAGATTAATTATTCATTTTCATTATTCTTGACGCATTATATTGGTGCATATTATTCGGGAAGCAAGCATTATTTTTTACCATCATCACCTATTCCAAATGTTATTTGGAGCGTATGTTTTTGATATGCTATGCAACTAAAGACTAGAACCTTATGGGATGTCTTCGAGTGAAAATCAGGATAAATGAAAAGTTCCCCAACTTTCTCACTTAAGGTAAAGACACATTACTTGCAAAACAGAATGTCCAAATTTCTAACAGGATTCCTACCTCCAACGGTAATAGGCGTCGTGCTGGCTATCCTCGGTGGTTATAATACGATAGTCTTTTGCAACACCTTGACTCCTGTTCCACCAAATTCGGGCGATTTCTGTATGCAAGGTGCATGGCTCCCATTTTGGGACGGGTTGTTGCTCGTTCCCGTCGGCATTGGGATTGGAATCTGGCTCGCACTTCGCTCAAGTCACAAACATATGTTAAAGATGCAAGAATCCCTGAAGTTAGTTAAAACTAGAAGGTCAGAATTATGAAGCGTACAACTCTTCTGTTATTGGTCGGAGTAGCAGTTATTATGCTCATCATAGGAACTGCTTTAGGTTCAATTGCATTCCCAACGACAGAGACCGAAACGACGACCCAACTCCAGACACTAACCCTTGCTCTTTCCTCAAATTCGGATTATACGACTCAAACTATGGATTGCTCTGGTGCCCCAATTTGCGGACTGTCTTCAGCATACGTCTATACAAATTCAGTAACCACAGTATGGATATTCGAGTATCCTTCGTTAAACACAACGTCCGACTATACGCTCACGCTAACTCATCCAACAACCTGCAATACTACCATTTACGAAAATTCGATAAGCCCTACTACCGGCAATAATGTATACACCGTTTCTATCTCGGAAAATTCGACTATCACCTTTGTAAAAAATCCTGTCGTCACCGAGACGACGGTGACTGAACTAAATTGCTCGTAACAAACTAAAAGGTCACCAAGCGAGATTCTTTGTTCAAATAGAAATGCCGAGAGACGGAATCTGGAATGTTATTTGCCTTAGTGGCATTCGGTTGATTCTGATAGCATCGCGCAATGACCTTCTATATCTAACTGCCAAAGTCGCCTATATTGATTCTAGACCTCCGACATCTTTGATCTTTGAAAGCGCCTTTCTGTGTAGTTTGAACGCTCTTCCTTCTAACAAAGACCCGAATAGTCACGCCGATGGCATGCATCCAGTAGTTGTGACAGTGGAATTGTCGCTCGTTGTCGTATAAGTGATAAGTGGGTAAGAGCCTGTAACAGTAGTCGTGGTAATTCCGTTATCTATTGTTGAATACATGGTCGTCACCGTAACAGAAGTGAATACACCCGTGGTATTCTCCAGTGCGAAGGAGATTGCACCCCTCGTGACGCCAAGATAAGCAGTTCCTACATAGCACGTGTAAGTCGTGGAAGAATAAACGTAGAGGACTACAGTGTTGGTCTGCTGTTCGTAGTCTGTCACGTACTCCGTCAGTGTTAGAATCCCGCCACCGGCGGGAAGGGACGTAACGTAAGAAGTTGTAGTTTCTAAAGAGGTCGTGGTGTGATTCTGAATTACTGTTTGTAGACTAGTTGTAGTTTCGGTCTTTGTAAGCTGAAACGCTACGGCACCTAACGCTGTCCCGAAAACGAGCATGACTGCTGAAATTCCAATCACTATAAGAAGGGTTTGATTTTTCAAGCAAATCTCATTTCAAGGTTTCATCTATTAAAATGGGAAATACGATTACTGAGTCTGAGAATCATCCTATCTTCCTCTTTTCCTTTCAGTCTGTTTCTAATTCTAATTCTCAAGCGTGAAAATCGTATTCCGTTAATATATTGTCCCTAAAAGGAATCAAATAGTCCGAATTGAAAACAGGAGAAGTCGTTGCATTCGTGGTTGCAGTGGTTGCAATTGTGTTGCTTCTCGCTTTTTTCTTCTTTGTTCCATTTTCACAATCCTTTATCGTTCCGAACCAAGCGGGATTTGCGGGAGGTAAGACTACGATTCATACTTCGCTTTCATGCCAAGCATTCGGGATTGGAGAGGCAAGTTTCTCTGGTTTGCAATACGTTGGTAATCAATGGTCTAATAATTGTGAGAGTCCATCACAAATGACCATTCCAAATTCAAGACACATCAATGGCACCATTACCCTCCACGACTTCCCAGAGTTGACGACCATCACTACTGTTACTAGAACGACGTTGCCAGTTGGAGGCTCAACTTACTTTACCACGACCGGAGAATATGCGGAATGTATTCCGCCAATTCAGTGCTACCCTATTACAATCACGACTACTACTTGGATTACTATCACCACAACCAACTCGACAGTGAAAAGTGGTCAGACGCCTTGAGGAATTTCTGAGCATAATTGCTGAGGAAATTGCTGGGTTCTGTTATCGTTATAGTGGTTGCAATCTTTTTCTTCGCTCCTGTAGTCCACCTCGCAACTCGTCTCGCACCTCGGCAGATGTGGATTTCACTATGCGACCATAGCACCTGCGTCTGCATGATTTTCGGATGTTACACAGGAAACACTTGGTGTTCTGTGTCGTATTGTCTATTTGGGGTCGGGGAATATTACGTAGCACTCAAACCCCACGCCGTTTGGTATTTCGTTACAAACAGTAGTCAATAGGAAATATCGATATTTTTCCACTGTTAATTTTCGGTTGAAGAGATAACCAACCAATGAATTATTTGACGGGGGATGCAATAGTCCTGTTCATTTCCGGTGCCCTATTCTTCTTGTTCGACCTCTTTCTAACATTCGTGTATCTAAGCGATTATGGAAAAACCTGTCTGGGATATTTTGTCACGAAGATCTTCTTTAATCCAAATTATGGCGGAACTCTTGTTGGTTTAATTTTTGTAATTTACGGAGTTCCTAGATTCCGACTTTCTTGCAGAACGCAGAGAAACGTGGATCCTTCCATAACCTTTCGAAGAGTGGGTCAAACTTGATCAGAAACCACCAGGAATGATGTTCTGCCTCCCTCATGAGGGCCTCGAAGGCTTCGTCTAGGTCCCCCAGCGCCGTCCTTATCCAAACCTGGGCACCTAACCGATTTGATTCAGCCTCATCTGTCATTAATCTCCGCAGCTCTCCCATCGCGTCTCCTCTCCTGCCTGCCAGAACAAATGTCATGCCTCGCACGATCCGGAGCCAATAATCATCCGGATAGAAGCTCAACCCGGCATCCAAGGCCTCGCTGGCTCGGGAGAGATCCTTCTTCTGAAGGAAACACAACACTCTTTGAAGGTAGGCCAGCAGATCCCTCGGGAAGATCTCCATGAAATTTCCGACTATCTCAAGGGCCTCGTCCACTTTTCCCTCCACCCTAAGAACGTTGGTCATTATACGCATGGGGTGTGGATTGAGCGGATCGAGATAGCACGCTTTCTGAACGTATTTGATCGCCTCGTCGAATCTGCCCATGGTGGCATATTCGACTCCAAGTGACTCGTTAGCCGAGGCCAGATTCGGATTGATCTCAATAGCTCTCTGAAGCTCAAGACGCGCTTCGTCAAATCTGTCCAAGGTTAGATGAACCCGGCCCATCACTGCATGAGCGTACGCTGATTCAGGGTCCAACTCTAGGGCTCTCTTGACGGCAGCTTCTGCCTTATTCACAGAGGAAGTAAAGTCTGCCCAACCGGTTAGCCAAGCTCCCATCATTATCCAGGCATTGGCTAGTCCCACATAAGCGCGGGAGAGCGTCGGATCCTTGGATATGGCGCCTTCGAAAAGCGCGATGGCTTTTCGGTAGCTTGATTCGGAGTACTCCTGCGAGAACTGCATAGCCCTTAGATACATAGTGTACGCTTCGATATTGTTAATCGACTCGATACTCTCCGGTTTGTGCGCGCTTACCTGGAGTGCGTTTGCCACCTTCTCCGCCACTTCACTCTGCACGGCGAATACATCCTCCAGGTTCCTGTCATACGTTTCAGCCCATAGGTGTCGGTCTTTCGTTGCATCAATCAACTGAGCGGTGATTCTGAGTCTATTTCCTGCTTTGCGCACGCTCCCTTCCAGAATGGTCCCAACATTCAATTCCTTAGTGACCTCCCTTATCGACTTTGGATTCCTCTTGTACTGCATGACCGACGTACGCGAAATGACTTCGACCCTCTCGAGTTTGGACACCGTCGAAATGATCTCGTCGGTCATCCCGTCTGCGAAGTATTCGTCATTGGGGTCAGGACTCATATTGGTGAATGGTAGGATTGCTATCCTGTTCCGATCGAGTCCTAATGATTCTTCTTCTTTTGTTTCACTCCAAGGGAGATCGACCTTGTACAACTCGATCGGTAGTTCCACGTTCTTGAAGAGTCTTTCACCGAGACTCGTGAATGTCAGGTCGATCTTATTCCGCACCTGATCGTAAACCTGCCGGGTCAGACAGACACCACCGCTCTCTGCGAATGGTTCGACTCGGGAAGCGATGTTGACCGCATCGCCAAATATGTCCCCGCCTGATTCTACCACATCCCCAAGGTGGATTCCGATTCTGAGATTGAGCCTTTTTTCAACAGGCTGTGCGATGTTGAACTCTCTCACGACTCGCTGTACATCGTATCCGCATCTGACCGCCTCTAGGGCATTTGGGAATTCTACCAGAAATGAATCGCCGAGTGTCTTGACGAGCCTTCCATTGTGTCTCTGGAAGACCGGTAAGAGGAGTTTGCTACTTTCTTCAATCAGAGCTAATGACAGCGATTCGTCTCTTTGACCGATCTCGGTGTACCCAACCATGTCGGTGAACATTATTGCAGCGAGACGTCGCTCTGAATACGAAACATTTCCAATTTCAACATGCGGTGGGACTTTAGACTGGACGAAGTTCTCTGGCTCGAGCTTTTGTGGCTGGAGGATTTTGCTCGGCGGCACATTTTTTGGATGTACAATTCTGAACCGCATCACTTCGCCACCTCGACCCCGCTCCCCCTCGAAGTATCTCATTTCGATTAACCTATCGGTTATGAGCTCCTGTAGGTCGGGACCGACATGGCCCGGTCTCTTCCCATAGAGAGAATTTGGGGCAAAACCGGTGCCTTCTGCGATTTGGACGAGGCTCCTCCAGCCGCACTTCTCAAGAGGTACTCTCAGAACCTCA
>JASHPQ010000145.1 GCA_030037995.1 Nitrososphaerales archaeon | reverse complement strand
TCAGAACAAGTAGACTGGGAGAATCAAGTCTTGAGCTAGCAAAACCTTAACTCTACAAAAGATGCATAACTATACCAGTCATAGATACAAGGTCATATGCGTATGCCTCGGGTGAATGGCGGCATGCAGTCCACTTTTGCTCCTATGGAGAAGAGAATTAGTGCCTTGAAGGATAATGATCATACCTCGGGCATGATCTTTGATGTACAGCGGTTTGGCATTCACGATGGACCGGGCATCCGAACCATAGTCTTCCTAAAACAATGTCCGCTATCTTGTTGGTGGTGTCATAATCCCGAGGGTATATTTCACTCGAGGGACCTCATGTACTTCGAATACAGATGTACCAAATGCAATCTTTGCATAGATATTTGCCCTGAGAAGGCCATTACGCCAACCCCTAAAGGCGTCGCCGTCGATAGGGACATTTGTAACAAGTGTTCAAAGTGCTCCGAAATCTGCCCTACTGATGCATTGGTGGGCGTTGGCAGAGAAATTACAGTAGAGGAATTGATGGAGATAGTTGAAAGAGACCTTCTGCTCTACGACCGGTCGGGCGGAGGAGTTACTTTCTCTGGAGGTGAGCCACTCGCTCAACCTGTCTTCTTGAAAAAATCCCTAGAAGAGTGCAAAGCGAGAGAAATTCAAACAGCCATCGAGACCTCAGGATACGCTCCTAGGCGGTTGTTTGACGCAATCTCAAAAGAAGTGGATATCTTCCTGTATGACTTGAAACTAATAGATGATAATGAACACAGAAAATATTGTGGCTCCTCAAACGTGAACATACTGTGCAATCTAAAAACGCTCATACTTGAGGGTAGAGGCAAGGACCTAATAATCAGATTCCCGTTCATTCCAGGCATAACAGATTCTGAGAGTAATATCAGCGCGCTGATAAAACTACTTCCTAGCCTAAAGGGAGTGAAAGAAATCGATCTGCTACCCTACCACGATGCTTCCGAAAAATACGCCAGGCTGGGACTGGAATACAAAATGAATGTTCATACCGCACCGTCCGAACTCATACTAAAGACCACTAAAGAGAGACTTGAAAAAATTGGATTCTTTGTGAAGATCGGCGGTTAGCAGTCTCATAGCCCTTGCTCGGATCTTGCGATGATCTCATCTTGTAGTCCTTTGGTCAAATTAACAAAATAATCGCTGTATCCCGCTACCCTGACCATCAGATCCTTGAAGTCTTGAGGCTTTTTCTGAGCTTCACGCAACAACTCTGAGCTTACAACGTTGAACTGCACGTGATGACCTCCGGCTGTGAAGAACGCTCTGATTAATTGAGCCATTTTCTCGAGATTGTCTTCGTTGGTCAGGAGATCAGGCATGAGCTTTTGATTGAGTAAGGCGCCGCTTGATTTGTCCCAGTCAATCTTGGCAACCGATCTAAAGACCGCTGCTATCCCGTTCTTGTCTGCTCCCTGTGCGGGAGAAACCCCCTCCGAGACGGGCGTTCCTGATTTTCTTCCATCAGAAGACGCACCCGTCATCTTGCCAAAGTACACGTGAGAGGTAGTGGGAAGGAACAAGGCTCGACGTGAAGCATTTCTCGTCGCCGTAGGTGGAAAGCTTTCAATTATCTCAACGCAAGTGTCGACTATTCGTTTTGCAATGTCATCCACATAGTCATCGTCGTTTCCATACTTTGGTGTTTTATTGAGAAAGACCTGCCTCATCGTCTCGTAAGGTCCTTGAAAGTCATTTCTCAAAGCAGAAAGGACTTCAGATTGATCGAATATCTTTCTTTCAAACACGTTGCATTTGAGTGAAGCGAGAGAATCTGCGAGCGTCCCAAGACCTACAACCTGTATGTAACTTGTGTTGTACCTGGTTCCACCACTGTTGTAGTCTTTTGCATTCTTCACACAGTCCTCTATCCACAGAGATAGAAATGGCGCGGGCAAGTATCTCGAGTACAATTCCTCAATTATGTCGTTACCCTCTGATTTCATTCGGATAAAGTGTCGCAACTGAGTAACGAAGGCGTTCCAGATATCTTCGTAGCTATGGAAATTTTCGCCGGTGGCTGCCCCAATTTTCTTCCCCGTCTTGGGACAGATGCCATTGTTGAGCGCCAGCTCAAGTATCTTTGGCAAATTGAGGTAGCCGGTTAGAATATATGCCTCTTTTCCGAAAGCTCCAGTTTCCACGCAACCACTAACCCCACAAGCCCGAGAATCAACCAGGCTCTTCCCTTTACTAAGCATCTTCACAATTGCACCGTCGAAATTGAAAAGCGGAGGCTCACCAAATCCCGGTGCGAGAACTCTGAGAGCCTTCCGGAGGAACCGCTCTGGGTTCTTCGCGCTCAGTAGAATTGCAGTATTTGGCTGCATTGTTTTCATCTCATCAAGCACTTCCAGAAGAAGGTACGAGAGTTCGTTGACGCCATCCGAGCCATCTTCTTTCAGACCACCGATATTGATCTTGGAAAAGTCATTGTAGGTGAAGCTCTCTTCGAGCGTAACACCCACTTTAGGAACAGATGGTTGATTGTTGAATTTCAGCCAGAACAATTCTAAGAGTTCCTTGGCCGTTTCTCTGGTCAGAGCCTTACTCTCGATCTCTTTCTTGTAAAAAGGAAACAAATGCTGATCAAAGCGGCCTGGAGTAAAGGAATCCCAGGGATTCAATTCATAGGTTATTCCAACATGAATGAACCAGTAGTGTTGCAGAGCTTCCCAGAATGTCCTAGGAGCATGGGCGGGCACCCACGAGCAGATTTCTGCCATCTGCTCTAGCTCCCTCTTTCTCGAAGAATTCTCCTCTTTCCTTGCTAATCTTTTCAGCTCCCTGGAATATCGATCCGCGTATGCGATCATAGCCTCAGAGACGACGCGCATTGCCTCAAGCTCTGATAATTCAACCTCGTACCTGGAAGCAGAGTGGTCCAGTTCGCCGACCTTTGCGCGAATCTCGTCGATAATGTCCAAGAGTCCCGTCTTGAATATCCTTCCTCCGCCAGCGGTGTGACCCGGAGTTCTTTGTTCCATGAATTCAGTAAAGATCCCTGCATCGTAAGCATCCTTCCACTCTGACGATAATAGACTGAACATGATGTCCCTCATAGTTTTCCCCTTCCAGAAAGGAATGATGATTTGATTGTACACAGCCATAGTTTTCTCGTCCACTGCAAAAGGCATATTCTTCCTTGAATTGAGGATTGAGAGATCCTGCGGCGAGTGCAGGCATATCTCCGGGTACGTCGGCACTTCATTTGGACCGGTGCCCCTCATTCCAACAATGAGCTGCCCATCCTCTATTGGAATTGTGCAATTCTCTAACAAATACTTGAATGCCCAAGCCCGCTGAAGCGCGACGGATTTTTCTTTGATATCTTGACTCGAAGCGTAAAAGTTGCTGAGGAGTTTTGCCCGTTCGGCAGAGACTTTGACAATACTCTGTACGCTTTGGTCTCTGAGTCTCCTGACTCGGTCATTTATTGGCTTGATAGAATTCCTTCTTCTTGTCAGCTGCTCCTCTACATCTTGACTTGTCTCCTGAACACCATAAACTGAAGTCAAGCCCCAAGCATCAATAGTTATGTAAGAGTCTGTCCTACATACGTCTTTCATCGCTTACTGAAGATTCGAATCACCAGTGCTTCCTTTCCGTTCTTTTCTTGTAAAAACCCACACTTCCTCCCACTAATCGAACTGACATGGTTTCCATCTTTGTTACAGGAGCAATACAGATCACCGCCGTCCTGACCGACTTCACGAACACCAGTTCCTGAATACCTATCCCAAGAATGTTGTGATCCAAATGACTTCATTGAAATACTATCTGTTGCGATCAGCCTTAGACCTCTCTTCACAGTTCATCATGGTTCTTTGGGAATGCGATCGTTGCAATGGAATGAAGGGAGCGGGCCCGGTGGGATTCGAACCCACGACCCCCGGCTCCGAAGGCTTGCACGCTTTTCACTCCATTGGCAAAACACGATGCCCTGATGTATGCAGATCAAGAATTCTCCGGATCTCATGCACGCGGAAGCGGGTCTTTTTTAGCCCAGTGTCTGCTCCATGCTAGGCTACGGGCCCCTCTCTCATTTGTAGCACTTTTCTCTTCAATCTATTAATTTTTGGTGCGAAAGGTTTCGTCAGCACACCTTCCTCGGTTATTATCGCAGAGACCAGTTCTGGGGGAGTGATGTCAAAGGCCGGGTTGAATACCGAAACAGCGTCGGGTGCTGTCTGTCGACCACCGATTCTCTTCACCTCCTCCGGCGAGCGTTCTTCGATTCTCACGTCTTTCCAGTTGGTCACGAAATCAAAAGTGGAGAGTGGCGCCGCAACATAGAAGGGGACGCGGTGTTTTTTTGCCAGCGTGGCAATCTGGTAAGTTCCAACCTTGTTGAACACGTGCCCGGTTCTCGTGATGCGGTCGGCTCCTACGATTACCCGGTCTATCATCCGTCGTTGCATGGAGATCCCGATCGCCGTATCTGGAACGAGCGTCACGTCGAAGCCGTCAGTGGTCAGCTCGAAAGCCGTGAGCCTAGCGCCTTGTAGTACGGGTCGGGCTTCTGCTGCAAACACCTTCAGAGTCTTGCCTTGGTTGGCTACCGATCTCAGCACGCCGAGAGCCGTTCCATATCCTACCGTCGCGAGCGCGCCTGCAATCTGCTGAATCCATCGGGTCTTTAGGACCCGTTGCGACTCAATTACAGTGGGTCAGCACGCTGTCGCCGGTTCTGAAGAGCTTCGCGCCCAGATCTGATAGCTTTTTGTTTGTAGCGACGTCGTCGTTTGCTAGGCTTTTGACGAAGATAACCAGTGATTCTTTGGCCCGCTCCAAGTTCTCGAACTCCTCCGCAAGATCAGTTTTCAGATGCTCCACTGCCCTATCCACCCCCCAGGCGAGGTTAACGGCCGTGGGGCGAGCCGACTTTAGAGCAATTAGATCGGGTTCAATAGTTCGAAGGAGATCCCTCTTCGTTTCAGCCTGGGAGGAGATCACAGATAGGGCAACACCCATTGCGCCCGCAACGCCAAGCGCAGGTGCTCCCCTGATTTTCATCGTCTTTATCGCGTCGATTATCGCAGCGACGTCGGTGCACTCGACGAAAGAGAGCTCGCCAGGAAGCAAAGTTTGATCTATCATGATGACGGAGTTTTTCGCGTCATCCCATTTTATCGTCCGCTGTTCGTAGAAGCTTAGTTTTTCACTATCCATGAAGAAACTCCGAGGTATTGTTGAGTCATCCTTCGCTTTATAAAGCAGATTCGAGAGGAAAAAGCCCTCGATCAACCGTCATTTCAAGATTTTTTCTGATCCAAGTTGACAATTGCTGAAAATGAGCCACTCGAACCGCATGGTACCGAGGAGGAAGAGCGTAGACGTTATCCAAGAAAAAATGCTGGCAGCTCTGGGTTAGTACAAGGCGCCCAGGGCAAAGACGAGGACCTCCAGCAGCAGCCTGTTTCGGGGGCCTATTTTTCCAAGAAAGTGGGTCACGTCGTTCTTGCAAGCGAGGATGACGCAAGAATTCTCGAGTCTAAGGGATTCGGCATCAAGGAGAACAGTGGGTACTACCTCAAAGACTACGAAGTATTGTACCTGATGTACAACAACAAACTTGCCCTAAAAAGTATGGTCAAGAAGAAGGGCGGAAAGAAGGCATCCTCCGGTGGGATACTCTCAGATGTAAAGTTCACGGACTATGTCAGCTTCTCGCTGAAACGCGACGAAAACGCCTGGACTAGGTTTTTGATTTTCCGTGACCTGAGAAGCCGCGGGTACGTGGTGCGCGAAGGTTTTGGATTTCCCATCGATTTTCGAGTGTACGACAGGGGAGACTTCGGAAACAAGGCTGCAAAGTACATCGTATTCGGCTTGAACGAGGGAAAGACGATGAGCCTTGGAGAATTGAAAAAACACGTCGAAGAAATGTCGACGATGGGAAAGGAAGCTGTCATTGCTGTTGTGGAAAGACGAGGCGAGGTGATCTACTACAAGGTCGCAAAGTGGCGACCCATCAAGCCACTTTGAGAATCGCGGATCCGGAATACCTATCCCTTAAATCAATATGAAATTCCTTCGAAATCTGGCAAAGTAGTCAGGGAATGGAAATGAAAGCAGTCATCCTTGCAGGCGGTTTTGGGAAGAGATTGAAACCGCTGACCAATGATCGCCCGAAGCCGATGATCGAGGTCCTCGGAACTCCCATTTTGGAGTGGCAGATCGATTGGTTGCACAAGCATGAGATCAACGAGTTGGTGATCTGCGTGGGCTACCTTAGAGAGTCGGTATTGAAGCACATCGGCAGCGGGAAGCGCTTTGGCGTAAAGGTGGGGTACTCCGTGGAGGAAGAACCTTTAGGCACCGGCGGTGCCCTGAAGAATGCCGCCTCTCTATTGAGTGGTGACAAGTTCTTCGCCATGAACGGCGATATTCTGACTGATCTGGACCCTTGGAAGCTTGAGGAAGACGTAGATTCTGGAAGTATGGGGTCCATTGCAGCGGTCCCCCTTAACAGCCCCTACGGTATAATTCAGATAGAAAACGGGTTGGCTAGAGGGTTTCGTGAAAAGCCAGTTCTTCGGGATTACTGGATCAATGCGGGGGTCTACTGTCTATCCTCTAAGATCGTGGATCTACTCCCGGATGTCGGCAATATTGAGGCCAATACCATGCCCGATCTTGCGAGAGACGGCAAGCTCCACGTCACAAAATACGACAATGTCAACTGGCGCTCGATCGATACTTACAAGGATATTGAAGAAGCGGAAAAACAGTTCGAGGAGCTGCGTCCCAAGAAAAAGGAGCCTGCTCCATCTGAAGAGAAAGAGTGAACAAGGCCGGAATATACTTTAGGCCGCCGTTCCTACGGCGGGAGCGACACGAATCAAGGCTGCTGCAATGAAAAGTGAGGAGAAAGTGAAAAGGAGGGGCCGCGTGGTCTCGCTTCTTTCTCTCATGAGGCCGCCTAACTCCATTCTTGTCGGCTTTGCGGTGATAGTCGGGATTGGGGTAACTTCCCATAACTACCACGAGATTTTTACTTTCAGATCTTTGCTCGGCTTCCTGACGGGCTTTTTCGTCTCTTCCTTCTCCATGGTCTCCAACGACCTTTACGATGTCGAAGTAGACAGAATCAATCAACCGAACCGCCCGATTCCGTCTGGGGTTGTCAAAGTCAATCAAGCTAAAATCTTTTCGATAGCTCTCCTGATTTTAGGGCTGGCCGCATCAGCAGGCTTAGGTCTCATAACGCTCGGAATTGCTGCCCTTTTCGCTGTAATTGGATGGTCCTACAACTTTCGAGGTAAACAAATAGGATTGATCGGAAACTCCCTCGTTGCGCTTTCCCTTGCAATTCCTTACATTTTTGGTTCCGTATCGCTCGGGAATTATTACATTAACCTGGGCTACATTCTAGCGCTGACGTCCTTTCTGGCCGGCATGGGTCGGGAGGTATTGAAGGGAGTGGCCGATGTCGAAGGTGACAAGGTCCGGAACGTAAAAACAGTCGCGGTTTCTCATGGTGCCATTATAGCAAAACAGCTCGCGGCGACTTTCTTTATCTTGGCCGTTCTCACGAGTTCATTTCCAATTATCTTTGGGCTGCTCGGGAGAGCCCTTTTCATCTACTCCGGTCTTATTCTGCTACCCGATGCCGTTTTCCTTTATTTGGCTGTGAAGGTGTTGACCCTCACTAGCGATGAGGATAGTTTGCGATTGAAGAGCTTAGCACTGGGCGGTATGATGCTCGGTTTGATCGTTTACTTGGTATCGGGACTGCTCGTTTAGGACTTACAGATATCGTAATATTCCAATTCGTTCAGGTTAGCAGTAATATTTTGCTTACCGAAAGGCTCAGACCGGAAAAGATTGCCCAGCTCGTCGGAAACGAGGAAGCGCGACTCGAAGTTTTCAAGTGGCTGAAGCACTGGAAGACCGGGTCCAAGTCACTTTTGCTCACGGGCCCTCCCGGGGTTGGAAAGTCGACGTCGATCTACGCCGTTGCGTCCGGGCT
>JASHPQ010000144.1 GCA_030037995.1 Nitrososphaerales archaeon | reverse complement strand
ACCGTCCGAGCGGCGTTCTCGATCGTCCGGAACTCTTCTTTGCTTGCCTCCAGCGCGTGAGCGGAAAATTCGAAGGCTTCCCGATAATGGTGTTTGAGAAAGTGGAAGCGAATTACATCCGCATTACCGTATTTTTTCAAGGCCTCCTTGATCGTGACCACATTGCCGAGGCTCTTGCTCATCTTCTCTTGGCCTTTGAGGAGGAGCCCGGTGTGCATCCATATCTTCACAAAGGGGATCTCGCCTGAAATCGATTCGTCCTGCGCCAGCTCCGCCTCGTGATGAGGGAAGATCAGCTCGGTGGCTCCTCCATGTAGATCGTAGGGCCCCTTCAGCACCTCGAAGGCGATCGCAGAGTCCTGAATATGCCAACCAGGCCGCCCGGGCCCCACCACGGTCTCCCATATTCCCTCGGTCGCGTCAGGAATGGCTCGCCAGAGGAGGAAATCAACAGAGTTTTTCTTTCCAGGAGCTGCGTCGATCTGCTTCATCCGCAAGCTATACGCAGACTGGTGAGAGAGCTTTCCGAAATGATCCGCCTTGGACGTATCGAAATATACGCTCCCCTCCAGCCTGTAACCGATGGAACGATCCAGAAGAGTCTTCACTAGGGCCGCGGATTGTTCCACGTATTTCGATACTCGAGCGAAACAGCTTGGCGTTACGATATTAAGCGTCTCGAGATCTTCGAGAAACGCGTTGTAGAACTTGTCGGCAATCTCCACGTACGACACGTTCTCCTTTTTCGCGCGATCGAAGATCTTGTCGTCCACATCGGTGATGTTGAGAACGAAGAAAACCCTTCGCCCATTTCTTAGCAACCACCTTGCGAGAATATCAAAAGCGAGATACGTCTTCGCGTGCCCGAGGTGCACATTGTCTTGAACCGTGGGGCCGCACACAAACATGCGAAACTCTCCATCCGTCACGAGATCCACTTTGATCTCTGTTAAGGTGTTGTAGAGTCTCAATATTCGTCTCACTCTCGGAGAATTGCTGGATTCCTGATTCAAGCTTGGTTTAGACTGAAAACGGACAAAAGCGGTGCTTTGTCTGGTCTATGGGTAAATTAGCCGGACAACCACGTTAAAGCAATTATTATTAGCTTTCTCATGGTATCCTCCTTCACTTTCCCTCAAAAATGGCCCGCGAGAAACAGGAGTCCGAAAGCAAGGAAAGCTATTCGGAGCGAAAAATCACCCAGATTAGGGAGCTGAAGACCTTACTCTGGGGGCTAGATCTAGACGAAGGGATTCGCTTTATCGCCGAGGTTCCAGGCTTTGAGAAAGAGGCGTTCGTTTTTGTCACAAAGTGCGATGACAAGTTTTGTGTAAATATCAAGGAGAAGATCCTAGACGAGGCTACTGGCCAGCAAGTTCCCGGCGGGAAGGAACAATGGAAGTATTTTGAAACGGCTGAAGCCGCGTGGAATTATATAAGCAAACTCCTCAAGCATCCGTTTGAAGCCTACTACTATTAGGGCCGTCTCCTGCTACCGTATTCCTTATAGTATTTTGTAACGCTAATTTTTCAGCTGCCACTCTCAGGAGTTTGGAGATTTTTCGAAATGACCGAAACGCAGGAGCTGCGTCAGCAGGAGCTGGCAACCCAAGATCGCTTGCCCAAGGTGAAAGAAGTGATCGACCGCGTGGGGATTTCTGGGCTGAGGACCGGCCTCAAGCTTTCCAACGCGGGCAATGACAGTCACTTTACGGCGGAGATCGATCTGTTCATCGACCTTTCGGAGGATCGAAAGGGTATTCACATGTCCAGACTCGTTGAGTCGATCAACGAAGTAGTTTCGCGCGGTTCGCGACAAACGAAGGCCTCCTTCGAAGAGCTCGGAATGGACATACTTGACGAACTGAAAAAGAAGCATCGATATTCCAAGGGAGAGATTACGATCAGAACGACCCTCTTTTTGAGCCGCCACACTCCGGTCACGAACCGGCTGACGGATGAGCCCTACGATATCTGCATAGGGGTAATCTCGAGAAATGACAAGTTCTTCAAGAAGATGAGGGTCAAGGCGATTGGCAATACCCTCTGTCCTCACAGTCTCGAAACGACCCACGGTAAGGCTCACGTACAGCGCGCGGAACTTGATCTCCAGATCGAAGCACCGATCAAGGAGAAGATCCCGCTCGAGGAGCTGATCGCCATCTGCGAGAACAGTTTCAGCTCTCCCACATACACCGTGCTCAAAACTCCGGACGAAGCGGGCGTAGTCGAAGAAATGTTCCGGAACCCAAAGTTTGTCGAGGATGTCGCGAGAGATTGCTTCAGGCAGGCAAGGAATCTAAAGTTCAAGGGATGCGTCAAGATTCGCGCCACTTCATACGAATCGATCCACAAGCACAATGCAGTTTCTGAAATTGAGAGGGTATTCGAGTGAAGACCGGGCTAGGAATGGAATTTTTCGTAGATTACAGCCATCTGCTGCCTGGGCATCCAAAGTGCGGAGTGCTGCACGGGCATACGGCGCGAGTCATCGTCGAGCTTTACGGGGACATCGGCCCCGACGGTATGATCATGGACTTTAAGGACATGGAGACCAGGAGCTGGGATGTGCTTTCCCAGATAGACCACAAGGATCTAAACAAAAAATTCGAAAGGCCCACCTCGGAGAACATTGCCAACTGGGTTTTTTCAGAGTTGAAAAAGACCATTCCTGTTACCCGCGTGCAATTCTATGAGGGGCAGGGAAAGTGGTGCATCGTAGAAGCTTGAGGATTGCTTCGTGAGATTCAATTACTGTTTGTAATTTCTCAAGACATTCGCTGTTGAGACGAGCAAAGTCGAGGATATTAAGTACCGCGAGTTTTGCACTGATTGTCAACGAAAATTTACTCAACGGCTCTATAGCTCACCAGCTCAAACTGAGTGTCATGACAGCTCAAGCAGGTCGTGGACGAATACTATTCGGATTCTGGCTTCTTGGTTACGCGTTGGGGTTCGTAGCATACCTCGTCAGGGTGCCGTTCATCATAGCACTTGAAGAATTGTTTTCTAGTTCTGTAATTGTAGGAGCTATGATCTCCGGACTGGCAGGGTCGATCGTTATGCTTGCGGTACTCTACGTGTGGAGTCACGCAGGACCCCAGACCCGTTAGAATCCCTCGAAACCAGACCATGAAGAATGGCGCCCCAGCAGTGAGACGCCAATCCTCATAATTTTTCTCTCCGCTTTTATCTCTGAGGCTTTTTCCCCAAATCTCCATGGTTAGCGCCGCTACTCAAAGGTTCGAGACAGCTGCTAGCCAGGTTTTCAATGAATCCATCAAATCAACTATGACTATCTCTATAAGATTAGCTTGGGAATTTCAGAACGATCTGGAGAGGCCGGCATTCAACTATTCGGGGAGTCTCCCCATTTTCCTTCCAGTTCGCCTCTACGAATTGCGTTCCCTATTCACTAGGCGGAGCTTCTTCTTGTCTCCATAAATTGGTCCAGGGAGCTAGCTCCTCGTAGGTTTGATTCCTC
>JASHPQ010000143.1 GCA_030037995.1 Nitrososphaerales archaeon | reverse complement strand
CTCAGAACCCTCCAGGTCCCTTCGTTGGTGTCATAAAGCCCCTGGCTGACGTAGAACATCTTGTCGGGGCCAAAGGCATCGATCAATCCTGACTCGTCGTCATTGTCAAAGGTCAGAGCTACTCCGCACCGTATCCCCTTCGGCCAAATTGATTCCGACAAATCCCTCGTTCCTCTCCTTTTCTCGTCGGGGAGAGGATCTGCTTATTTCAAGTTTTTAGGGAAAGGCGCGGATCATTACTCCAAGTGCCTAAGCATAAAGCCGTCCCGGATTTATTTTCGGCAGATCGGGTCTTACAATCACCTATTTTAACCCCGGTGTCCTATTCTGTTGTCACGGATCGATGAATCTGGACCTATTTCCTCGGGGAGCTCGCGCAACGAATAAATATCTCCCGAAAAGCGTTTGCAGCGCATGGATTTTACTGCATACGATGTGAAGGCAAAGAAGAAGATCAAGATTCAGGATCCGAAAGTTGTGAAGATGAAGAACGGCCGCATGGCCGTCACCGGAAAGAGTCCGGCAACCGGCATCAAGGTATACCGCATCTTGTCGAAAAAAGATGCCCAATCACTGAAGAAGTAATGCAGTCCTCGATCGCCTATTCGCTTCGCGTATTCCACCCCGCCCAAGAAAAAGAATTCGAGGGTTGGGGTGCAATTGTCCTCACTTAACAAATCCAAGGTTTGAGACCCCCTCCTTTCTTATTGAGGAGGATTGAAATTGCAGATTGATGCAATTAGGTAGCGTGTCTGTGTTTTGTCGGTGAACGTGAGAAGGGAGTCAAGTCTTGAAGCGTACGATGTAGTTGTGATAGGCAGTGGCATTGGGGGCCTTTCCGCAGCAAGTCTCCTCTCTCGCGCCGGAAAGAAGGTGTTGGTGGTCGAGAGACATGATCGGCCTGGAGGCTACGCTCACTCTTTTCGCCGGGGGTATTGCAACTTTGATGCGGCGGTGCATCTAGTGGGGGGATGTTCGGAAGGCGGCCTGATCGACAGCTTGTTGCGAGTCCTCGCGGTCCGTGACCGATGCGAGTTCGTCAGAACGAATCCCTTCTATAAAGCGGTCTTTCCTGATTGCGTCCTCGAAGCTCCTCTGGGTCGGGAGGAGTTCATCGACGCTCACATCCGGTTATTTCCACAGCAGAGAAAGAATTTGGAGAAGTTGATGGAAATTACTGAGAAGATAAACGCCGAGATGAGAGAGTTTCCGTCAGAACCGAATCTGCTCGACTTTGCCAGGGCAATCAAAAGCTCCCCGACGCTGGTAAGGTACAGTGGAGCCACTCTCGAGGACGTGATGGACAGGTGCATCGACGATCCAAGGCTGAAGTCCTTGTTTTCGAGCCTGTGGCCCTACCTCGGCCTGCCTCCTTCCCGACTGTCCTTTCTCTACTGGTCGGCAATGCTCTCCAGCTATCTGAACGAAGGTGCTTTCTACTGCAAGGGCACCTTCCAAAACTTCGCCAACGCCTTGGTCTCAGCCCTCCAGAAATACGGGGGAGAGCTTTTGCTTCATACACGTGTGGAAAGGATCCTGGTAAAGGACGGAAAGGTGGTAGGAGTAAAACTTGAGAACGGTGAGGAAATCAGGACCGCGACCGTTATCTCCAATGTGGACGCTACCCAAACCTTTGTCGAAATGATTGGGGAGAAGAAGCTACCTGGCTCTTACATGCGGAAACTCCGCAACATGAAACCTTCGCTTTCAGCGTTCGTAATGTTTCTGGTCACTGATCTCGACATGGCGCAACGGGGGGCCGGACACGAGATGTTTTACTACAGTTCTTGGGATCATGAACAGGCTTACCGTTCCGCGCTGGATGGGGAGATCTCATCTGCATCTACCGCGTACGTCCTAAATGTTCCCACTCTAACAGATCCCTCATTAGCACCTAAGGGCCAGCATCTTGTCACGGTGACTACTCTGGTTCCGTACCATCTCGCGATGTCGTGGCGGGATGAAAAGATTCTCTTCGGCGAAAAATTGATGCAAAACATCGAATCGAAATTCCCGGGACTGAAGTCTCATACCTTGATGATGGAGGGCGCCACCCCTAGGACGATGGAAAGGTATACGCTGAACCTGACAGGTTCTATTTACGGCTGGGAAGTGACCCCAGCCCAGGTTGGCCGCGGGCGACTGCAACACAGGACTCCGATCAAGGGACTCTATCTCTCAGGTCACTGGACCCAGCCCGGGGGAGGGATTTACGGAGTGGTGATTTCCGGAATCCAGACTGCTCAGACGCTGTTGCGATTCAAAAGCTTGCAAAACATGTTCGAGGAGCTGGCTGGAAGAACGATTGGGGAAGAAAGCACGGTAGCAGATGCCGCCTGACTAGATCGCCCGTTCAGCGCGAGGTACATTAACTAGGATTTGTCAGCTAGCGTAAAGTAATTGCTTGCCCCCGCATGCATAGGGCTCTAGGGGGCCCTCCCTAATGACAAAAGCAATCCACACGTAAAATAAGCTTGTACAAGACCCAAATAATTGGATCGTACTGATTTCTAAGCATCAGATCGTACGGCCGCAGAGATAATACATGAAACACCTAGGAATCAGGTGGAGTCGTTGTAGTTCTATGGAATTTATCTAGTCGCTATCAGATTTGGGAAAGTTAACCGCCCAGTGTCTTCCATTCCCTCTTTGTGATCCGCCTTTCTTCGTTAGAATTAATTTGGCAAATAGACGGATCTTTGATCGTCACGTCCGTTCAGAACCGTCGTAACATCTAGCCAGATTCGTGGAAGCAGGCCGCTTTGTTTTTCTGATTAGTACTGGATAACGCAATCGGGAATAGTGATGAGCGATTCATAACCTAGACCCAAGATTCGCTCTCCGTATATTCGGATCTTTAGCGATATCTAGCTCATGTCAAGGCATTTGTGTCCTCACTGCACGGGCCGGCAATGGGTGACTTGCGAGAACTGTGGCGGAGAGGGAATAATCCAGACCAGAAACCGAACGAGCTTCTTGGACCCGGAAGAGAGAAAATCTGTGGTCTGCCCTGCATGTCGTGGAGACAAATGTGCCGCATGTCCGAGATGCGGGGGCAAAGGTTTCCTGTGACACCTTCTCGTGTTTCCGTGAACAGTGCCTAATTCGACATCATATGGCTGCAAAAAGTGATCTCTAAACGAGACTCGGCCCTTCTTCTTATCGGACGTATCCCTTGGTTCAAGAAGTACAGGAATGACCAATATGGGTTCGAATAGGTGAGGAATTGGGCACCCTGGATCGTGAAGAACGCTGATGCGGATGGTCTTTGTTATCACGAATAATGGGCTCAGGAGTCTAAAAGTGACCGGGAGTCAGGCATCTGACCATGACGCCTCTCATCGCCATCTGGATCCGAAGCTTGTCGCGCCATTCTAACTCGCAAAATACAATTCGGATCTGAAAATCGTTTTTCTCGGCTGTTTTACATAGGGGGAAGAATCCGCATTCCTGTCTACAGAAGGGTAACCACAAGTGATTCTATTTTTATCCCTGTATCACTATCGATTGTAACGTCAATGCCTAAGAAGAATGAAAAAGAGCCGGATACCGAGAGAAAATTCGTGGATAGCGACAACCCCTCCGTAGCCAGAAAGAAGGAGTCGGCTGAAAGGAGTTCGCTGGAAAAGGAAGCAAAGGGGATCGAAACCGAGGAGGAGGAAAAGGGGGAAGCCAGGAGAGAAAATCCATGAGATCGTGGGCCTCCGGATCTGCGGACGATCCAAGTTCGAAAAAATGGATCTTTACTGTATTGAAAATGCGATTCGCTCTTTTTGGCTGAACTCCTGAGGAGACACGAAACTCAAGAGCGAGTTAATCCTCTGCCTCACATCCACCGCAACTTTCATCGCTAGAGAAAGATCTTCATACTCACAATTTCGGTCGGGACAAAGGAGCTTTAGCATTCCTGATGCAACCTTCTTGATCGCCTTCTCGTCCCTGATCGTGACCCCTGCTTCAATTTGGACACTCTCTCTGATGATATCAGAGTAAGAACCCTGCATTGACATATGGTGGAATATTTCGGAGAGATAGTCTACGACTATGCCGTAACCGGAAGCGAGGTGCTCGCTCGACTGCATTATTTTAGGGAGCTCCCAGCCGGGGATGAAAGCATGGATTCGATCTAGTAAGGCAGAGTCTCTCATGAAAGTTGGGAGGGCGTTCACAAGGTGCGCCGTGGTTGGTTTTGAAGCGAGCTCCATGTTTCCCATGAATACGAGAGAAGCCCTCGCATGGGCTTTTTTCGGCCCCCTCTCGAAAAAGCCGTCCACCATGTAGTCTTACAACTTGCCGATCATCTCCTCGCTGTTTGCGAAGACTAGTTTTCCAATTTCGTCCAAGACCACACAGTCTCTCGCCCCGATCTCGCCGACGGTCTTTGTCGCGATGTTGTAAAACAAAGTCGGAGGGCTCACCCTGCCGCCTGAGATTAATCGCGTAGAGTAAGAGATGTTCCTATAGAGGTATGTCTTGCCCGTTGCCTTGGGTCCTAACTCTAAGACGTTGCAGTTTGATTCGACGAGTGGCACGAATCGGAGTAAAATTAGGAGCTTTTGGTTTTCATTATAGGCGTCGGGCCTCAGCCCCACGCTTTTGATCAGGAGGTCGATCCATTCGTGCCTTGTGAAGAGCTTTCTCTTTTCTGCAAACTCGCTCAGCTTGACGTTGACGACTTCAAAGGGAGTGAACTTTGTCATGAGGACCGGCGTTGCGCCGTCTTGGTTTAGGATCTGTTCTTCCGGCGTGTACTTTAGAGTCGCAACACCCCACATCCCGGAGCGCAAGAGGTCGGTATTTTCGTCCAAGATCGTCGGGAGGATCTTTGCGTCTCTGATGTTGAGGCACGGCACTAGGAGACGGTGCTTGGCTCCCTTGATGTCAGTCTCGACCTTGAACTCGTCCATCAGCGTGTAGCTCCCCTGAGTCATAATATCATGGAGAATCTTGTCTTTGTCTCTTAATTCTGGGAAGTGGATCGTGATAAAGTTCTGAAGCTTTCTGATCTCTTCCTGCGTCGGATCTCCGCCAAGGTAGAACTTTGCAACGAGGTACTCGGAGATGAAGCGTGGGAGTCTTGCCATCTCGTGTGCGTGGACGAGCTCCTTTCGAACAATGTAGGAACCGAAAGCATGCTTCAGTTTAGAGTCGAAATCTGTGCCTTGCGATTTGTTCTCTGGATTTTTTGACGCGAGTTCTTCTTCCATTCTACTAGCACCCTTTTGCGAAATTCTCGATTAGCATGTCCCAGCTGCGCCCAGTTTTTTGCCTCGGCACTTTTCGTTCATTCTTTGTTTGCGATGATTTGTTATCATATCTAGTATTCTCGACAAACAACTCGAGTACCTTTCCAAGGGTGGTGAGAGTGGCTCTGTTATAGATTTCAATTGCGTTGAGTTTGTACTTGTGATCTATTGCAAAGATAATGGCGAGAGAGATGCGGTTGATTGTCGCGGAGAATTCTCGAAGCGGATTATAATTCTCGAGTTCGCGGGATGTTTCTCTGTCTCCAGCATCCTTTATTTCGTTGCCCCAGCGCCTGATATTCGAGTAAATCTTCTGAAGTAAGTCCAAGGCCTCGTTGCTCGAGCTTGTTTCGACGGAATGGAGAAGTTCTTCCAGCGAAACCATAACTCGCTGCCTTGTCTTCTCGAACTTGGACTTGAGAGACTCGAGATCTTCTTCAAACTCTTTCGGTTTCCGGACCCACGCGATCATCAGCGCAGCTATGTGGGGACAGAGACTTCCCTCAGCGGCGAGCGTGCACTGACACTCTCCGTAGGTGTGAATCTTGCTCGAGTTTTTTCTTTCAAGAGAGATACTCGGCTGGAAGAGTTGAATGCCGTTTTTCCCCCTCGCATCTATTTTTCCGAGCAGAGTATTTTCTGCGAACTTTTTCTCGGAAACTCTGGGGAATCCCTGCAATCCCGCGCGATATATTACTTCGCCGCAGATTTTTCTGATCTTGATTTCATCCAAGCTGCGGAGGACGTTTCCGAAGAGATCTTTTGTGTCTTTTTTCTTCGGATTGCTGAGAAGCGAGAGAGTTAATTCTTCAAGCTTGTCCACGTTTCTGAAGAGAAGGTCGGCACGCCTAATAATTTCCGACGGGGACGACAAGCCCGGCACCTGCTTCCAGCTTGTGCTATTTAAGTGACTTCGCTAGTCGCAAGTTCTTCCTTATTGCGTCCCTCATCTTTTCCTCTTCTTCGGTTGGACTAAATTCGACAAACTTTTTGCCATCGGAATATGCGGGCGACCTGCCTCGGTCCATGTAGCATACTCACTTTCTCGGGACACTTCAGTGTGATCTGCGTACTTGACTTCAAAGTGACAGAAAACAAATACCTTTTTTCGCGCGATCTTGCAGGGAGATCGGATCAGATTGACGGGAGCCTCGGGCGGGCATTGCACCATTTGGTATAAATCCCTGACCAATTTTTCTTGGTTGCCCAATTTACAAACGCTCATATTAGTTGCCTACCTCATGCGAGTGCGCACTCAAAACCAACCAATGTACGGTGGACATCGCGATGTTTACATTTCTGGGCTAGAACTCAACATCAATTACGTCTGTGATTTGAAAGACGCGACAACAAACCCCTTGCTCACTTCGAATTCAGGTTGAATTCGAAAGGATCCGCGAAGAGATTCGTCTAGGAAAACCTTCAGCCATTTGGACCATTTTTCACCGAATTCGTGCCTCGCTGTGATTATAGTTTCTCCTGATTCTACTTCAATCTCGTATTCGGCGAGCTTCTGGTACCTTGAAAATAATGACAGGAATGAAAGATATGAATCAAGGTTAACTTTCTTTCGCCAAAACAATACGGCTTCCTTTGGTATTCTAGCGCCGAGATCCCTAGCGGTTGAGAGAAGTTTCTGTTCGTCGGTTGTTTCAATTATTGATCTGAAAGTTTCCTTCGACATCGAAACAAATCCGAATCTGTCACCATACCTATCCCACTCGACGTACTTTGTGATAATCGTCGAGAGTAGTGCGTTAACATACAAGCCTTCAGACTTTGAATCCTTTCGGAGAACCTCGTCTTGTGCTTCGGTTATGCGGATCGTTCGTAGGACAGATTTTCGTTTGTGCGAGGAATCACTTGTGGGCAAAAATCTCAGTCTTGGCCGAGTACAATGTACTACACCTTATACATCCTTCTGTACACGTCCAGATTTAGTAGCGTGTCTTTAGAATGGTGTGTGCATGACTACAATCAACACCGAGAATGGATGTATAACTGTGATCAATGTCTTTACCGTCTCGTCACCTGCTAAACAGGACGAGCTAATAGACATCCTCGTGAAGGCTACAAGAGATGTAATCAGATTCAAAAAAGGATTCATTTCAGCAAACATTCACAAGAGCATTGACGGGATGAGAGTCACGAATTACGGCCAGTGGAAGACGCAGGAAGATTTAGACGCTTTGAGGAAGTCCGACGATGCAGTTCCTTACATGACGAAAGCGCTTGAAATCTCGAAGCTGGACGGGCATCAGTACACAGTGGTTTTCACCGATGAAAAATGAGCCACATTATTGGGTTATCGTTGCGTCAAGAGACCACGCAAGCGTTGGAGTAAAGAAGGGATTTATTCGGGCAAACCATGGCAAAGAGGCTCCTCTTCGAAGAATGAGTGCTGGAGATTGGATTCTATTCTATTCTCCGAAAGAGTCATTCGAGGGGAACGTTTCTTGCAAGAAATTCACTGGTCTTGGACAGATACAGGATGATCGCGTTTCCCAAGTTAAGATGGCTGACAACTTTCATGCCTTTCGGAAGCGAGCTAAGTTT
>JASHPQ010000142.1 GCA_030037995.1 Nitrososphaerales archaeon | reverse complement strand
GTTTTACCACCTGAATCTGGATCTGTCTTGAAGCAATCTCAAGCTTCGGCCTCAAGGGCTCCACAGATCTCCTGCTTCCAACGAGTCTCGAACCCAAACCTTCTGTGTTTTTCGGAGGTTTCTGCCATTTTTCAGAGAATTTGGCCAAACAGATCTACCACTAATCGTAACGTATTCCACTTCCAGATCCTCCGGGGAGCATAAGGCCCCGTGTTAAGAAGAATTTACTCCTAGAACGAAATTATTTTCCAATTTGATAGTGGGCGATCTCAGGGGACATCCCAAAGTGGCGCTCTCCCTTTTCGCCCCATTTTTCTCCAGACAACATGCCTCCAGAGATCCGAATCACATTTTGGCCGCGCTTTCAACCCTGTAACCTGCTCGTAATTGATGTCAGGATTTTATTACTATTGCGGTCGTAACGATGCTCCTCTCCCGTGTTTCCGCTGAGCACGAAATTTCGAAAAAAACGTATAAGCTGGTAAAGTGAGTTCGAATATACATGCAGCTCAAAGTCGGTGACTGTGCGCCCGTATTCGATTCACTGACCGAGTCGGGGGAGAAATTTTCCCTTTCGGACCAGATCGGGAAATCAAATGTGGTCCTCTATTTTTACCCCAAGGATTTCACCGCCGGGTGTACGAAGGAAGCGTGTACTTTTCGTGATAACTGGGACAAGGTCACTTCGCTTGGCGCCACCATCGTGGGAATCAGTTCAGATTCTCCCGAGACCCATTCGAGGTTCAAAAAGGAGCACGCTTTGCCCTTTACGCTAGTGAGCGATCAAGATAAACGCATTAGAAAATTGTACGGAGTTGAAAGCCATTTCATCCCGCCTAGGACGACCTTTGTCATAGACAAGCACGGAAATATTCGAAATATATTCAACTCCCAGGTGAACGTGACCAAGCACGTAGAAGAGGCCTTGCGTACGCTCGGCGAAATTTCAAAAGAGGTCGCAAGCTGATGGCGAAAAGTCGGGGAGCTTTGATTTTAATCGCATCCTTCATCGGAGCGCTCTTTTGTCTGTCCGGAATCGTCTTCACTTTCCAGGGGCTGGGAATCGTCGGCCCCACATCCAGTTTCATGTTCCAGAGTCAAACGTGGATCTACAACGGAGTGGGGCTTTTGGCGCTGGGCGTGATTATTCTTGGGATTGCACTCTTCTTCCGGGCTCGATTCAGGTCTTCCTCGAAGGTTGTCACCCGGTCAGCTCAACAAAATCCCGCGGGCGATCAGGATACGCAGTCCAGCGCCTAACTGGTTGCTTTCTTTATCGATTGGTCTAGGTCGAAGATCAGGTCATCCACGTCCTCTAGCCCGACGGAGAGTCTGATCAGCCCGTCGGTGATGCCCGCTCCCAGCCGGGCCTGTTTGCTCATCGCGGCATGAGTCATCGTGGCGGGATGCGTCACCATCGTTTCTACGGCACCGAGGTTTTCCGCGAGGGTTATCAGCGAAAGGCTGCTCGCGAACTTTAACCCGGACTTTACTCCACCCTTCAATTCAAAGGCGAGCAGGCCGCCGTGGCCCTGCGAGTGCTGTCTCCTGGCGATCGAGGCCTGGGGGAAGCTGTTGAGGCCCGGGTAGAGCACCTTCGTCACTTTGGGATTTCCCTCGAGATATTCCGCTATGATCTGCGCATTCTCGCAGTGCCTCTTCATCCTGACATCCAAGGTCTTCAGTCCTCGAAGAGTCAGCCACGCGTTGAACGGCGATTGAATCAGCCCCATGGCATTCTGCAGGTACTTCAGATCTTCATGGTCCTTTTTCGTCTTGGTTATGATCGCGCCGCCCACCGTGGAATTGTGGCCCTCGATGAACTTGGTCGTGCTGTGCAGCGTAATGTCCGCTCCGAGATCCAGCGGAATCTGGAGGGCAGGAGTGAGAAAGGTGTTATCCACCACGAGCTTCGCATCTCCCTTGATCTCGGAAATCGCTCTAATATCGGTAAGCTTCAAGGTAGGATTGGCAGGAGTTTCCACGAAGATGAGTTTCGTTTTTGGACTTAAGGCTGCTCTGACGGTATCCACGTCGCCGGTATCCACGTACGAGAATTTCAGCCCGTACCTGGAAAGAATCATGTTGCAAAGTCTCGGAGTACCCCCGTAGACCACACTCGAAATGATCGCGTGATCCCCCTGGCTTAGCAGTGCGAAGACGGCCGTGATCGCGGCCATCCCGGTCCCGAAGCAGGCGCCCCCCTGTCCCTTTTCGAGGATGTTCAGGCTGTCTTCGAGGACCTGAACGGTTGGGTTTCCCGTCCTGGAATAGGTAAACCCTTTGTTTACCCCCACCGCCTGTTGTGCGTACGTGGTAGTCTGGTAAATTGGTAGGACCATCGCTCCCGTCGTCGGATCAGGAGTCTGTGCCGCGTGAATTGCCTTGGTTGCAAAACCGGATTCAGAGACGGACTGATCCTTCCTTTTGTTAGCGGGTTTTCTTTCTTGCTGGGTCTGCTCGGTCATTTTGTTAGGATGCACCTTCTGTGACTCAAGTTAGAGAGTGGATTCCTCTTCCTTATGAAGGAAGCCATTACTGAGCATCCACTCGTCGTTGTAAACCGTAGAAAGGTACCTTTCGCCGGTGTCCGGCAAGATCACAACGATGTTGTCATCGGGGCCGAACCTTGCGGCGACCCGGAGTGCGGCGAAAACGGCCGAGCCGGAAGAACCTCCAGCGAGAATACCCTCCTCTCTAGCGAGACGCCGCGCCATGAGAAAGGAATCTTTATCCGACACTGTAACCCATTCGTCGACCACGCCCGGCCACAGCGTTTTGGGAATAAAATCGTAGCCGATTCCCTCGACCTTGTACGGATGATCCTCGCCTCCAGAGAGGACGGATCCCTCTGGATCGACGCCGATTATTCTAATCCCGGGGGCCAGTTTCTTCAGCTGGCTTCCCGCTCCGCTTATCGTTCCGCCGGTTCCAGCGCCAGCGACGAGCGCTGCGATTTTCTTACCGTTCAGCTGATAAAAAATTTCGTTCCCAGTCCTCAGGTGAGCTCTGGAGTTTGCTTGGTTGTTGGTCTGGTCGAGGAAGACCGCGTTGGGAATTTCCTTTGCGAGACGCTTTGCGACCTCGTAATAGCTGTTCGGGTCGGAGTGCGGAAGATTCGGGATGATGAGGACTTTAGCGCCGTATGCCCTAAGAAGGGCTTTCTTTTCCGCACTCATCTTCTCGGGAATGGTTATCACAAGCTTGTAGCCTTTCGACGCGCAGAGGGAGGCTAGCCCAATTCCGGTGTTTCCGGAGGTAGCTTCCACGACGGTGCTCACGCCTGGTTTCAAAACCCCAAGCGCTTCTGCTTCCTCAATCATGGCAAGGGCGCAGCGGTCTTTCACGCTCCCACCGAGATTTTTCAGTTCGAGTTTTGCGTAAATGGTCGCTTTGATCGACTTCGAAACGATCCGATTCAGCCTGACAATCGGGGTGTTTCCGATGTTGTCTGCCAGCGAATCGCCCCTCGAGAGCGATCTTTCTTCTTGCTGCTGTTGCTGAGCTGTCAATTACAAACTGGAAAAGTGAGTTTGGTCAGTGGGTAGTTGAACTGCATTGAAAGCTATATTCCTTTAGGAATATAATTTCAGCAGAAATATTCTTGAATGACGCGAGGGTTTGCCCGATCACTGCGCCTTTACGAAATTTTTCAAAACGCCGATCCCTTCAATTTTGGCTTCGAGCACGTCGCCTGCCTTGAGAAAGGGGACCCCTGTGAAAGCTGCGACTCCGAGAGGAGTACCGGTAGAAATCACATCCCCCGGAACCAGAGTGACATCCGTGGATACATATTCTATGAGGGAATCGATCTTGAATACCATCTCTCCTATCTTCGATTTCTGGCGCTGAATCCCATTTACGGCAAGGGAGATTTCGGAGGAGTACGGATCTGGGAGTTCGTCTTTGGTGACGAGCCAAGGGCCGAGCGGCATGGCGGTGTCTAGTCCCTTCCCTCTGACCCAGTTTGGCCCCAGATAGTTCTGCTGTTTGCCGAGCCCCTGGAGGTCCCTGAAGCTGATGTCGTTGGAGATAGTGTACCCCGCAACAAAGTCTAAAGCGCGCTCCCTCGGGATATTCTTGCCCCGTCTTCCTATTATCACGGCCAGCTCCACTTCCCAGTCTGGCTGCTTGGAGATCTTTGGTAGCAGGATCGAATCTCCAGCTCCAATTAGGGCGTTACGGAATTTGGTGAAAAAATACGGTTCGGTCGGCGGGCTCTGATTTTGCTCTTTGCCATGGGAGATGTAATTCACTGCGGCACAGTAGATCTTCTCTGGGGCGAGAACCGGCGTTGCCAGTTTTACAGAATCAATCGAAGTTCCGGGTCCTCCGGTGATCTCGGAAAGCTTGCCATTCACAAAATCCAGCGAATCTGTCGAGAGTATGCGATCTACGCTCGGAAAGACTGTCGTATCCGATTGATCGGTGATGGGATAAATTTTGGAATCGTGTACTAAGCCGGCCTTTACCGTGGGGCCCTCGAAGTAGTTTGCTAGCTTTGCAATGGAATCGGATGTTAGATTGACCTCAAAAGCGTTTTTCTCACGCTCGGTGCGAGGGTTTGGAGAACATCCATAACTTTGTAAGCCGGGCAAATTTTCTGAAGGCGAGGCAAAAGAGAAAAGTGAGCGGGAAGTCTTCTGTGCGGATCGGATTCATCGGAGTGGGAATCATGGGGAAGCAGATGGCTTCCAATTTGATGAAGAAGGGATACCGGTTAACGGTGTACAACAGGAGCAAGAAACCGGTGGAAGAGCTCCACTCGCTGGGAGCTGACGCCGTCGATAGCCCCATGGAAGTCGCGAAAAACTCCGACGTCGTCATCGATATGGTCACGGACGCTCCCGACGTGGAGGCAGTGCTTCTCGGAGAAAAGGGGGTGCTCGAAGGTGCAAGGCCAGGCCTTACCGTTATCGACATGAGTACCAACTCTCCGGAAATTGCGAGATCTATCTTTTCCAAGCTCGGGAACAAGGGGGTAGACTTTCTGGACGCCCCGGTGACCGGGGGTGACAAGGGGGCGAGGGAAGGAACATTGACGATCATGGTGGGTGGAAAAAGGGAGGCCTTTGATCGCTGCAGGCCGGTCTTTGAAGGGGTGGGAAAGGAGATCGTGTACATGGGAGACTCGGGTTCGGGGCAGGCGATGAAGCTCTGCAACCAGACAGCGGTCGCGATCCACACGCTTGCGACCTGCGAATCCCTACTCCTCGCGTCGTCCGCCGGGCTGAACTTGAAAGACGTGTTGAGGGTCCTCACTTCGGGGGCCGCGAACTCCTGGAACCTTACCAATCTAGGGCCCAAGGTGGTGGCGAGAGATTATGAGCCCGGATTCAAAGCGGCGCACCTGCTCAAAGACCTCCGGTACGTGATACAGCTTTCAGAGAAAAATAGGATCGCGCTTCCGGGCAGCTCCACGGTGTACCAGCTGTTCAACTCGATCATGGCAGAGAACGATGGGGAGAGGGGAACCCAGATTCTCGCAAAGATCCTAGAGAAGCTCGCGTCCAGAGAGATCAAGTAAGAAAAAGAAAACAACTTCCACATCTTTCCTCCTTTGGGAGCACTCTCGCGTGCAAAACATCGACCCGCTATACGTGCTGGAACCGATCATCGTGATCGGACTGAGTGCTGGTCTGATTCTGTACTGGAAACATTCCGGAAGGAGCTTCACCCGCTATGCCCTGATCTTCTCGCTGGTCGCATACGCCGGGGCGATCCTGCTGAAGTTCGTTTTCCAGCTTTTCACAGTAAATGCGATCCTAACGGCGTTTGGTAACGACAGCGTCGCCACGGGATTGTACTACGGAATCCAGACCATGGTATTCGAGGTAGGCGGCGCTTTTATCGTCGCGAAGTATGCTGTGTCTAGAAACAGGCTCTCGGAGAAGGACGCAGGATCGTATGGGATCTCGCTCGCCTTCTGGGAAAATGGGATCTATCTCGGTCTCTTTTCGTTGGTGAGTATCGGATCGATTTACGTCATCCTCGCGGTGGGGCCTGTGAGCACCGCCCAACAGGTCTACAACGCGCTTCGCACCGGCCAGCCATCGCTGTTCGATCCGCCAGCGACCGCTCTGTTGCAGGTGGGTTTCGGAATTCTCGAGAGGATCTCCTCTATACTGGTCCACTGCGCATGGGGCTAGCTTTGCGTTCTAGCCGCCGCCTACAAACGGAACAGCTATCTAGCTATAGCCCTCCCTATGGGTTTGGTGGACTTTTTCGTACCTTTTGTGAACGTGTTCGGGGTGCCGCTGTTCGAGGGGATCGTATTCCTATTTTCCGTCGTCTGCATGCTGGTTGCAGTCTCGATCGCAAGAGATCTGGCGAAGAGGAACGAAGGTCCTCCAGAAAAGCCAGCAACTACCGCCATCAGCTCGTCACAATCAGCATCATAATATATCCGGGGAATCTCCGATGTGGAGCGACAATGGCTACCCTCGGTGTCGACATTATCGGGTTCGGAGCAATTGGAAGAGAACTGGCAAAACGGATTTCCACCGACGAAGAGCTACGCAAGTCGTTCACTGTTTATTCCATTACGGATTCTAGCGGAACCGTCTATCCAAAATCACAGACGGAGGTTCAGAGAGCCGCCGAATGGAAGACCGCAACGCAGGGAAAGAATCTCGATGCATCCGGGATTGACAAAAAACCCGGAAAGGGCAGTGCCCAGATCGGGGTCGACGTTACGACCAGCGACTACAAAAAACCAGAGGAAGCGAAGAAGCGGGCCGCCGAGGTCCTCGAATCCGGGAGGCACTTCGTGAGCGCCAACAAGGTGGCACTCGCCTACTACTATTCAGATGTAATGGAGCTCGCCAGAAAAAAGAAACTCGCAGTGGGATATGGTGGGACCATATGCGGGGGCGTTCACGCGATCAGCGTGGCAAGGCGGATCGGTGGGGGGGAGATCCAGTCCGCCGGGGCGGTGTTGAACGCTTCTACCACGATGATACTATCGATGCTGGAAGAGGACGAGGGATCCCTTTCCTTTGACGACGCGTGCAAAAAGGCGGCCGAGACAGGGGTTTTAGAAAAGGACTCGTCGATCGATCTTGACGGGATCGACGCCGGTGCCAAGAGCGCGATCCTTGGGAACGTCATCTTCCCAGAATCCAAGTACTCCTTGGGCGACGTGGCGATCCGGGGGTTGAGGGACGACAAGGCGCAAGCGGTAATCAAGTACGTCACGCAGAAAAGGAAAGAGTCCGGCGAGAAAATCCGGCTGGTCTCGGAGATCACAAAGGAGGGCATTTCGGTGGAGCCCAGGACCGTGCCCAAGGATTCTCCGCTCGCCGTACCGGGGAAGTTCAATGCTGTACTGTTCACCACGAAGACCCTCGGGGAGATCTCCATCCGAAACTTAGGAGGGGGGGTAGAGCTGACTGCTTCCGTGATCATTTCGGACATGAGGAATATCGAGAAACTTTACGATAAGAAGAACTGAGACCCGCTGCGGAGCATCTGTGAGAGAGTAAACAAGCTCTAGACTCTCAATAGTTTAAGTGAATTGCCATGCAATAATTTTAGTAATAACCATTGCTTTAGTTGGTATATTGTCATTCTCGGAGGATAAGGGTTTCAACGGCAAAATTTCTCAGTGCATCGATAAGGCGCTCGATTCCCTCGGGGAGGGGGTAAAGCAATCCTTCTATTATCAAATTGAAGAGAGATTTCAACTTCCCAAAGACGAGTTCGCTAGCCGGCCTGAAGACGTCATTGAGGATCTTCGAGAAATACTTGGGCCAACCGGCTCATCATCTGTGGAGCGCCTTATCGTGAAAGAAATCAGAAAAGAGTTTGGACTGGACTCTAGTGATCAGGCGGCGTTGTCCGTCGTGATTAACGAAGCTCGGAGGAAATTCCTGCATATTGCCGAGTCTAGTGGTTAGGTCCAGTGTTCAAGAATGAGATACAAAGAATTTGCGAAAACCGGGTTCAAGTGCTCCCTAGTTGGGATGGGTACGTTCTATGATGCACTTTGGATAGCTCAAGCGATGATCTTCGGGCTTCAGCGAGGGAAGGACAGGAAACTCGATGCTCTGAAGGCAGGCCTTGAAGCCGGAGTGAATTTCATCGACACTGCGGAGATTTACAGATCGGAAAGTATAGTCGCAGGGGCGATAAAGGGAAGTAAAAGAGATGAACTTTTTGTCGCAACCAAAGTATTTCAATGGCACTTACATGAAGACGCAGTGATCAAAAGCTGCAAGCGCAGTCTCTTGAAGTTGGGAACGCCGTACATAGACCTGTATCAAATTCACATGCCCAACTCCCGAGTACCCATCGGAGAGACAATGGGTGCGATGGAAAAACTTCTCAACGACGGCCTCATACGCGCGATCGGAATAAGCAATTTCTCTTTGAAACAGATGCAAGAGGCCGAAGCTGCTTTGAAGAAAGCAGAGATATCTTCAACACAGATGAATTACAGCTTGGTTCATCGAGGTGTTGAAAAAGACATTCTGCCCCATTGCCAAAAGGAAAATATCGCGGTCATCGCCTACTTCCCTCTGGGGCACGGAAAACTGGTTAGGGAGTTCGTAGGTTATGCCGAAGTGATGAAAAGCGTAGAAGACAAAAAGTGGACCCCTTCACAGGTAGCGCTTAGCTGGCTTTTCTCTAGAAGCGAAGTAATATTCCCTATTCCCAGGGCATCCACAAGAAATCATGTTCAGCTAGATGCCCAAGCGGCAGATCTTCAGCTCACGCCGGATCAGATGCAAATTCTGGAAAGATACAATCTGGCTTGAAAAGGTGAGTGGCCCGGGTTACGCACGAGGTTGAGCGGAGAACGCTTTAAACCATTTCGACTTTTCCTTTTGCATCGAAGGCCTGGCATTTGCCTGTTTCACTGACTGCAAAGGACGTTATGGATACTAACGTGGTCATCATGAATGAGGCTTCCTCGGTTCTCGACGCAGTGCAAAAAATGGTCGCATCAAACACATGGTCGATAATAGTTGATCGGGAAGGGTTGCCCATGGGTGTGGTCACCGATCGTGATATTTTGAGACGGTGCCTTGCAACGGGTGCGGATCCGAGGAAGCTGAAAGTAGGAGAAATCATGAGTGCGCCAATCATTTCCGTCGGCCCGGCCGAAAGGCTCGGCAACGTTATGGATCTTATGGTTCAGAAGGACGTTCGAAGGGTGTTTGTAATAGAAAATGGCAAGATCGTGGGCAAGATTACCCAGACGAAACTTTTTGACGATACAATCAACGTAATGGAAAGTTTATCGTCTTTGAGATATCAGATGTAGTTAACGTTTTTTTGCCTTACTTTCAGAAAAGCTGCTCTGCTAAAAACTGAGGCAGATAGCGTCCTGACTATTTTTCACGCGTCCAAGCGGTCTATCTTTGTTTCTTGAGTTCCGCGACTTCAACCTTCGAGCCGCTTGACATCTCGAACCAAGTCTATCTTTTCAGATAAAGAATCTATCTTTTGGTCTAGTTATGTCGGCCTTGAACTCGTTGCGAAGAGACTCTATCCCATCACTCATAGAATCGATTCTTGTGTTGATTGCCTTGAGCTCGCCTCCCTTGCGTGAATCATAGATCCGGATTAGTAAAGAGCGAATGGAAATATGAATCGATCCCAATTTTTGTATCTACTGATATTCTCGAATCGGCTAGTTTTGCGTTTAGGGCTGCTATCTTAGATTCACTTAACTGAATTCCTGCTCAGTTTCTGATAGTCCCGTGAGCCGTAGACGGGCAGAGCGACAAAGATTCTCAGCAGATCCATTCTTCCTTTTGAAACCGCTTTTCAAGTATTTCGCTTTTGCGACCAGATGAAAATACTTCCGATCAGCAGGGACTCACCTAGCCGAGTCCAGCGATCTTTTTGAACTGCTTAATAGTATCTGGTGCAAAGCCCGCGAAATGGTTGTTGGAGAAGACGAAGACTTCATCCACGGAATTGATTTCTGAGCTGACTCTCTTCCAACACTCCTCCAGCAGTGCGGTCCTGTCTAGTTGGATTCTGTCAAACTTTGTCAGCTGTCTGTCCCCGATAAACCGCAGATAAAGAAAGTCTCCGGTTACCCTGGCGGGAAAGTCGCCCGTGTACTGATTCACAGACCACGCAAGGCAGACATCATTTTCCCACAGAAGATCGATGGTTTCGTCTCTAAAAAATGAAGTGTTCCTGAGCTCTACTGCGAGTCCGACACCGTTACGTGAAGCCTTCTCGTCTTTGACAAACTCTTCCAGTGCGTTAAAGTCGTCCCTGTAGTTGAAAGATGGAGGTAGCTGAGCCAGCAAACATTTTAGCTTAGGGCGCAGTCCTTGTATGGCAGCGAGGAAACTGGACAGCTCTGCGTCGTAGGCCCTAAGTCTCCTCTCGTGTGTTATCATCTGCGGGATCTTGACGGTGAACGAAAAGTTATCGGGAGTCACTTCATTCCAGCGATTGACCAGCCATGAGTTGGGGGTGGAGTAGAAAGTCGTGTCGATCTCGACAATGTCGAAGACCTTCGAATAGAATGGCAGGAAATCATGGGGCTGGGAACCGAGAGGATAGAACGGGCCAATCCAATCATCGTAGCTCCAGCCTGTGCAACCTGCTCTGATCTTATTTCTCTTCAATTTTTCTTCCTATCTTCAGATTCGGAAAGTTGATTCAACTATTGAAAGTACCCAATTTTCTTTGCACCCTAAGAGTACTAGCGATCACTCCATATAGTCTAGTCGTTTTGAAAGTCACAGTTTAAAGCATGATCAGGTGATGGACACTCATAGAGATCCCGTCTGTGGAAGGGAGAATCTTGCGAAACGAAAATGGAGACCATACTCCCAACGTAGCGGGTGCAGTCGTAACTCCGTCGCTCCTATTTTTAGGCGGTTTCATTCTGGGAGCTGCCGTCAACTTCATCATTCCCATTCCAATATGGCATAGTATCTGGATTCTCCTCTTTGGAATTGTGCTGTCGGCTCTTGGAGTATGGCTGATTTCCTGGGCGATCATGACGTTCAAGCGTCACAAAACGTCTCCCGAACCGTGGCGGCCGAGCGTCGAGTTGGTACAGGACGGCCCCTATGGATTTACCAGGAATCCAATATACTTGTCTTTTGCTTTGGTCTATTTGGGCTTGTCATTCAGCTTGAATTCCACGGTCGCGTTGATCATCCTCATCCCCGTACTTTTCGTCATTGACCGCAGGCAAATACTACGTGAGGAAGTTTATCTTGAAGCAAAGTTTGGCAACGGCTTCGACCGTTACAAGGCTAGGGTGCGTCGATGGATCTAGGAATCGGAAGCTTGACGTAGGCTAGGCTCAGTATTGTAGCTACTTTCTGATTCGGGGTTATCTTCTTTTATAGCTCTTGTGTCTTGAAAATGAAATAATTTCTTTAACCTTCCCCTGTCATCCGAGTCGTCGATGATATTTCTTTTGATTTCACGATAAAGGCCGTAATAGACCAAAGAATATCTACATCGATGTCCGAGAGAAAAGTAAGGGAGTATTAGCTTTTGTCGCAAGAACAACGATCTGACAATTTCATCAGGGGTCTTGGAAAATTTGTTGACGACCTTCATCTTGAGGGAATGTTACATCTCAAGATTGTAAGAAGTCCATACGCTCGAGCTAGAATACTCAAGATCGAAGGGGAAGGGATAACCGGGGCAGAGCTTAAAGCAAATTTAGCTGCGGTTGGAGAGGGCGCGTGGGGAGGCGAGCGAATCTCAGTCCCGTACCCGGCGCTCGCTTCTGATTATGTCAGCTACGTGGGTCAGCCGGTCGCAGCAGTACTTGCAGAGGATCAATACAAAGCCGAAGACATGGTGGACCAGGTTGGCGTAGATTACGATGCCCTAAAACCGCTGATAGATCCGGAAGAAGCTTTCACGTTCGAGCCGATACATCCAAGCGCAAAGTCAAACATAGCAAGCAAGGTGGAGTCTGGACGCGATTTCCAGAGCGAAGAACCAGTCGTACTGGAGGACGAGCTCGTGAACGAGCGGATTGCCCCAAATCCCATCGAGCCGCGAGGCCTGGTAGCTCATTTTGACGGATCCAAGCTTACTGTCTGGGCCTCGACTCAGTCGGTCTACAGCTGGAAGCAGGGAATCGTCGGCATTACGAAGCTCCCGCGCGAGTCTGTGAATGTGATCCAAATGGACACCGGCGGGGCCTTCGGGACAAAAAGCGGACTTTACCCGGAGTACGCGGTTGCGTGCTACGCATCCATGAAGACAAAGCGGCCGGTAAAGTGGATAGAAACTAGATCCGAGAATCTGCTTGCTACCTCGCATGGGAGGGGCGTGCGAGGGAGGATCAAAATCTTTGCAGACAGGCAAGGGCGCGTGAGCGGCATCAAGGCGGATCTGCTGGTGGACAACGGCGCGTTTGCAGGCGGACTCGGTGCTTTTGTTCCCCAATGGATTGGTCTGCAACTCACGGGGCCTTATGCGATAGGGAAGATCTACGTAACGGGCGCGTCGGTTCTCACAAACAAGGTGCCTCTGGGACCCTACAGGGGCGCGGGGAGGCCAGAGGCTGCCTTCTTTTACGAACGGATGATGGATCTGCTTTCGGACGAGCTGAATCTAGATCCAGTGGAGGTGAGGCTGAGAAATGCCAGTGGGAGCTCCTTTGTTTCCCCCCTTGGCTTGGAGCTGGAGCCATTTGAACCGTTTCTGAAATCCGCAATAGAGGAGCTCGGCTACTACAAGCGAGCCGTCGTAAGTAATGCTGGATTTTCTTCCTTCATTCTGG
>JASHPQ010000141.1 GCA_030037995.1 Nitrososphaerales archaeon | reverse complement strand
ACGTAAAGGAAGTCGCCGTGGCGATCCTAATCGCGAGCGGCAAGAGCAAGCGCCAGTTCATCCAGCGGATCGGCCGGATTATCCGGCGGGTCGAGGGCAAAGTGGCGATTTTTTATGTGGTGTATTGCCCGCAGACGGTCGAAGAGACCTATCTGACCACCATTCAGAAGATCCTGAAGACCGAATAAAGGATATTAATTCAAAAGAGGGAGCCCAAGAGCAAAAGATGTTACACTTTATCTCCCTGATCCTTCTGATGGGGTGTGGCAACCGCCTGGGGCCGTACGGGATATACTCTCTCACTTGATAGTACTCTGAAACGAGTTCCTGCTTCAGCCTGTCCCTGACTCCCATGAACATCTCGTATTCAAAATTGGTATCACACTGCAAGCCCGAGAAGTATGCTAGTCATGTTTCTACGGCTTCCAGAGCTCTACGCCCGGCTGCAGGAGATCGAGGAAAGGAAAAGGCACGACTACAAATCAGGACAGGGAGAGCCGCCAGTTACTTTGTCTTCGGTTTTATCTGATGATAAACCCACATTATCGGATCGTAGTGAGTATCTACGACCCTCTCCTTTTCAGGTATGATTGCATCGTCCGTGATGATGATATGTTCCGGGCACACTTCCTGACAGCACTTCGTAATGTTACAGTATCCGATCCCACCCTGTTCCTTCAAAAAGTCCGATCGATCGATCGTATCGAGCGGATGCATGTCGAAAGAAGCTGCCTTTACGATGTACCTAGGGCCGATGTAGTCTTTCTTGTGTTCCCTCACGACATGGCATATATCCTGACATAGGAAACACTCGATACACTTTCGAAACTCCCTCGATCTGTCCACGTCCATCTGATACATTTTCCAGGGCTTCCCATCACTCGACTCTTTGGGTGTAAACGGTGGAATCATCTTCTGCA
Source organism: Nitrososphaerales archaeon (assembly GCA_030037995.1). GTDB lineage: Archaea > Thermoproteota > Nitrososphaeria > Nitrososphaerales > CADDZS01 > DATLTL01. The sequence goes on along the minus strand of JASHPQ010000141.1, from coordinate 7,556 downwards.
TCTCGTAATTTTTGGAGACATCGGTCACAAGATCCCTAAGGAGCGGAAAGGCCTTCATTGGCTCCACCGTAATCTCCCCTTCGAACTCTGCGACCGGGGTCTTGCACATAAGACGAGGCCATCCATTGATCTCGGCAGAGCATGACCCGCACCTTCCAGCCTTGCAGTTCCAGCGAGCAGAAAGGGAGGAATCAAAGTGGCTCTGGATATAATGCACCGCGTTCAAAACGACCATGCCGGCCTCGTACGGCACGGTGAAGGTTTCGTAGCGATCTTTAGAGCGATCAAATCCTAGTCCACGAAAGATCCGCAGAGTCACATCTTTACGTGATTGTGATTTTTCCATCGCGAGCTTTCTTCCCAGTTAGCTATTTTCCGGACTTGTCCTTTCCCTTCCACAGTAATATCTCTTCTCGGTTTAGCAGTGCCTTCAATTCGTCGGGCATCTGCGGGACGGGAATCTTGTCGAGCACCATCTGGCCTTCTTTTAGCTTGACGACTATATTGACCAGCCACGCATCATCCTTCTTTGGATAGTCAGACCTGGTGTGCGCACCGCGACTTTCCTTTCTCGTTATCGCGGACATTATCAGGGCCTCGCAATCTAGCACCATGTTCCACACCGATAGAGAATCTGCCCACGATTGATTGTACCCCCTGGGTCCTCTCGCCTGGACGTTCTTGGAATCTAGTCGGATCTTCTGGATTTCCTCCAGGCCTTTTTTCAGGTCTTCTTCATTCCTGACAATTCCCACATACCGCCACATCGTCTGGGCGATCTTGTCTTTGAGATCGAAAGGATTCTCGCCATTAGTTGCTTTGAAAGGAGAAAGAATTCTCGAAATTTCTTTTCCGATGTCTTCCGGAGTGGCGACCAGATCCGCTGCGATTTTAACGTAATCCGCCGCAGCTGCGCCTGCTCTCCTTCCAAAAACCAAAATGTCGGAAAGGGAATTCCCTCCTAAACGATTTGCCCCGTGCAGGCCGGAAGCGACCTCGCCAGCTGCGTAAAGGCCTGGAACGTTGGTCACGGCGGTCTCCGGATCCACCCGCACCCCTCCCATGTGATAGTGGACAGTGGGAGCGACCTCCATCTTCTCTTTCGAGATGTCGACGTTTGCAAATTCGAGGAACTGGTAGTACATGCTCGGAAGCTTCTTTTTGATGTAAGCCTCCCCCTTTTGGGTGATATCCAGATAGACCGCCCCATTAGGCGTGCCCCTCCCTTCTTTGATCTCCGTGTAAATGGCCCTAGCGACCACATCCCTGGCGGAGAGCTCCATCCGTTTCGGGTCGTACCTCGCCATGAAGCGCTCCCCGTCGATGTTGGTGAGAATTCCCCCCTCCCCCCTTACAGCTTCGGTGATCAGCATACCGCGGACTCCCGCCGGGTAGATCATACCGGTGGGGTGGAACTGCATCATTTCCATATCCATCAGCTCCGCACCTGCTCGGTACGCGATCGCGATCCCATCACCGGTGCTCTCCCACGAGTTGGAGGTCACCGAATAGACCTTGCCGCATCCCCCGGTTGCAAGGATTACGGCCTTGCACTTTACAAAGAGGAGCGCCCCACTTCTGATCCTGATAACCACCGCTCCCGAGACGGCCCCTGAAGTTGGATCCTTGATGATGCCGGTGACCACCGCTTCGTCAATGTAGGGAATGTTGCGGTTCAAGACCTGGTCCTCCAGGGTCCTGATCAGCTCGAGACCTGTCCTATCCCCGACATAGCAAAGTCTGCGATAGCTATGCGCCCCAAAAGGCCGCTGCATTATCAGACCATCGCCGGTGCGGTCAAACAGAGCACCGTAACGCTCCAGCTCCAAGACGCGATCTGGAGCTTCTTTCGCAAAGATCTCCGCCATCTTCCAGTTGCTGATGGATTGGCCTTCCACAATGGTGTCTGAAAAATGAATTTTCCAGTTGTCTTGAGGATCAATATTCCCCAGAGACGCTGCGATTCCCCCTTCAGCCATTACCGTGTGCGCCTTTCCAAGGAGCGATTTGCAAAGTAGCAACACTTTGGTTCCCTTGTCGGAGGCCTCGATCGCAGCCCGCATTCCAGCTCCCCCGGCACCCACGATCAGGATATCGTACTCTATCGTCTCGTAGGAAGAGTCAAGATTATCGAGCATTTTTTGCGAAGACGAAGCCTGCTGTGAAGAGTTCGCCCACAAACCAGTAGATCACACGGAAAAAGGATTTACAGATTGAGCTCTGCTTGTTCGTTTATAACTCTTGTTTTAACATGCCGAGCAAATTCTTTCTCGATCATACCGAGTGAGGTCAAGTTAACGATAGCTCGTACTGCAAAAATCGGATCATGTCCTTCCAAGCGCCAGTTTTGAAATTTTGAGTCCATTTTTTATCTCGAGTTAGAAAATAAGATCGGCGCAAACTCTCAGATGAAATCTCCGCTTACGTGGCTTTTGGGATCGATGAAGACAATTATTCGTAAATACTCCATCGAAGAGTGGTAGAAAGTCGTGCGTGGGTAGTTGGGCGCAGCAGGGTTCTAACATGTCGATCGAAAATCTTCGAGGGGCAGTAATTTATGCTAGTGGCATGGAAGAGAAAACGATCTCGCGACAATTTGCGCCTAATGAAAAAGGAACGCTTCTCGAGTATGTGCTCGATTCCGTCTGGACCGTGACGGATGACCTCAATGTCGTGTTCAAGGAAGAACCAGATCTTTCGGTAATTGAAGCGATATCACCATTTGGAGCGCGTGTCTTTAATGTCCCAAAAGGAGGGAGCCAGGTTTCCGGAATCTTGTCGGCTTTCAAGTCCTCAAATGCGGAACACTGCATTCTGGTGACGGAACGTGTTCCTCTCCTGAAACCTAACGTTGCATTGGCGCTGTTTGAAGCAGCTCGTGGATTCGATCTGGCAATCCCAAAATGGAAAAACGGCAATCTGGAACCTTTGCTCGCAGTATATCGGGCCAAGGCCTTACTTCGACTCTCGTCCTCCCAAAAAATGCTCCTCGATATGGATGTGAACTCCGCAATGAGCTCCCTCTCAAACCAGTTGTTTGGTGTGAGGTACGTCTCGATTGAAAACGAGCTCGCCGAGCTGGATCCGGAGCTCGATTCCTTTCTCAAGGTGAACGACGAGGAATCGCTCTCTGCTGCGAGGTCGAAGGCTTCGGTCAGAAGCAGCAAGCTGAAGAAAGCTGATTGAACGTCTGCCTCATTTCATTGTAAACTTCTTTCACGCTGATGGCTTGCCTCGTCTGCAGAACTTTTCCCGCGATAAGCACAGGAACCGCTGCGGCATCCGTGAAGGGATCCGGCACTACTAGCAACGCCGCCCCCAAGGCGAGGAGTTTCTTTCCCGTATCTCTGTGTTCCTTCACAAGGTCTTCCAAAACAGCGTTCGTCTCGCGGAGTGACAGAGGAGCTTGTCTCTGTGAGACAAGCGACGTGGCTTCCCTAATCAATGGGGCTTTTCTTCTGGCATCTTCAAGGCTGGACGACAAGATATGGCGCTAATTCGGATAAAATTTTCTTTAATCGACCGGGTCAATTCTAGCAATTCAAGTTGTCAATAACTTGCCATTTTTCTCCTAGTCGTTCTCTTTACCTTCTGACGTTCGCTGGCCCTGCGAGAAATCAGGCAAGCTATCACTCCAGCGGCCACACCGGAGTCTATGTTCACAACGCTCACGCCGAGGGAGCAGGCCTGTAACATGCTCATGAGAGCGGCCTCCCCGTCCTTACCGTACCCATACCCGACTGAGGTAGGAAGGCCGATCACCGGCACGCTTGTAAGTCCTGCGACGACCGAGGGCAATGCTCCTTCCATGCCCGCCGCGACGATAACGGCGTCCGGATCGAATTCTTGAATTCGCTGAAGCGGATCTATGAGCCTGTGCAAACCGGCCACGCCTACATCGTTGAACCTAATAGTTCTTGACCCTAGCAGATTCAAGAGGATCTCGGATTCGTTTAGGGCGGGGATGTCTGAAGTGCCGGCGGCCAGGAGAGCTACCCGTCCTTTCGTGGCTGAAGTTGGTTTTCTCTTGCTTTGCACAGCAATAATGCTCGCTTCCGGAAAATATCGCGCCCGTAGATTAGCCCTAAATTGCTTAAAGTTGTAGAAGGCCTGAAGGACAGCCTTGGACTGCGCTCCGTTGACTCGACTCAATATTATGGGAATGTCTAGCTGACCGTTCTTCAGCCTAATTTGGACGAGGTTTTTCAAGATGGAGGTGAGCTGGGGAACCGTCTTGTTCTGAGCATAGACAATTTCAGGCACCCCCCTGCGGAGAAACCGGTTGTAATCTAGCCTTGCATAGTCTCCAATTACCGCCAAAGCATTGAGTTGCAAGAGGCTCTCGGCTTTCTTCACTGCTAATGTTCCGTCCTTGACTGCTTGAAGGATCTCTGAAATAGACTCCATTCCCTTATGCTGATCCTAGAACACTTAGTTGGGACATAATAAAAAAAGCATGCAACAAAAGTAACCAGAACGATTTTAATATCGAGCGGAATGAGCTCAAATTTGCTTCTCGGGTCATTCTGCATCCTTTGCCACTCAACATCATCGTCTGCATAAAGCAGGTTCCTGACACCAATGACATGAGAATCGACCCGAAGACCAATAATCTAATCAGGGAAGGAGTTCCGGCTGTAGTAAATCCCACGGATCTCAACGCCATAGAGGAGGCCCTTCTTTTCAAGGACACCTTTGGGGCAACCGTCAGGGTGGTGACTATGGGCCCCCCTCAGGCGGAGCAGAGTCTCAGAGAGGCGCTTGCGATGGGGGCAGACGAGGCTTACCTGTTGACGGACAGAGCCTTCGGTGGCGCTGATACGCTTGCAACCTCTTACGCGTTATGGAAGGCTGTCCAAAAAATTGAGGAGACGAGCGGCAAGACTGACTTTGTATTCTTTGGCAAGGTTGCGATAGATGGAGAAACCGGCCAAGTAGGACCCGGTCTTGCGGTCAGGTTGGGGTATCCTGTTATTACTTATACCTCCAACACTTCGGTCGTAGATCTCGGGAACAGGTTCGTCGAGGCCGAGAGAAGGGTAGACGATGGGGTTGAGCGGGTTCGCGTACCGATACCCTGTGCCTTGACAGTCACCGAAGCGGCGAACGAGCCGAGACAACCAACGATCGATGGTTTGATTAGGGCGAAGAAAGCCAAAATCATTGCTTTCAACAAGGACGTCGTGAATGCAGACCCGAAAAGAATCGGGCTGATCGGATCTCCGACCTATGTGAAAAAGGTTGTGGTACCTCCTCCTAAGAAAAAAGGAGAGATAAGGCAGAGTGTCGATCCAAAGGAGGATGCAAAATGGCTCGTTGATCGGTTGGTTCAGATCGGAGCGTTTGGTAAAAAAGTCTCTGGAGGCGTGGTTCCACAGGGCGCTGACGCGCGTGCTCAAGAGCCTCCCACAGCTGCACCTCAGCAGCAACTCCCCGGGGAGCATGGTGATGTATGGGTATACGTAGAACATAGATTTGGCCAAGCAGCCCGGGTCTCCTGGGAGTTGATGGGTGAAGGCAAAAGATTATCCCGAATTTACGGAACGAAACTCTGCGCCGTCACCATTGGCAGTGACGTACAAAACTTGGTTAAAGAATCCCACCAGTACGGTGCCGATCTTGTTTATTCAATTGAGCATCCCGTTTTGAAGGATTACAGAAGCGAGAGCTACGGTAAGGTGTTTGCGTACCTTTCAAACAAGTACCACCCTGAAGTCATCTTGATGGGAGGGACCTACAATGGCCGGGACTTGGCAGGGGTACTCGCAACCCTCATCGAAACCGGTTTGATTGCAGACTGCACCTCCCTTGACGTGGACGAAAAGGGCGGTTTCAACGGGACGAGGCCAGATTTCGGTGGAAAGGAACTCTCGACCATAGTGTGCCCCAAGAACAAGCCCACGATGGCGAGCGTCCGCACCCGAGTTATGAAGATGCCCGTAGCCATTGAGGGGAGAACGGGCGAAATCGTGACCGAGACTGTGGAGCTCGACGAATCTCAAATCAAGGAAAAAATTGTCCAATTTACCCCGCTAGAGCGGGCAGGAGCGAAGTTGGAGGGCGCTGATATCATCGTTTCCGGAGGCCGTGGTCTTGGTAATCCGAAGAATTTCAAACTCGTGGAGGACTTGGCGAGCGCGCTGGGTGGCGAAGTGGGAGCGACCAGAGCCGTAGTCTACCTTGGGTGGATCTCGAAAGATCACCAGGTGGGGCAGACCGGTGTGACAGTCAGGGCAAGGATGTACTTTGCGATTGGAGTATCGGGAGCAATCCAGCATTTGGTGGGGATGGAGAATTCCGACACCGTGGTTGCGATCAACAAGGACCCGGACGCTCCGATTTTTGGCCTGGCTGCGTTTGGAATCGTCGGCGACCTCTTCCAGATCGTGCCCGCGCTCATTGAGGAGCTAAAGGCGCGTGGCCTTGCAAAAGTGGTGGCAACGTAGATCGTGGTCGAAAAGTACGAGACACTCGTTGTGGGCGCTGGCCCTGCGGGTGTAGCTGCAGCTATCACGACTGCGAAGGGTGGAATGAACACTATCGTCATCGAAAGAGGCGACTTTCCCGGAAGCAAGAACATGTTTGGTGGGATCGTCTTCACGAAGCCCACCGCACAGGTAGTCCCGGAGTTCTGGAAGACCGCCCCCATCGAAAGGCGAGTCATCGAGTACCAATACTGGCTGCTTTCTTCAGAGTCCCACGTGCAGATAAATCATCGGAACCAAAAGTTCGTGAAGGACTTCAACAGCTTCACTGCACTGAGGGCCAGGTTCGACAGATGGTTTGCGCAACAGGCAGAGGCCGCCGGCGCCCTGCTTCTGAACAGAACTACAGTAACCGGAGTACTGAAGGATTCCAATGGAAAGATAAACGGAGTCTCTACTGACAGAGGCGACATTATGGCAGATGTCGTGATTACTTGCGACGGAGTTAATTCCCTGGTTTCCAAAGGGGCGGGCCTGCACGAGGAGTGGAACCCGGAAGACATCGCAGTCGCGGTGAAAGAGACTTACACACTGCCCAAAGAAAAGATCGAGGAGCGGTTCAACATAAGGGGAGATGAAGGAGTGGCGCTCCAGTTCTACGGCGGAAGGAACGAAGAATACGCCGGTTTCATGTACACGAACAAAGACACCATATCTTTCGGGATTGGCGCGATCATGAGCGATCTTGCAGCTTTCAAGACCAAGCCTCAGGACCTGCTAGAATGGATGAAGTCGCATCCTTCCATAAAGCCGCTTCTTGAAGGCGCGACGCTCAGGGAGTATACTGCACATCTGATACCTGAGGGGGGGTATGACCGAATACCGCCACTTTTCACCGACGGCATGATGGTTGCGGGCGACGCGGCCGGGCTTGTGAACGCCCTAAACTTCGAAGGGACTAATTTTGCCATGATCTCCGGCAAGTTTGCAGGGCAGACCGCTTTGGACGCGAAAAAGGCTGGCGGTTACACGAAGGAGCAGCTTCTCGCATACAGGACGTACCTCGAAAACAGTTTTGTCCTAAGGGACTTGAAAAAGTTCAGGGACGTGCCGCACTATATTGCGACTCAC
>JASHPQ010000015.1 GCA_030037995.1 Nitrososphaerales archaeon | reverse complement strand
GCGGTGGCTACAATCTGAGGGTAATTCTCAGAAGGGCACTGGACTTCATCAGAGAATTGAAGCTCAATGTAGATCTGGAAGAGCTCGCGCTGTGGCATACCGAATTCTTGAAGGGGATGTACCCCGAACTGCCGGAACACGAGAACGAAGTCAGGACTATTCTGGAAGTGGAGAAAAGGAAGTACGCGGTCACCAGGGATAGATCATCAAAAATAGTAGAAAGGCTGCGGAAAAGAAAGACCCCTATTGGGCAAGAGGAATTGACCCAGCTTTACGATAGCGATGGCATTACTCCTGAATTTTTGACTGGCTCGGGTTTGGAGGTGTCGTCACCACCAGATTTCTACGCAAAAATTACTGCTCGACACGCCGATGATTCCAATGAAACAGAAAAACTGGCCTTAGGTGAGAAAGGCACTTTCGCCTTTGACATCAAGACATCCAAGCCTACTTCACTGATCCTTTACCAGAACCGCGACCAATTTGCTTTCAGCGCCAAGGTTCTTGAAATAATTTCGAGCGATTACGTAGTGCTTGACTCGACGGCATTCTATGCAAGGGCGGGGGGCCAAGAACCCGACCACGGCACGATCAATGGCAAGCTCGTCGACGACGTGTTCAAGGTGAATAACGTAGTTCTCCACCATCTTCCTAATCTAAAAGGTGCCCTGAGCGTGGGGGATCAGGTCGCTGGATTGGTCGATTCCAGAAGGAGATTCCTGATCATGCGCCATCACACGGCGACGCATATCGTAAACGGTTCTGCGAGAAAAATTTTGGGGCCTTGGGTGTGGCAGAACTCCGCCTTCAAAGATGAGGACATGGCAAGGCTGGATATAACCCACTTTTCTCATCTGAGCAGGGATCAGGTGCTCGAAATCGAGAGAATGGCCAACGAGATCGTCAGGCGGAATCTGCCCGTAGTGGTGAAGTGGATCCCGAGAAGAGAGGCAGAACAAGAGTATGGTTTCAGATTGTATCAGGGAGGAGTAGCTCCGGTGAAGGAGCTGAGGATTGTGAATATCGAGGGTTGGGATATTGAAGCGTGCGGTGGTACTCACTGCTCTCGCACCGGCGATGTCGGAGTGATTAAGATCACGAAGTCGGAGAGATTGCAAGACGGTGTGGAGCGACTGGAATATGTCGCGGGAGATGCGGCCATCAAGTACATCGAAAATCAAGAATCCATTTTGATCGAAGCCGCGAGTAAGTTGGAAACGCCGCCAGAGAAATTAGCTGCTTCCATTGGACACATAAAGGAAAATGAAGAATCTGCAAGAAAGACTTCTACGCAGCTCGGAAGGAAACTCGCAGAACTTATGGTCACAGAAGTGCTCAAAATGAGCAAGCCCTCGCCAAAGGGTCTAAGCTTCTACATCTCCTCCTTCGAAGAAGGTCTTGATTCGGAGTACCAGACGATCGTTGGGGATCGGCTGTCGCGCAGCAACTCTTCAATGATCTACGTCGCGCTGGTAGAGGAAAACCTGCGGGTTAGAATACTGGTGTTTTGCGGGGAAGATGCCCAGAAATCAGGCGTGAAGGCAGGCGATCTAGCAAGGGATATTTCGAAAGCTCTGGGAGGCTCCGGAGGAGGCGACCCCAGATTCGGTCAGGGCGGCTCGGGACAAAAGCCCGCTATTCTGCCCAACGTTGAAGAGATTCTGTTAAATCGAGTGCGCAACGGATCTAATTAATTCCTGAACAACAACCGAAGCTGGAGGGAGCGCTGAAAATTTGGACAGAGCTATCGAAGATAAGTGGATGACGAAGTGGCAAGAAAGCAGGATCTTCGAGCCGGAGCGTGAAATCTCGAAAGAGAAAAAGATGCTCACGTTTCCCTTTCCTTACATGAACGGACCGCTGCATCTTGGTCACGCCTTTACCTCGACCCGGGTTGATGTCTATGCGAGATACAAAAGGATGCAGGGCCTCAACGTGGTGTTTCCTTGGGCATGGCACTGGACCGGGCAACCGATTGTGGCGGCCGCAGAGCGTCTCTCCAAAAGGGATGCATCCATGATCAGGGAATTTGTAGAGATCGACAGGGTTCCAGAAGAAGAGCTTCCGAAGTTTTACGACCCGAAATTCATGGCACAGTACTACACGGATTCAGGCAGGGCTGCTCTAAAACGCCTGGGCCTGTCGATAGACTGGCGGAGGGAATTTCATACCACCGATCTGGAGCCGACATTCAATAGGTTTGTGCTTTGGCAGTACAACCGACTAAGGCAGATGGGTTACGTAACGCGAGGAACCCATCCGGTGGTATGGTGCCCGAGGGACCAGAGTCCAACTGGAGATCATGATAGACTAGAAGGACAAGGAGTGCAATGGGAGGAGTTCACGCTTGTATTGTTCAGACTGGAGGAGAAGGACGTTTTTCTTCCCGCGGCCACTTTTAGACCGGAGACGATCTTCGGCGTGACGAACCTCTGGTTAAACCCCATATCGGAGTATGTTGAAGCCGCGATTGATGGCAAACATGATTGGATTGTTAGCGCCGAGGCGGCTGAAAAGCTGAAAGATCAGCTCCACTCGATTGTGATCCGGCGAAAGTTTGCGGGTCGGGAGCTCATCGGGAAAAGAGTGGTCCATCCCCTCCGCAATGAAACTTTCCTTCCAATACTGCCGGCGAAATTCGTCGATCCCACGAATGGGACCGGAGTGGTGTACAGTGTCCCGGCACACGCGCCCATGGACTATGTTGCCTTAAGAGATTTAAAGCAAGACACCGACCGACAGCGGGAGTATCATCTAGATTCTAATCTAGTATCTCAGCTCTTCCCAGTTTCTCTGATCGCCGTCAAGGGGATGGGCGAATACCCGGCAAAAGAAGTCGTGGAAGAACTGCACATAACCAATCAATCCGATCCTAACGTGCAAGAAGCCACTAACTTAGTCTACAAGAGAGAATTCCATCAGGGAGTGCTCAATGAGAATACTGGTCATTTCGAGGGCCTCAAGGTCTCCGAGGCGAAACCCAAGGTGGTTCAAGAGCTAAAAGAGGCAGGAATCGCTGACTTCATGTACGACCTTCCCGAGAAGGTCGTGTGCCGGTGCCTTACTGAATGTCGAGTCAAGGTTCTAGAAGACCAGTGGTTTCTGAAGTACTCAGATCCGGAATGGAAGAAACTTGCTCACGAGTGCGTGGACGCCTGCCGGATCTATCCCGAGAGTGCGAGACGCTGGTTACACGATGTTATTGATTGGATCAAAGATTGGCCCTGCGCGAGACGGGTTGGTCTCGGGACTCCGCTTCCGTGGTCTCCTGGGTGGATCGTGGAAACCCTCAGCGACTCTACAATCTACATGGCCTATTACACGATAAGACCGCTTCTGGTTTCCAACAACATCAGACCGGAGTCGTTGCCGGACGAATTTTTTGATTACGTATTCCTAGGAATCGGTAACAGTACCGCGATCTCCGAAAAGATCCTTTTAGCTCCACAATTACTCGAAGAGATGAGGCAGGACTTCCTATACTGGTACCCAGTAGACCTCCGGAACTCTGCCAAAGAACTGATCCCAAATCACTTGATCTTCTTCGTGTTTCATCACGTGGCTTTTTTTCCCAGACCGCTTTGGCCAAAAGGGATCTCTGCTAACGGAATGATGATGACTGAAGGAGAGAAAATGAGCAAGAGCAAGGGAAACGTCATAACGCTTAGCAGCGCACTCCACAAGTACGGCGCCGACGTCATCCGCTCAACCCTGATGGATGGCGCCGAGGGTCTCGATGATATGGATTGGCGTGAAAAAAATGCCAAAGACATCGAGGGAAAGATAAACACTCTTCCGAACTTCGTAGCATCTCTGATAAGATCTAGCACAGATACGGAAGGTGAAGGAACGCAACTGACATCCATAGATCTTTGGCTGGAAAATCAGATCCAAAAACGCATTCGGAGCATTTCCTCGAACCTTGATTCCATGAAAACAAAGTCTGCTTTTCAGGAAGCCTTCTACTCCTTTTGGAACGATCTCCGTTACTACGAATCTAGGTCTGGAAGGTTAAACCCAAAAGTGGTAAAGTATGCAGTTGATGTCTGGCTCAAGCTTCTGGATCCTTTCGCCCCATACACGGTCGAGGAGATCAATGAAAGGCTCGGAAATGACCGAATGATTTGCGCTTCTCGGTTTCC
>JASHPQ010000140.1 GCA_030037995.1 Nitrososphaerales archaeon | reverse complement strand
CTACCTCGAGTGATTTGCGTTCGAATTCATCCGGTGGGGTTTCCTTGCGAACACTCGATAATTTTGGCAGCACACAGACAGCTGTGACCCTTGCACTGAATGCCTTGGTGACGACGGCAGTAGCTTCGCAAGCGCGAAGAGAGCTATTCGAGCCATCAAGGGCGAGGGTAATCTTCCGAATCTCTGGGATATCAATCCGGAATGGCTGTTGTATTGCTTGCGATTGTTGCTCCGTCATTTTAGAATCAGGCCACTTTCCCAAAATTCTGAATCGATTTTAAATTGATAAACGGGACAGAGTATTACTGCTTTCTGGTTAATACTTTTCATACAAGACTAAGGAGCTCGAGAATACACTTAAGGCATACACATGATCTTTAGTTATGGGAACCAGTGAACTTTGATTAAGGACTACGAGCAGTACTTTTGGTAATCTGCGCGCCTCATCAGAGACTATAGCTCTTCTAAAGTGGACTCCAAATTAACAACGGACAATATCATTTCTGGTGATCGTCTGTCTGTCTTAAAAATGCAGAAAAACTACTATTCAAAGCAGGATCGGCACATTAGATCATGAACGAAATTCTGGTAGCGGTGGACAGCTCGAAACATTCCTCGAAGGTAGTAGATGTCGCTTGCGGGCTAGCAAAGGGTCTTTCAGCAGGAATATTGCTGGTCTATGTTATGCAATTGCCCTTCGAAGAACCTGAAGGGGTCAGGGAATTTGGGAAAGCGGAACAATACCCTGACGCGTACGCAGATTATTTGCAGGAGCTAGGAGAGGCAGTGACGAGCAATTTCTCCGATGTCATAAGAAAGGCGGGGGTTTCAGTAAGATCCATGACTCCATCAGGAAATCCAGCTGCCGAAGTACTTAATCTGGCTGAGCTTGAAAAATCGACGATGATTGTAGTCGGCGTCAAAGGTCTTCATGGAATCTCTCGATTCAGATCTTTGGGTAGTGTGGCTAGGAACATCATCGAAAATTCTCCAGTTCCGGTGGTAAGTGTCCCATCCGCAGCTCAAAATCATAACAATGCCTAAGCGAATGGGAGCCTGTGTAAAATCTGCCCCATATTCTTTCAGCGATCGTAAAGCAACGGAAATATTCCGTGCCGCTCTCGATCGGCTTGGGAAAACAAGAAAAGTCGATTATCTAAGGATAAAACGGAGCTGGCTTGCGGCTAAATTTGTATGCGTGCGTCTCCGTTTTCGAAAAGGCTCGAAAAGAAGGATAGTCCCTTTCTTTGGTACAGACCTCTGATCAGGTCTCTTTCGGTGATGACACCGATCAAGCCTTCGCTGTCAACGACTGCAAATCCACCAGTGCCGAGTTCCTTCATTAGATAGGCAGCGTTCCCGCAATCTTCCTTTGGATCGATCAAAGGCATCGAGGAGATCATCACAGTCTTTACGGGTTGTTTGATTGCCGATTCCACATCCAGCATCTCGTAAGAAATCACGCTCTCCAAGTAGCGAAGAATCATCTTGTTTGTAACCATCCCAATGATGGTCTTGCCAATATTGTTTCTAGCTCCTAGGAGTACCGGGAGTCTTCTGACTCTGTGCTGGTTCATGAGTTGCATCGCCGAGTAGATGGAATCCATTTCACTTACAGTTGCTACTCTTCTGGTCATGGTATCCTCGATTCTCACCCCGAAAGGCCCGTAAGCGGCCAGGATTGAGACTATGTCTCTCAGCGTAACAATGCCCAGAAGCTTTCCACCAACTCTTTTTTGTTGGATGTCCAAATTGGGTCGTCCCGGATTTGCAACCTCCCCATAGATGTCTCCTCGGTTAGGGCCCTCTAGGATTAGGAGGGATCCGATATTTTTCTCGGCGACGACCCTTATCGCGTCCAAGATAGTGTTGTCCGGGTTGACCGTGATGGGGTGGAAGTTTGTGATCATCGACACCGGGGTATGCAGTGAAGAGAGGAGGTTGTCGCCTTGGTCTTTGGCTAGCTCCGATTCGACTTTGGCACTAAAATCGAGTGCTGTCGGTGGACGAGGTTCATTACCCGTAAAGAGTTCAAAAAGATCACCCGCGGAAACGATTCCAAGAAGGTTCCCACGATCCACAACGGGCAAGTGCCTAAATCCTCTATGAGCCATTATTTTCAGAACGGTGCGAACCACGTCTGTTGACTCAACTGTGCTCGTGTATCTCGCAAGCAAGTGCCACCAATTTCGAAAGGTCAGTGACTCAATTTTCTTTAGTGAATTCGTAGCCGAGCTGTCTATCTTTTCGTATGGCAATTTGGAAACGCTCTGAAAATTACAATTCGTCCTAAGGATCATAGAGAATTGAGGACTTAATTTCACCAATCCCGAACTGGTACGGGGTTACCTTGGGCGCACGTTTTCAGCTCGAACTCTATGTAGCTATAAGCTAAGCTCTATGTCTTAATACTGCTTGATTACATTATGCTGAAGTGCGAGAGTTTGCACTCATCGAATAGGAGAATCGCCCTTGGCTTTGTGCCGCTGATGGTAATCTTGCTTATCTTCGGCGCGTATCTTAGTCAAACAATTTCGCCTGTCTCTTCTTCTTCCACAACTTCAGCCTCAGCTACCAAGCAAGTTCTAACTACCGAGAAGACATTTGGTTACAACGACATCCCCTATGCTTTCACGGTTGGGAACTTTACAATCGATATGGTGAACAATGCTACCGGGGGAGAATACTTAGCTTTCGTATTTGCCTTTAACGTAGCTACTCCGGACGGCAAAACGATGAATGTATCCTTTAGCGCTTGGGCGTTTCCCAGCCCTGGGGATTTGGATCCCTCTTGGGCGTTGCCCAGCCCTGAGAACGCGACAGTGAACTATGGAAATTCTGCGAACCTGCTCATCCTCTGGAATGGAAACGATACGGGACTATATGTTTCCTTCCTTCAATTTATCGAAGTACCCGGCTCAATGCCTCAGAACTAATTTATCTTCGACTATCCAAAAATAGGCCGAGCTCCTTTCCTCAAGGATGCCATTGGAAGTTCAGTGTACAGCTTCTACAAAATATTCCCACAATGCGCACTTACCCATAAGATGTACATGCTCGAACCGCATGGCATCTCGGAGCATGTGCGTGGACTGGAAAGCTTACCCTGTAGAAAAAGAAACTGATTCTGCGCTGCGAGGCTATTGATTTCCCCTTTGTTTCCAATGACTCGCCCGGAGTCTGCGCCACAGCTCGCGGGACAATACACCTCGCGGCCCTCACTAAAGCGACGCATTAGAGCTTTCGAGGTTGGTGGAAAGAGAATTGGGCCCGGCACTGCTGACTCGATTATTCTCAATTTTGAGAATCGTATCCCCTACTTAATAGAGGCACTTTGGTACGCTGGTGAAAAGTGTTCGAAATTTGAAGAATATTCGAAAACTGCTTGCAGTTCTACTACTTTTCCTGTTCTCGATAGAATTGGTCATGCCGATGATGCCCGCCGCGAGTGCGTTTATAATATATCTGACTCCAAAACAATCAGTGTCTGTGTGTGACGTCACACACTGTTTCTACGTAAGCACTACGGGAAGCGATGTTACCGGCAATGGCTCAGTCAACAAGCCGTTTCTGACAATTAATCATGCAATCTCTGTCGGGGACTCTACGGCGCCAAACAATTCGACAATTATAGTCGGACCTGGTACGTACAATGAGATGGTTGTGGTAGTAGGCTACAAGATAACACTAATGTCCCAAAGCGGGCAACCATCGAACACCATCATCAATGCGACTGGGTTACCTTGCGGAATAATGGTGGGCGGCCCGGCTACTGCAGGTACAATCATCGAGGGCTTTACGGTTGAATACGCGAATAATCACGGAATCTACGTGCAGGACAGTTCAAAAGTTATAATTGAGAACAATATCGTAAACGGCAACGGCGTCGATGTAATCGCCGGTTTGGGAGAAGATAAAGCGATTCAACTTGCGGGTACTTCCAGCTCTACCGTGGCTGGTAACACCGTTGTTGGCAATTTGTATGGCGGAATTGGTATCACTGATGACGGTTCTTTCCCTCCTTCTTGGAATTTTACCCAAGTCCCAATTGCAGGTTTTCCGACTCCAGCCCTGAATTCAGGTAATGGCAACATGATCAGTGGAAATTATGTCGCAGAGAATAAGCCAAATCATTGCGCCATCGTAATTTCGGCCTACAACCCGGGAGGAGGTGTCTCAGACAACATATTGAGTGACAATGTTGTCGTTAACAATGAAAATGGAATCATCATTGCAGCAGATACGGCAAACACAGTTGTAAAGAGCAATATGGTGATCAACAACAATATCTTGAACAATGGTGAAGGAGGAGTGATTGTTCACAGCAACGCCCCAGGAGATGTTGTTACGGGCAATATGATCATGGACAATTTGATCAGCGGGAATGGGCCGTACAGTGGTCCTACTCAGTTGTGGGGAGTAATCTTAGGTGGATTTGGACCTGTCGCAGTGACAAATACTTCGATCACAGGTAACACTTTCGCGAACCAAGCCATTGGTATAGTTGTTGTAAATGGAAACAGTACCCTCGTCGAAGGAAACATAATGACACCTACCGTCACTCTGGCAGTTAATGGGACGGTGACTTCAACTAGTACGAGTTCGAGCTCAGATGGCAGCGCACCCCCTGCGACAACGACAGTATCAACCACCCTAACGGCATCCTCGCCAGCTTCTACTGTTACCACGACGGTGACTACTACGACCAGTAGCCCCGGAGGAATATCCTTCGAATTTGCTCTCGTCACAGCCGTGGTAACGCTGATAGTAGGTCTGATTGCAGGAATAATTGCGAGGCCAATTCGCGAAAGGGTCGAGAAGTGAGCATCACTGCTGCGGGGCTCCGTAAACTAGCAAGACAACGCCACTAGAGAACTTCGCAATTCCTGCCGGGTCCTCCGAAGGACTCACCCAGCAATGCATTGATGAAAATGTCTCCTGCGTAAGCTAGGCTACGATCGAAAATACCGCGCAACGATCCAAAGTCCCTGTGCAGTGGACTCCGACCTGTATTTCCCTATCACGCTGCCAGAGACGCGTAGACGCAGGCCGGGTCGGCTGACAGAGGATTTCCATTATACCCGAATGCCCTGGCTCGACTTCCTCCACATATATCTTTGAATTCACAAACACCGCACTGCCCGCTCATCTTTCTTTGTCTGATGTCCTGAAGCAATTGATTTTCCTGGTAGATCCTGACAAGATTGTCATATTTCACGTTCCCTAAGGTAAATGGGAGTAGACCTCCAGGATGTACGGCACCGTCATGCGCGACAAAAATTATTCCGTCTCCGTCTAATGTTCCGGCTGGTCGCAGAGTAGAACGAGATTGTGGCTCACCTTCGAGTCGAGACAGATCCGTGTGCAGATTTTGATATTTGGCAGAGCTCCAGTACTCTCCGAGCGACATCCTCTGCTTAGCGATCCTTCTAATGAATGGCGCCTCCACCGTTCTGATAGTCATGCCGTAGCAAGATGCGTCGTACAGGAAGTTGCACGCACTTTCACATTCGTCAGGAGTGAGATCCTCAACTCCACCTCCTCGCCCAACTTTTATCAGGAAGAACAGCTCCCATGTTTTTACTCCTAGACTCTTGATTCGGTGGAAAATTTCCGGAAGCTCATCCAGATTCTGTTTCATGATCGCAGTGTTCACCTGAATACCAAGCCCGATTTGCACTGCATCTTCAATAACTTCCAGCGTCCGGAGAAAAGTGCCAGGGTTCCTTCTTATTGCATCGTGAGTTCGTTCGTTAGCTCCGTCAAGACTGATTGAAATCGAAGCAGCTTCTGACTGTTTCAATCTCAACAACGCGTCATGGGTCAAAAGTTCCGTCACAGCTGGTGACACTGCAAAGTTTATTCCACGCGCAGAAGCGGCCGACATCAGATCTAAGAGATCCTTCCTTCTTAACGGATCCCCTCCGGTGAAGATGATCGTTGGATAAGGTCTTCCGAAGGATGTTACCTGATCGATCAATCTTAGTCCTTCGTCGTGGTTGAGTTCTCCCGGCAAAGGCGCGGTGATAGCCGACGCTCTGCAGTGAATGCATGAAAGAGAACACGCCCTCGTCGTTTCCCAGAACACAAGCACCGGTTTGCTAGGAAACAAAGTGAAACGTCCACATTGCATGACGGCTTTTGCATAATTATTGTTGTCGTCAGGTATTCATTTCAACAACTACCAACAGTTAATTTGGCAATGGCCTTTCGAGAGTGCTCCCGGCTCATTTTTTGAAGGTGGAATTTGTTACTCAACTGTACGGGCTAAGCTATATTATGTGTGTAAGCTAAACGGCGTCTGAAAATATTCTCCTGAGACTTGAATAATTCACTTTGACGATTCTAGATACATTTGTACTCTGGGTGCATCTTTTTAGCGCAGTTATTTTCGTGGGCGGATCGTTCTTCATTTGGCTCGTGGTAATGCCTGCTTCGCATCATTTCACAAAGGATGAGGCAGAAAGGACGCTGGTAGTCGGAAAGATCGCAAAACAGTTCGGCAGGATCACCAATCCGACGCTCGTGATACTCGTATTGAGCGGAATTTACAATGCTTCGTGGTATCTACCATCTTTTGGAGAGCTTCTATCCTTCAAAAGTTACGATGCCGATGTCCTATTCGTCAAGGTCGTTCTTGTTTCCATCCTGATAATATTGATCTACGTCCACGGAGTATACTACGGAAGAAAAATAGTAAGGTTCGCGCGTGAGAAGGATCTTGAAGGATTGAAAGCAGTAAGGAGAAGGAGCCGCATCATATCCTATGCAAACCTCGCCCTGATGGTGGCAATTCTCATCCTTGCGGTGATGTTGCAGATGCCGCCCTGAGTTCCAATTCCTTTCGTAAGATCACATCGAGTGCTATATCCACGGAAATAACTCATCAAGAAGCTAGGCTGTACTTCTGATTATCTCGGCAAGCCTCGCAGCAATCTGCTTCGGTTCACCTGTAAGGAACTCCTTCCTTCTTTGGGGTGATCTCATGTGTCTCAGCTCATTGACGCTGGTTAGCGATCCTTCCAAGCCGACCTCGGTTGGACTCAGGCCAAGGTCATTGATGCCCCAGACTGTTGTCTTGAATTCCTTCTCTGCCCACCTCTTTCTCCTGAAGTCTGGGAACCTAGGTGTGTTGCAACCTAGTTCCACGCTTACCAGCGCCGGAGAACTGGATTCAATGACCTCATAGCCACCGCGAATGATTCTCTTTGCGTGGATTCTCCCACCACTCAACGACATGCTTCCCACGTAGCTGATCAGCGGCACTCCGAGCCAGGCGGCGATGCTCGGGGGAACCTGTTCCGTGCTTCCGTCGGAAGAAGCTTCACTACAGAAAACCAGATCATAATCGGAGATTTTTTTGATTGCCGT
Source organism: Nitrososphaerales archaeon (assembly GCA_030037995.1). GTDB lineage: Archaea > Thermoproteota > Nitrososphaeria > Nitrososphaerales > CADDZS01 > DATLTL01. The sequence goes on along the minus strand of JASHPQ010000140.1, from coordinate 8,187 downwards.
TGCGAGCACGAGGGAAGTCGAATAAGTATCTGCCCCAGCGAAAGATCTGTCGCTCAAGAGAACCGCGTCATCGGCCCCCATCGCAATGGCGAGTTTCAGATAAGGATCAAACGCTGGAGGGCCCATCGATAGAACCACGACCTGTCCACCCAGCTTATCTTTGAGGTTCAGGCTCATCTCTAGAGCATTCTTATCCGCTTCGTTGATCTCGTTCTCAACGCCTTCGCGGATCATGGTCTTCTTTGCTTCGTCGAATTTGAGTTGCTCAATCTTCGGAGTTATCTTGAGACAGACGACTTGCTTCATTGCGTTGCACCTCCCTTGGACTCAAGCTCGGAAACCAGTTCGGGAACGATCTTGAAAAGATCTCCAGTTACGCAGTAATCGGCCTGACTGAAGATGGGTGCGTTTGGATCAGAGTTGATCGCGATCACTGTTTCGACGTCCCTTATTCCTGAGGAAAAGTGGGCTGCACCGCTTACGCCTAAGACCAAGGCTACCTTTGCATTGAGACTCGATCCCGTCGAACCCACCACGAGATCCTTAGGAGCTTCGCCTTTGTCCGCGACAGGCCTCGAGACTGCCAAAATTCCGTTGATCTTCTCCGCCAGTGTTTTCGCAAGATTCAGATCTTCCTTCAATCCAAGCCCAGCTACGACGACCTTCTCCGCGTGGCTAATCTCGGCGCTTTCTCCAACTGACTTTTCGATTACTCTACACTTCACATCTTCAGATTTGAGCGCGCCAAGCTCGATTGGCTTTACAATTCCCCTGCGAGACTCAGAGATAGGAAGAGGTTTGAATATCCCGGGACGAACGGTTGCCATCTGAGGTCTACCCTTCTTGCACTTGCAAACCGCGACGATATTTCCTCCGAATCCAGGGACTGATCCGAGGAGCTTTCCTGTTTCCTTTTCGATGTCAAGGTCGACGACATGAGCCATCAGACCCGCATGTAATGTGATTGCAAGATTTGCAGCAAGGCTCGTGCCGTTGTGAGTTGCACCAACAAGGAAGATATCTGGATCGTGCTCCTTCACAACATCAGAAATTACTTTGGAATAGGCCTCAGTCGTAAAGTCTCCCAGAAGCGGAGATTCCCCGACGAGGACAGAATTCGCACCCCTGAGTACGCATTCTTTGAGGGCTTCTTCGAGATTTTCGCCGAGCAGGATTCCAGTAAGACTGACGCCTAACTGATCGGCGATCTCTCTTCCCTTTCCAAGGACTTCAAGGGAAACCGTCTCCAGAGTGCCTTGGGTCTGCTCTAAGAAGACAAAGACACCTCCTGTCTTCTTGCTTTCAGATTCTTTTTCAACTACTACTTGCATTTTTCTGTATCACTTTACTTTCATTGTCATCGCTACAATCTCAGCAACATCCATCACCTGCAAGTTCTGGACTCCCTTTGTCTTGGCTGCGTCCTCAAAATTCTGCACGCAATAAGGACATGATGTCGCCAAGATCGATGCGCCGGAATCAACAGCCTGCAATACCCTTTGGTGACTGGGCCTCTCGCCAATTGATTCCATCCACATTTGACCGCCGCCCCCGCCGCAACAGAGAGCGTTGCTTTTGTTATCTGCCATCTCCGCCATGGAAGCACCCGGCAAGCCCTCGAGAATCTTCCTTGGCCCTTCATAGATCCCGTGATATCTTCCAAGGTAGCACGGATCGTGGTACGTGATATTGAGCTTGCTATCCGAGGGAACCATTGGAAGGAGGTCCCTATCCATGAACTCCGAGAGCAGCTCGGTGTAATGGTAAGCGGGAATCATCTTCCCGTACTTCGGATAAATAGCCTTGAACATGTTGAAGCAGTGGGGAGAAATTGAGATCACAGCTTCCGCTCCTGTTTTCTCAAACGCCTTCAGATTGTTCTGAACCAGTTCCTCGAGAAAGCCTTCCTCCCCAATGTGGTAAATCACATCCCCGCAACAATTTTCCTTCTCTCCCAAGATACCGAAATCGATGCCTGCTTGGTTTAGGACACTTGCCAGGGATCGTGCAATTTTTTGAAGCCGGGGATCAAAAGACGCGGCGCAACCGACGTACAGGAGGTACTTCGCCCTTGTCTTCTCCGCATCCTTTACGGCTAGGTTCTCTGCCCATTTTGCTCTGTCGCCCTTCTTCCCTCCCCAGGGGTTTGCATCTTCGTAGACCCCCCAGAGTGGCTCGTCAAGTTTCTTGGGGCTCTTCTTTTCTTCGTATCCGATGACTCGGAGCGCGTGAAGAATGTCAGTGATTTGGACTCCTCTGGGACATGTAGCCTCGCAGAGTTTGCATGTGGCGCAGTTCCAAAGATCCATATTCGCCAAGGTAAAATCCTTAAGCCCTAACTGCGAAGAGCGGATCAGACGCCTTACGGGCACTCCCAAGGGGCAGGATGCAGTGCAGGTTCCGCACTGGTAGCAGAGTGAAAGCGTCTCTCCAGAGATTTCTCCCACTCTCCTAGAGAAATCCAGTTCTTGTTTTAGAACGGTTTTCATTGGCATTTTTACTCATCGCTAACTCTTTGCAGCTACACCTGTCGAAGGACTCTTCGTGGCTACCTTGATCTTGAGGGTTGTTGACTCTAGTTCCTCGGACGGTAGATGCTTCAGAAGTTCATCCATTTCCCTTGCCTTCTCAGCAAATCTCTTCCCTTCAGCTGCACTGACCCACCAGAGCTGGAGCCTGTCTGGATTGACGCCTCTCGTCTTCAGGAGGTGCTTCCACTTTTCTACCCTCTTTAGCGTCTGCTGGTTTGCGCTTATGTAGTGGCAGTCGCCGGGATGACATCCAGTAACGAGGACGGCTCCGGCTCCTTTTGCAAATCCGTAGAGCATCATCTTCTGCGATACTCTTCCGGAACACATTGTGCGAATGATTCTGGTGTTCGACGGATATTGGATCTTCATTATTCCTGCAAGATCGGCGCCGGCGTACGAGCACCAGTTGCAGGCGAAGATCAGAACCTTCTTTGAAGCTTCTTCAGCGAGCGCGGCGTCGATCTGGGCCAAGATCTGCCTGTCTGTGAAGCCTTCCTGAGTCAGGGCGCTTTCAACCATGCACTCAGCCACGCAAGTACCGCAACCCTGGCACATCGCAGTGATGAACTCGATCCTCTTACCGAGCTCTCCTCTGATCGCGTTATACGGGCAGACCGGAACACACCGAACGCACTTTGTGCATTTCAGAGGGTCTACGACTGCGACGAATGGTTCGCGCTCAATTTCATCCCTCGAGATTATCGAGGAGGCTTTTGCCGCAGCCGCCAGTGCCTGGATCGCGGATTCCTTCACGCTCTTTGGATACTGGGTTGTCCCTGCGAGGAAAACGCCTTGGACCATCGATTCAGCGGGTCCGAGCTTCGGGTGGCTTTCCAGAGTGAAGCCGGCTTGATCGGTGGAGACTTTGAGCTGCTGGATCACGCCACCCTCCTCCTTGATTGGAGAGAGTCCTACGTTGAGAACTACAATGTCCGCGGGAATCTCCAGTTCTTCGCCGAGTAGCTCGTCCTTCACGATCAAATGGTTCGAATCAAGCCTGATCGATTGCTCTGGTGGAGAGCTCTGGGGATACTGGACGAAGTTGACACCAGACCTGCAGGCCTTTTCGTATTCTTCTTCACCAAATCTCGCGAAAGCTCTCAGGTCCTTGTAAAGCACCGTTACGGTGTTTCCTCGTTCCTTGAGCTTGGTTGCCTGACCTATCATCGTCTGGCAGCAGAACCTGGAGCATCCTAGTTTCTCATTCCTCGAACCAACGCAAGAGAGTATTGCGACATTCTTTGAATCAATGTTATCCGCCATTCCCTCAAGTTCAAGACTGGTAAGGACGTTTGGGTTCTTGTGATACTCAAGTTCCGTTGGGAAGTAAGGCTGCGCCCCCGTGGCAAGCACAACGGCTCCAGCCTTCAGCAAGGTTCCATCCGAGAGCTGGATGTCGTAATTTCCAACGAAACCTCCGATACTTTCGATCTTTTTGCCGAGGTGTAATATTGCTCCACTTTCTTTCAACTCCTTTAGGAGAATGTCGAGAAGATCTCTAGATTTGATTCCGAGTGGGGCGATTTCCTTCAATTCGTTCAGGACTCCGCCTAACTTTTCAGCTCTTTCTATGAGGTGAGTCTCAAATCCTTGGGAAGCTAGGTTTGTCGCAGCAACAATTCCAGCCACTCCTCCGCCTATGACAGCAGCCTTTTGAGTAACCGAGAACTTCATCGGTTCAAGTGGCTTCATGTTTAGGGCTTTGAGCACGGACATCTTCACCATGTCCTTCGCCTTGCTAAGGGCCCCTTCCTTGTCCTCTTTGTGCACCCAAGAATCCATGTTTCGGACGTTCGCCATGTCCAAGAGGTAAGGATTCAGCCCTGCTCTGTTGAGTGAGCCCTGGAACGTAGAGTAGTGAGTCTTTGGCGAACACGCCGCAACTACCACCCTGTTAATCTTCTTCTCCTTGAGAACTCCACTGATGTCGTTGAGCGTATTTGCCGCGCAGGAATACTTCTGGTCTTGGGCATGTACTACGTTTGGAAGCGTCTTTGCAAAAGAAACAAGCTCCGGGATGTTCACGGTGCCTGCAATATTTGAGCCGCAGTGGCAGGCAAACACTCCAATCCTTGGTTCTCCTTCGGACTCGAGTTGAACCACAGGGGCTGCTTCGGGCCACGATCTATGCTTAACATGAGTTAGGGCTTTCGAGACGGCTGCACCAGCTTCGAGAACACTATCGGGGATGTCTTTAGGTCCCGTGGCACAGCCGGCAAGGTAAACTCCATCTCTTGTGCTCGTTACGAAATCTCCAGACTCATCACGAGTCTCAAAAAAGCCATCATACGCCAGTTCGACACCAAGAGCCTTGCCCAGCTGTTCCGTGGTCTTTGAGGGGATGATCGCAGTAGCGAGGACGACCATGTCGTACTCTTCCCTAGTCTTCCCTGATGTACCTGATTCCGTGTCTTCGAAGAGGACGCTCAGATTCTTCCCATTGGAAATTATTCTTGCTGGCTTTGACCTAACGAATCTGACTCCAGAGTTTCTCGTTCTGTCGTAGAACTCGTCGAATCCCTTGCCGTACGCTCGAATGTCCATGTATGCTACGTCGACAGATTCGATTCCGTGGTCCTTGAGCTGGTACGCTTCCTTGATGCTGTACATGCAGCAAATTCTGCTGCAATAGTTGCAGAATCTCTGGTCTCTCGATCCTGCGCAGAGGACGAACAGGACGTTTTTCGGGTGTCTTCCATCGGAAGGTTTTACGACCTCCCCTAAGCTCGGGCCGGACGCTTGGAGCAAACGTTCGAGTTCCATTGAAGTAAGAATATCCGGATGCTTTCCATAGCCATACTGCGAAAGCGTCAAGGGATCAAGCATGTCAAAGCCTGTTGCGACAACCACTGATGCGACCTTCTTTTCTAAGATCCTCGGCCTCATGTTGAAGTTGATCGCATCCGGTCCGCAGGCGTCTATGCACCTGCTGCAGGGAAGGAAGTTGGGTGGCTTATTGAGACAATTCTTCGAATCGATGACGTAAGCCCCCGGCACTGATTGCTCTATCGGCGTGTGGATTGCCTTTCTTGCAGCCATTCCGACATCGAACTCGCTCTTCAAAACAACTGGACAGACCGGGATACACTCCCCGCATCTCGTGCACGCATCAGTGACGTACCTTGGGTTCTGCTTTATCGTTGCCCTAAAGTTTCCAGGCTCGCCCTCAAGACTCTGAACTTCGGAAAGAGTGAGGAGTTCTATGTTTGGATGTAGTCCAACATCGCTCATCTTCGGAGATTCTATACATATGGAGCAGTCCAGAGTCGGAAAGTTCTTGTCAAGCACCGACATCTTTCCTCCGATTGTTGCCTCCTTCTCAACGAGGAAGACCTTAGCGCCAGCATGCGCTGCGTCCAGTGCAGCCTGTATTCCTGCTATCCCACCGCCGATCACTAATATTGAGTCTGGGTCTTCTTCAACCAACATTGATCTTCAACTCCGTGCCTGCCTTTAGTCCGAGCTCATATCCGGCGTCGACTGCCTTGAGGTTGAGTTCCGCCGCCTTCGGAAACCTGTCAGCAAGCGCCTTCTTCAGCGAATCAAAATTCACGACCGGTGCAATTGCTTCGAGAGATCCCAGCATCAAGACATTTGTCAGCATCTTCTTCCCGAGCCTCTCGGCCTCTGCAGCTGCAGGAACCGAGAAGACTCTTCGTTGCTCCGCGTGATTGGCCGTAACGGTTTTCGTGAATCTGCTTTCTGAAATGGCAACGCCGTTTGGTTTCACCATTTTCAGGTTTGTTTCGAGGCCCTCCTGATACATGGCAACTAGGACATCCATGCTTCCTACGAGGGGGAAATCGACGGGATCGTCCGAGATAATGAGATCTGCCCTCGACCATCCCCCTGTGATGTAGGGACTATATCCTTCAGTCATGACGGCCTCCTTTCGATCATAAATCGCAGCCGCCCTGCCCAAAATGTGTCCCGCCGTTATCGCGCCCTGACCGCCGAGTCCAGTTATCCTGATTTCCCGCCTCATTTCTTTGCGCCTCCCCGTACACTTTTCTCCGAGGATTTCTCGAGCAACCCACTCAGTAACTCTTGGTAGGAAGGCCTGCGCCTGTCCACAAAGTTTCCTACAACTAGTGGGTCTTCAGGACGTGCAGTTATCGTCATGTCACGGAGATCAGCGTTATCGTCCACGACCGATTTGTCTCTGAAGTACTTCATCATGTCCAAGGCTTCGGGATAGTTGTTGAACTCCCCGAAAGTCGGGGGGCATGGAGAAACAACTTCGAGGAACGCAAACCCCTCAATCTCCATCATATGTCTGATTGCCCTAAATAGCTGTCTAACATGGATAGTTGTCCAGCGGGCGACAAACGAAGCTCCAGCCGCTGATACAAGGTAGGGGAGATTGAATGGAGATTCGACGTTTCCATACGGAGATGTGTGGGTTCTTGCTCCCAGTGGGGTCGTCGCACCATGCTGTCCCCCGGTCATTCCGTAGTTTAGATTGTTCACCATGATTACGTTGAGATCGGCATTCCTCCTCGCGGCATGGATCAGGTGGTTTCCACCGATTGTACTAAGATCGCCGTCACCCGCAATTACGGTGATCTCGAGGTCAGGTCGGATGACTGACATGCCGGTTGCAAAGGCGATTCCTCTTCCGTGGGTTGTGTGGTACGAATCGAGATTGAGATAACCAGCAACTCTTCCGGTGCAACCGATGCCACTTATGCAAACATGCTTCTCTGGGGGAAGAGACGATTTCTGCACTGCATTGATGTAAGAGGAAAGAACGATACCTATACCACAGCCGGGACACCAGATGTTCGGGAATCTCTCTGATCTAATCAGCGGATCCCATTGATGAGCCTCCGTCTTGATCTCCGGTCCGCTGAGTGGGAGTAGCGACTGGGTCAACTCGGAACCACCACCTGCAAAGCATCGAGTATTGCACTCGGTTCGATCAGAGTGCCCGGGGCCCAATTCGCCCCGACAACTGGACATCTTGAATGCTCCCGAATTGGATGAACGAGCTGACCATAGTTGATCTCTGCAACAACAAGCGTGTTGACCTTGCTGCTCACCCTCTCGATTATCTCGTCCGGGAAGGGCCAGGGGGTGATTAGCCTGAGGAGACCCGCCTTGATTCCTCTTGATCTCGCAATTTTCACAGCTCTCAGGGCCGAACGAGACGAGCAGCCGTAGGAAACTACTGCAACCTCCGCATCTTCCAGAAGGAACTCCTCCCACTTCCATATTTCGCGGGCGTGGTCAGCGATTTTTCCTACGAGGTGCCTTGTCAAAATCTCAGAGACGGAGTGATCTATACTTGGATAACCTCTCGAATCGTGTGTCAAGCTGTCAATATTGATTCTGCAGCCCGTCCCTGCGATCGGCATCGGGAGAAAATCCTTCGAATAGTCAAATGGCATTTGGTTAGCCAATGCCTTTGGATCAAGGAATGCGCGCTGCTTAACTTCGACATCTTCTCGTCTCGGGATGCGAAGTCTCTCCCACATCATGGCGACCACTTGATCTGCCATCACGAAAACTGGGGTGCGGAACTTTTCCGCGGAATTGAATGCGTGGATAGTGAGGTCAAAGAACTCCTGTACGCTGTTAGGGCAATATACGATGGTCTCCACATCCCCGTGAGAACCCCACTTTGCCTGCATCATGTCTCCCTGACCGACCAGGG
>JASHPQ010000139.1 GCA_030037995.1 Nitrososphaerales archaeon | reverse complement strand
TAATCAGCGCGAAATCGTTCACCTGGATGCACATGCTCTCCGGAGAGTGGCCCGGAATGTGGATGAACTTTAGACGCACTTCCTCCCCGAGCGAGAGTTCCTCGCCGTCGGCAACTCCCGAATCCTTCATCGCCAGCGAAGCCTGATGCATCACGATCTTCGCTCCGGTCCGACGTTTGAGCTCGACGTTCCCTTGTATGTGATCAAGGTGAGCGTGAGTGTTGATGATGTATTTTAGATGCAGGTTTCGGTCTCGCAATCTGGAAAGAAGTGATTCGATCTCCCAGGCTGGATCGAATATGGCCGCATCCGACCTTGAGAGATCGGCGACAATGTAAGAAAAGTTCCTGTAAGCGCCAACTGGGACTTGCTCAAAAAACATCTGAGAATTGCTCATCGAGGCACACCAATGTTTGCGACAAGGATCCTGCCGCAGAGGTTTCGGGTCGCTTCATTTACGAGCATACCCACTTTGGGAGCGTGCATGGTGATGGTGAAATCAGAACGGACAGCCACTTTGAAGTTCCCAGAGTCGGCTTCCAGCCCTGAAGGAAGGTCAACGCTGATTTTGCTAATGTCCGCGTTTTCATTTAAGGATTCGATGATCCGCCTCTGCAACGCTCGCGGTTCTCCCCTGAACCCCGTGCCGAATATTCCTACGACGACAACATCGGCGCCCTTCAATAACCCTGTGAAAGAGTCAGCCTCAGATTCGGAGGCAATTAAAGTAACACTAATCGTTGAAAGCTTCTCGAGGATCTCGAAATTCGATTTGGCTTCCTTTGCCTTGATATCCTCTACGCTGCCAATCACTACCACAGAGATCTCGTAATTGTCCTTCCAGTACGACAAGTGTCTTGCTGTAACAAATGCATCTCCTCCATTATTTCCTGTTCCAGCGACCAAGAGCACCCGCACCTTTCTTGAAGTACCATCGCGATTGAGGTAACCGGAATTCTGGAAGATGAAATGAGCGATGCAGGACCCGGCATTTTCCATCATCAAACTCTTGGAAATGCCGATTAGCTCACCCTGATCTTCTATCCTTTTCATCTCTTCTGCGGTAACCGGGTCTCGCGTTTCCACCCCGAGAAACCCTGTCGTTATGATTTCCATTCGCATCTTGATCAGTAGACCAAATTTATTTGGAGTACCACCAAAACTGATTTAATCATCTCGGTAAGTAGCCTTGACTTCTAACTGAGTTGGCGTTGAATTTTGTCTAGTCGTGAAGCAAGAAGTGTCAGAGAATCAGCCCTAGAAGCCTCGCACCTGATGATGCCGCAGGATGCAAACGTTCAGGGGAACGTGTATGGAGGGACAATCATGAAGTTGATGGATGAGATTGCAGGAGCCGTCGGCTCACTGCATGCGAGAAAGAACGTGGTGACAGCATCTGTTGATCGGATGAATTTTTATGAACCAGTATACATCGGCAATCTGCTGATTCTAAAGGCCAGTGTGAATTTTGTCGGCAAGACTTCCATGGAAATTGGAGTACGGATCGAAGCGCGAGACTTGAGGACCGGCAAGTCCCTCCACACCGGTTCTTCGTACCTCACTTTCGTCGCGCTGGACGACTCCGGTAAGCCTGCAGAAATAGCCGAGATCATTCCTGAAACGCCGGATGAGAAGAGGAGGTACCTCGAAGGGAGAGCCAGAAGGGAGCAGAGACTCTCGCCACCAAAGGCAAATCGATGAACGCCTAATCCAGATGGGAAAGTGACGGAAAATTGTCATTACGGGGAAAAGGATATTACTTTAGGGAAGCGGATGGGTACATCTTAAACGAACGTGCGTCACTCACTTGGAATTCAGATGCTATTTTTGCGACGAAATAAAGAACGAGGAGCCTTACTTTTTCGAGCTCTCCAGCCAGAAGAAGGAGCCCGTCTGCAAGAGGTGCCATGAAAAAATGGAAGTGGTGAGGCGCCTCAAGGAAGAACCGGGGGAGCGGAAGAAGTAAAAGAAATCCTTCCCAAGGCTATGTCCTGATCTCTTACCACGTGTCTCTGGAGTTTTCCCCTCTTCTTGTAATACCAGATCTCTGCCGTAGCATCAAAAGCCTCCCCCCATGTTTTTAGAATCTCGATCTCTCCCTTTTTCATCCTGGAGGATCCGCTTTTTACCTGAATCAGCCTGATGATCCCTCCCTTGGCGGCAAAGACATCCACGGGGCCGTGGGACATTGCACTTCGGCTGCACATCCAGCCCTCGTGGCGCAATCTCTTCATTGTTTCATACTCCCTGCTCCTGCCGCGGCTGTAGTTTGTCATCTCTTCTTGCCGCCACCTGTCCCGTCCAGATGTTTATTACTATTCTTCGTCGTCGTCAGCCTCAGCTGGCTCGGGTTGTCTAGCTTCGGCCTCCGCGTCCAGCTTCTCGACAGATAGGAGTTCAAACTTGTAAATGCTGTCCATATCCAGATTGAACTTTTCTTTGAGGAAGGAGACGACTTTGGGAGCTAGCGTCGCTTTAGAAGCCTTGAACCTGAACATATATACCATTGCGAGTTCGAGCGCGTCCACGTTGACCTCCGGAGAAAGATCCAGCGTTGCAATGTACCTACCTTCTGGAAGTTTTTCGTAAAACTGGACGTCAATCTTTTTCTCGTCTTTGTTTATATCAAGAATGTACCCGGAACCTGACCATTCTTCATCCTGATCGAATTTCGCATTGCGGATTTCTTCTGCGACCCACTTGGGTAAGTTCTCTGTTGCCATAATTTGCGTCGCTTCTACGATGGAATTGTAGCTCTTCATTGTGCTTGAATTTGAGTTAAATAAAACTGTTGAATCTCCCTCTCGACTCGGAGCTCTTCTTGGTTATTTCATCTCGAAGCTAAACAAATAAATTGAAAGAATGGAGGTGCATGGCATTATCCGTGTATGCTTTTCTCCGGAATTGAAGCTTCGCTCTCAGAATCCGGAAAGGTTCTTGAATCCGTTGTTGCTCGCCGGGAAAAGCTGATCAAAGATTCTAGGGAAGTGATTACGCTTTCGTCGAGATCGATCATATGCATTCATAATTCGCAGTTTGACCAGGCAGAGAAATTACAGAAACTGGCGATCAGCGCCCTCAGTGAGCTACGCAAAGTGGCGGGCTCCGATTTAATCCGGTATATTCTTCCCTCGGAAGTGGAGCTTGTAGAATGTTCCATCGTTCTTGCGCTTTCTACTGGCTCGGACCTTCCCTCAAGAAGGCAGCTGAAAGTCGAGCCAGGATCCTACGTGCTGGGACTGCTCGACTCGATAGGCGAGATGAAGCGGATGGTATACGATATTATAAGAAAGGACGATTTTGATAGGGCAGAAACAATTTTTTCCACCATGGAGAAGCTGTACCTCTTCTTGGCGCCTTTCTCGGTATATGATCATGTGGTCGGCGGCGCCAAAAGGAAGTTAGATGTTGCACGAATTTTGATTGAAGATACTCGCGGTATAGTCACCGAAGAGGCGCGACGACGCGAGCTCGTAAGCTCAGTCAGTCGGCTATCCGCTCAGCTGGCAGCAGGTAAGGAACGATGATCGTCCTTGAATAATGGAGAGCTTCGGCGTGTTTCTTTCTTACTGGAGGGAGGTTCGTGAGATCCATTGAAGGCCTCTTACATTCCAACTCTGATAGAACTCTTGGAGCTCGGGGCGAAGGATCGCCCGATCTCGATCACGACGTCTGAACTGGGTCAAAAGCTTGGAAAATCGCAGCAGCTCGCCTCAAAACACCTCGAAGAGATGGAAAGGGAAGGGATGGTCGAGAGGATAAGAAGCGGAGGGAAAACGTACGTGAAGCTTACGAAGAAGGGCGTGTCTTCCGGCGCTGCACTTTATTCGTCCCTTTCAAGGGTCTATGCCAAAAATGAAAGCGAGACGCTGGAAATCGTGGGTACTGTATTTTCCGGACTCGGAGAGGGAGCCTATTACGTGTCCTTGAAGGGATACAAGAAACAATTCCTCGCCAAACTGGGATTTGAGCCCTTTCCAGGTACGATGAACCTTCGGTTGGACCTCCCGGTTTATAGAAAGGTCCGGCGAGATCTCGAAACAATGAAAGGCATCCACATCGACGGCTTCAAAGACGGAAAGCGGACGTATGGAGGAGCGGAATGCTTCAAAGCTATGCTGAATAACAAAGTCGACGGGGCGGTTCTCGTAATTGAAAGGACGACCCACGATGACACAGTGCTGGAGCTAATTTCTCCGGTAAACCTGAGGAAGCAATTCAACTTGAAGGACGGTGACGAGATGCGCGTCTCGATTTTCCCGGAAAGCTCAGAGGCCTGATAGCGCCCCAGGATCTCCGCCGATTATTGAGCTGGTTTTGATATCGGGGTTTGAGCTTTTGAGTCTGACCACCCGGACCGTCAGCCCGCGCCTTTTGACCTCTTCCGAGATCTTTGTCTCGTCATGGAACTGATCGTAGCCCAAGGCAATGATATCAGGTTTCAAAAGAAGCACCGTTTCGAAAATATCGGACTCGCTGCCCAGAACGGCACAATCTACTATCGTCAGCGCAGAGACAAGGCGTCTTCGGAGAAGTTCGCCGTGCTGAGGTCGCCGCTTCTTGTTCCTTTCGAAGGTC
>JASHPQ010000014.1 GCA_030037995.1 Nitrososphaerales archaeon | reverse complement strand
GAACCGTTATCATCATGGAGAAGCTGCCCCCGGAATCTGACATCGTCGTCCCGACTACTGAGCCGTCAAAATCTATGGTGATCGTCGCAGACGGTTTGAAGTTTGTCCCCGTTACGTTGACGGATGTCCCGACAGCGCCTCTCACCGGGAGGGCGCTGAAAGTTGACGGATAGTAAAGCTGCCCGCTCGTCGAGCTGAAATAAACCTGGAAGTTGGAGGCGCCGGAATCCTGCCATACCACATAGACATTGTTTCCTGAAACTGCGAAGGTGGAGCTCGTGTCATCTGTAATCGGCCCCGCGGTTCCATCGGTGGTTGCCGGGGACTGCGCGTAGAACGACTGTCCACCGTTGTTGCTGTAAGAGACATACATGCCGCAGTCGCCGTTTCCCGCGTTTGTCAGGTTAGCGTCCCCGGATCCCGTGAGACAGCTGCTTAGGTAAGCCATCGCCACCGTATCTCCTGACACCCCTATACCGTTAGTCCACCCGGTGATTCCCGGATTATTGCTCACACTCATCGGTGCTCCGGAGCTCGAAAGGGTCGGCGTCCAAGTGGTTCCCTGATTTGTGCTGTACATGAAGAAGACGTTGCCCTGAGGCGAGTATGGCAATGTATGATCTCTCATGGAAACGTAGACGGTGTTCCCCACAGCTGTGGGCTGCACCTCCCAATCACCAGTTCCATTGGGAAACAAATTGATCTTGTCTTTCGACCAAGTTACTCCATAGTTAGTGCTGATGCTAATGTACGGGTGATAATCCGAAGTCGTCGTAGACGTGGCACCGTAACCCGAATCATCGTTCCAAGTCACGTAGACGTTCGGACCTGACGTCGCGATCCATGGCTCGCGTACATCCCCCTTGTTTCCTGGAGTATTGAGGTTGAGTTCTTTGCTCCAGGACGCCCCTCCGTTATTTGTTACCGAGACCCAAGCTCCGTTTCTGTCCCAAGTGGCGTAAGCATAATTGCCCCATGCGGCGATCTGAGGCTCCGTGGCGTCGCTGCTTCCCGCCGATAGGTCCACAGGGGCGCGCCAGGTTTCGCCGTTGTTGTTGCTGGAGTAAACCCACACTGACTGATCGCTCCCCGCCGTCTCGTGAACGATGACGTAGACATTGGAGCCTGCGGCCGCGATATAAGGCACATCAGATTGCACCGTATTCGGAGTAAGCGCCACGGTGGGGTTGAAGCTGACACCGTAATTACTGCTTATCGCGATGTAGACTTGGCTAACCGAACTGACTGTTTGCTGCCAGATGACATACACGTAGCTTCCGTTGGCCGTCATCACCGGATAGCTGGACACTCCAGCACTGCTGCCTAGCTGCAGCCCCGTCTGAGTAAGCGGTGGACTCCAGTTTGAGCCCGAATCGCTGCTTGATCTGAACCAGATCCCGTTACTTTCCTCGGTCCAGGCAACGTAGACATTCTTTCCTAAGCTTGTGACCCAGGGAAACTTTGCCTGTTTATTATCCGCACTGATATTGACAGGCGTCGAAAAACTCACGAGCCCCTGTCCTGAGGAATTAGTTTGCTGCGAAGACGCATTCGCTATGAAGAAAGTCAAAGGTGAAATTAGGGCGATGACCACTACTAAAATAAGTAAATTCGTTTTTGATCTTTGCTTACTGTACAATCATTCCACCAAAAGTTAGGCGCTCGATGAGAGCAGGGGCCAAATTACTATTATAGTGTTATCAAGATTTTCACAAAGCAGAATTGCCATCTATCAGAGGCCGATAGATCGAGTTTCGATCCGAGCGACGAAATGATGGGACAGGGAAAATAGTTTAGATGGGCCGCAGCTACTTGGAGTTCAGAATTTTGCATGGAAAATTAGAGTTTGTCAATCTACTAGGGCATATTTACCGAGCACATTTTTTGCGAAGTGCCGACTGGCGTATTGTTATGTCGTTCAATCTTCGCCTTTTGATCCCTAACTCGTGCAAAAAAATTGGTAGCGTCCCTCCTGCCTCGGTTCGCGATTCGCTAAGCCGGGCAGCAGGGGGAAATTTTTCTCTATTGGAATAAACGTTTCTTTTGTCCTGCTATGATAGTACTTTGAGCCTAACGCTTGCAGTGTCCCCTGACTGGTCCGTCGCTGTGAGCGCCTGTCCTCCCTTAGGCTGGCTAGTGGGGATTTGAATTTGCACAGAGAATGAACCGGTGCTATCCGTTGTAGCTGTAGTCGTCAATGCAGCCCCACCCAACGTGAAGCTCACGGTACTTGTCGCAGCAAATCCAGTCCCAGTCACAGTGATTGTCTGCCCGCGAGTGACGGAGGTGGCGCTGCTGGTGATGTGCGAATTCACAGTGAAGCCTTTGCTAGCAGAAACCGTACTGCTGCTCGCTTCTACCGTGTAGCTCCCGGCTGGAACCGCTGGCACTGCAAAAGTCGTCGTGAACCCTCCTGCACTGTTTGTGGTAGCTGACGCAATATCGCTGCCTTCGAAAGTCACAGTTACAGACGTACTGGGAGGGAAGGCGGTACCCGTCACAGTGACGGTAGTTCCTACTATGCGCGGTTTACCAGAGGTAGTGAGGACTATCTTTGCCTTTAGCGAAATCGATAGGGTGTTCGAAGCCGTAAGGCCCTTAGCGTCTGTCGCTACTACCTGGTACGACCCTGGCGCAGTGCCTGAGGGAACTACAAAGCTCGTCACAAATCCACCAGTAGAATTCGTTGCATAGCTCGAAACTACAGTAATTCCGTTAAACGTGATCGAGACGGTAGAACTCGGTGTGAACCGCACTCCCGTGACCTTTACTGTTTTGCCTGGTGCAGAATTAAATGGCCTCAGTACGATCTTTGGGGCAGTTGGGGCTTGCGGATTAGCCGAATATGCCGATGCTGAAAGAGGAACCATGAAGACCGAAGAGACGTATATCGCAGCCAGGATCAGTGCAAGGTACAATCCAAACTTTTGTTTTCTTGAGGACGATAATGATAATCGATTCGTAATTCTCAATCTCTCGTGGTCACTGTGACTTGGCTCAATTATTTACACCTATTGATAGATTCCACTTGCCGTAAGGTCCGGTGAAAAAAGTCGATCAAAAAATTCTGAGACTGTTTCGATTTTCGATACAGCAACCTACCGACCTTCTGAATCAGACTCTCAGGATTCCACAAAATAGCCAAAGCGTTTTTGGGCGAGCGACCTTTTTCATTTCAAATCGACTACTTTCGCAACACGGATGCTTGAGATGAAAGAATGCATGGGTGTCGATCCGCGAACTGATCCAGGATCTCGGCTCCTATAATTTTACTCGGGCGTTGAAATTACGAGGCAACCTTGAATCAAGAAAATAGAAAGCCGATCAATAATTTTGAGAATTTGTGATCATTCATATTAGATGTTGTATTTTTGCATCCTCGGAGACCGATATCAGATCCGTACAGAGAAAACAAAAACTCAACTCGCTTTATGGAAATCAAGATCTTTAGGAAAACATAACTACGATTATGCCAAATTTGACGCAGTAGCGATGGCATCATCAAAATTCTTGGCCATGGCACTCCTTCTCGTGGTAGTGGGTATCACCTGCGGAGCTATTTTCCTCAGCAGTGGTATCTCAGTCCCTTACTCCTCATCAGTGACACCACAATCAGCTGTCACTCGTACTTCTTTAGTGCTTGAAACCGTCAACCTCACACATAGCTACACCACGCTCATTCCTCAAACAGTTTTCCATACGGTCACGGTGACAACTACCTCGACCTTCACCAACTCTACCGGCACCACTCGAACCTTCAACTCGACCGAAGTTACGACCGATATGTCGGACTCGACCAGCACCGTTACGACTTTGGTCGTGAAGTCCCTCACGACATCGATTAGTTACACCAGCATCGCGATTCAGACTGATGTCATCGTTAAGACAGTACATGCACGCAGACGCTAACAAATGGAATGATTCGCGTGCGTTGCCCGTATGAATATGTTGTTTTCTCAAAGTAAAATCCATGTTACCCGACCAAAACTAAAGCAGCCTGGAGCAAAGGAAATCTTGAAAGTCTCAAAATCTATTAGGTTAATGCCTTTTTACTGATTAGTTCCGCGACTCGTGCCATTTTCCATAGAGCTCAGAAAAGCTGTGGATCATCACCGGCGCTCGGTTAGGATGTTCCAAATAGAGATAAGGGAATGAAGTTTCTTGGAGAGGATTAAGAAGATTCCAAAGAAATCACTCATCATCATAATGGTGGCCGTAATCGCCGTCGTATTAGCATCGGCGGCGACCTACGTATTCTTCGTTGTCTCTACCGTCAGCACAAGTACAGCAACAACCATATCGGCGAGTACATCGCAGGACTATAATCTTTGGGTAAAGCCGTACTTAGCGCAGCTCGCAAAAATCGAAGCAGTCCTCACCCAGCCGTACAATCCTGGCACAAAAGAAAGCTACGGATATTATCCGACCCTAGGGCTAAGCTGCGGCGGAAATGTGGAGCCGAGTCCGGCAATCGGCATTCAAAACGGCTATAACAATGTCTGCGTTTTGATCGACAATAACTTGGAAGGTGGAGCTTCGCTGGATTACTTTGCCAGTCCCAGCTCGGTTCTGGTAGGGCAGCCCGAGTTTAATCAGGTAAATCTCCAAGTGTACACCAACACGAGACACTATCTTTCGATGCCCTTCTACGGAGTCGGGCCCTGCTCCCCACCTTTCGCAGTTTACA
>JASHPQ010000138.1 GCA_030037995.1 Nitrososphaerales archaeon | reverse complement strand
ACGCGGTATTTCACCAACCCAATCCTCGTTTCCCCGTAGAGGCTGCTACCAGGCTGGGCTTCACGATGAAGCAGATTGAAACCGGTCTCTTGAATCCGGTTATCGGCAACACGTACTCCGGAAGCTCCCCCCTCGGCCTCGCTGCGGTGCTGGACATCGCGCATCCCGGGGACAAAATAATGCTAGCCTCCTTTGGTTCCGGTGCTGGGAGCGACGCCTTCATAATCGAGGCTGCGGAAAGCCTGCCCTCCAAACGGAAACTGGGAATTCCGGTCCGAACGCTCCTTGAGAATTGCGCGAGGATAGACTACGCGATGTACAGCAAGCTGCGAGAAAAGCTGCGACGCTAAGATTTTTCATGGGATCCGAGAGAAGCATCGGAACACGCATTCATTTTTCAACCCGATTCCGCAGTGTTGAGCCATGTGGTTAAAGGAGGGATAGCGAATTGACTGTCTATGTCGCTGATATCGGCTTCACGAGGGTGGGCGATCACTGGGGGAAATCAATGTCCGAGCTCGCCTTCGAATCTTGCAAAGCAATTTTGGAGCGCGCTTCGATTAAGCCCGACGCGCTAATTGTCTCCAACGCCTACTCTGAGTTGACGTCCTCCCAATCAAATCTCGGCCCCCTGATCGCCGATAAGGTGGGGCTGGATAACGTGGAGGCGTTTTCTGTGGAGTCTGGGGGGGCTTCCGGAGCGGTCGCCGTTCACGTGGGAACTGCGATGCTGAAATCCGGGCAGGCAAGATCCGTCCTAATTGTCGGAGTGGAGAAAATGAGGGACATCGATCCCACCAAACTGGTCGGCGTCCAGGGACTCGCCACCAATGCAGAATATTTGCAGTTTTTCGGAATCACTTTCGCGTCCATGAACGCCCTGTTGGCGAGACTTTACATGACTGAATACTCGGTCTCGAGAAACAACCTCTCGGCATTCCCCGTGATCTCGCACAAGAACTCTTCAACGGCGGAGCACGCGCAATTCAGGAAAAAGTTCTCAAGCGAAGAGATTTCGAGATCCGAGATCGTCTCAGATCCGATCCGCGTACTCGACTGCCCGCCGGTGGGCGATGGGGCCGCGTCCATACTGCTGGTGGGGAACGAGAAGCTTGCCGGGGATCGATCGATTCGTATCGCCGCGAGCGAGGCCACTTCCACGGCGGCGAATGTTTTTGAGCGGCATCGCATGCTGCATTTTTCCTCCACCGAAGCCGCAACAAAAAGGGCTCTCAAGACCTCGGGAAAATCGCTATCCGAGATAGACTTTGCCGAAATTCATGATTCTTACTCGATCCTCGCCGCGCTGATCTTGGAAGCGATGGGGCTTTCAAAATCAGGGGGTGCGTGTATTGACGCCGAAGGCGGAAAGTTTGATCTGACCGGTAAATTTCCCATATCCACGTTCGGCGGCATGAAGGGAAGGGGGTATCCAGTTGGTGCAGCAGGGATCTACCAGTTCTGTGAAGCCTTCATGCAGATGAATGGAAAGGCTGGTCCAAACCAGGTGCGAAAGGCCGAGACCTGCCTTTTGCAAAACATGTCCGGAATCGATGAATCAAGTTACGTTCATATCTTGACGAAAAGCAAGGAGTAGAGAGCAGCAGACCGATGTCAGTCCCCTATTGGAGAGCACGAGATCGGTATTATCGAATTCTGGGAAATAAATGTGAGCAGTGCAGCCAGGAGTATTTTCCTCCCGCGGCGATTTGCAAAAAGTGCGGCTCCACGAAATTCGTTGACTGCGAGATGCCGAAAACGGGGACACTGGTAAGCTATACCCAGCAGAAGGAGAGCATTCACGGGTTTGAAGATCAGGAACCAATGGTCTTCGGACTATTGCGATTGGATAATGGAGTGCGGATAATCGCACAGCTGGTGGAAGTCCCCTACGATTCCCTGAAGGAAGGTATGAAATTGAAAGCGGTCTTTAGGAGAGTCCGAGTGGACGGCGAGTCCGGGCAGATCTTCTACGGCTACAAATTTGGGGCCAGTCGCGAATCGAAGTCATGACGCGACCTTAGTGAAAACATAACCAGCGTTCATGTCCGATCATTTTCAGTAAAACAGATCTCCTTGTAAGCGGTTATAATCTACCAAAGAAATCAGGAAAACAGACTTTGAGCGAAGCCAAGAGAGCCACTTACGACGAGCTGCTGAGGCTTGCCCTAGAGCGCGGCTTTTTCTTCCCGTCCGCTGAGATCTATAATGATGCTCCCGCGGGCTTTTGGGAGTACGGCCCCACGGGACTGTTGATGCGGAATAATTTCATCCGACAGTGGCGCAGAGACATCGTCAGGAGAGATGATATGCTTGAAATCGACGGATCTTTAATTCTCCCCAAGATCGTTTTCGAAGCTTCGGGACATCTATCCAGCCTTGTCGACCCTATCGTTCAGTGCACCAGGTGTGGGACGAGAATCCGGGCCGACAAGTACATCTCAGAAAAGACCGGCCTCCAAGTAGATGAGCGCCTTTCGTCCGAAGAATTCCAGGAGCTCATATCAAAGTACAACCTTCACTGTCCAAAGTGCGGCGGGGATTTCGGAAAACCTTCAAAATTCAACATGATGTTTCGCGTCGGGGTAGGAGCGGAAGACGCCGACTCGTACTTGCGCCCGGAGACCGCGCAGAGCATCTTCGTTGACTTTACCAGGCTGTCGAAGACCATGAGGCTGAAGCTGCCGGAGGGGATAGCCCAGGTGGGGAAGAGCTTTCGAAACGAGATCGCTCCGAGGCAGGCACTCATTAGGCTTAGAGAGCTGACTCAAGCGGAGGTGGAAGTTTTCTTTAATCCTAATGTTGATCTTGATCCCTCCAAGTTTGATCAAGTCAAAGATGTAAGAATGAATGTTCTCGTTCAGGCAGCCGGGGAGGACTTTCGGACAGTAAACGCCGGAGATTCAGCAAAGGAATTCGGGGGCAAACAGATCATAGCCTATTACTTTGCCCTGCTACAGCAGTTTTACGAGAACTGCGGCTTCCCCCAGGAGAGGACCAGGTTCAGGGAACTTTCGGCAAAAGACAGGGCGTTCTACGCAGCGTCCGCATTCGACTTTGAGGTGGACACCAGCCTCGGTTGGCTGGAGCTCGTCGCCTGCAACTACCGCACGGATTACGATCTCGCTACTCACTCGAAACATTCGAAGAAGGATTTTCATGTGATGGACGGCGACCGGGGAAAAGTCCTGCCCCACGTAGTGGAGCTGAGCCTCGGCGTGGATCGGAGCATCTTCGCCCTTCTTGATCTCTTTTTCATTCACGAAGCGAATCGAGACGTGTTGCGACTGCTCCCAAACATCGCGCCGTATCTCGCCGCGGTCTTCCCGTTGGTCTCGAAACCGGAGCTCGAATCCAAGGCGGCCACGTTATACGAGACGCTGAAGCGGGAGGAGTTCAGCACCTTCTACGACGATTCGGGCGCGATCGGCAGGAGATACCGACGGATGGATGAGATTGGCACGCCATTTTGCATTACGATAGATCATCAGACCGCGGAAGTTGATTCTGCCACGTTGAGGGAAAGGGATTCGATGGCCCAATCACGGGTGAAGCTGTCGGAAATCCCGGAGAAACTGAGGGTGCTAAGGGATAACCAAAAGCAGTAGGGCAAAGAGGCCCATGGAGACCAGCGCGCCGGCAAGGGTCGCGATCAAATTCACGGCGTTGTTGTCAATGAGTTTCTTTCCGGCAACCGACACTGTTGGGGTATCGTGGTGAGTGAGCCCCTCGGTGCTCGCGCCGCATACCTGACATTTATT
This sequence comes from Nitrososphaerales archaeon, assembly GCA_030037995.1. Taxonomy (GTDB): domain Archaea; phylum Thermoproteota; class Nitrososphaeria; order Nitrososphaerales; family CADDZS01; genus DATLTL01. Next base: position 797 of record JASHPQ010000138.1, on the reverse strand, counting down.
TCTGCCCTGAATAGTTCCACCGAGCACGCTATCAAAGTTGGTGGCGATGATCGCCCCAAAAATTACGGAGAAGCTGGCTGCCGCCAGAATGCGATAATTCCCGGCGAGGATGCCGAGAGAGGTTCCTATCGCGGTAATTACGAGCGCTGAAGTCACGCACGCCAATTCCCCCAGAAGGGTCACTCCTCCAGAGATTCCGGGCTCCACAAATTTTTTCAAGTTGACGATCAGTCTGGGCTTTGACTTGCTCAAGAGCCCTATCTCCGTGGCGACCGTGTCACTCATAGCGGCTGCGATCGATCCGAGGAACGCCACAATGAAAATGTCCTCGTGCGTGGCGATTTCGCCCAGCGCCGCGAGCCCTGCAATCAGCCCATTTGCAAGCGTATTGGGCCACGACCTGACTCCTCCCTTTTCCTGTGCAGAACCGAGCTGTTTCTTGTAGTCGTACCTGAATCTAGTAAGCACCGAAGAGATTGCAAAAAAGGCGACAATCACTATTAGCCAGGCGAACCCTCCAGCCAGGAATGCTACAAAACTGATTACAGCCCCGGCGGCCGCACCTGGCACGTCGATCGCCTTCGCCTTGTAGGCCACAATCGCAAGGACGAGGATCAGAATAACTCCTAGAGCAAGCTCGATCTCAGAGGGGAAACCCTGGAATAGCAATTTGAGCACTTTAGAGGTCGTTATTTCTGAACGCTGTTAGGCGTCCCTGCCTGCTTCTTAATCTGCGCCAATGAGGAGAGTCTCTTCACCATTTCTTCTTCATGCATCCCCGTCAGGCTCAGGATTAT
>JASHPQ010000137.1 GCA_030037995.1 Nitrososphaerales archaeon | reverse complement strand
ACAGCAATGGAAACTATTCCGTCCCCCGCAACGTAAGGTCGGTCATCGAATTCCCGATGTATGGGACTAACAGGTACGAAGAATTTTACAACGACCACTCAAATCTGTTGCCAAAGATCGTTCGCACAAGCAAATCCGTCATTCAACAGCAGTTTATCCCGAGATTCAAAGACTATCTCTCAAACATGATTTCACCGAATTTCGATCCCGAAAAGTTCTCTGACCAGATGTCCCGGCTTCACAATTTCTTCCAAGTGTATGATGCAAAAAAATGTCTAGAACATATTTCGAGCTGGGAAGTCTTTTCCGAGTGCATCAGAGTAGATCCAATTTACCGGCACATGCCAATGAGATCGGCATTAGCCACATTTCAGATGTTCCAACGCAGCACGCAGCTGCTCTCGATCGATGTTCCCAAAGTCGACATAATCCACTGCTCGCTGGCCTGGTTACCTTCACTCGTGGGTATTGTCGGAAAGGCGGAGCAGAATTGTCCGTTGATTGTGACGGAGCACGGCGTAGCTTTCCGGGAGCTAATGCTTTATTCAAGCAGCTATCTTTACGACGAACCTTCCAAGGTCTTTTCAAAGATAATGACGCAAAACGTCGTGAAAGCGCTCTATTCCAAAGCTGACATTATCGCGCCAGTATGCTACGCGAACACCGTCTGGGAAAAAATGCTCGGGGCGGACGAATCAAAAATTCGTGTGATCTACAATGGCGTTGATACGAACAGGTTCCGGCCTCTGCCACTACCCGAACCACCGAGGAATCCAATGGCGGTCTTCGTAGGACGTGTTGATGGTTTCAAAGATATCGTGTGCTTGGTCACAGCGATAAGCATGGCTAAAAAAGAGCTGCCCGCCCTGAGCTGTCTCATATTCGGGGGCGCAACCGATTTAGAATATTCTGAGAGGTGCGTTAGGGTGGTCCGACAGCTCGGTTTGCAGGACAGTGTGCGGTTCATGGGCCCGGTGAAGCAGCCTGAAAAAGCATACAGTTTGGGTGATATCGTCGTCTCTAGCAGCATCACCGAAGGTTTCCCGTTCGCAGTGATCGAGGCAATGTCATGCGGGAAAGCTGTTGTGGCGACGGATGTCGGCGGCGTTCGGGAGGCCCTTGATGGTTGTGGCATCCTTGTGAGAAGTCGCCGACCATCAGAGCTTGCCGCGGCAATAGTGACGCTCATTAAAAATGACAAAATGCGCAATGACCTCGGTTTGGCGGCGATGAAGCGAGCCCGTGAGAAATTTACGATCGAGCAATCCATTCAAAATTACAGGGCACTTTACGAGGAAGTACTCACGCGTAGGGAGCCCGTCCGCATAGAGGGAAGAGTGATGGCGGCATGAAAATAGAAGACGGCAACGATGTTTCGACGGCATTAGTTACTGGCGGCGCTGGGTTTGTGGGCAGCCACCTTGTTGAGCGTCTCCTCAGCCTCGGCATCGAAACCTTCGTAATCGACAATTTCACAACTGGTTCGATTGAAAATCTTGAGGCAGTCCAGTCCAACGGAAAGCTTCACATAATCCATGGTGACGTCGGAAAGTCTCTTCTTGCGATACCCAAGACAAAGAGAATCGACGTAGTTTTTCACGAAGCGGCGATAGCTAGCGTACCGGCGTCAATCAAAAATCCGGAACTTGTGCACAATAACAACGTTAACATGACTCTCGATCTGATGAATTACTGCGTTCAACAAGGCATCAAGAGATTCATCTTCGCCTCGTCCGCCGCGGTTTACGGAGCAGTGGACGGTGAGATCCCGGAAACGATGCCGTGCAGACCCGCTTCTCCCTATGGTGCAGGAAAGCTCGCCGTCGAGGACTATTTGCACGCCTACGGGGCCTCCTTTGGGTTGGAGCCCGTGATACTGAGGTACTTCAACATATACGGCGCAAGACAGAGACTGGGGGATTATAGCGGCGTTATCACGATATTCGTCCAGAGTCTGCTCAACGACATTCCACCGACGATTATGGGTGACGGACTACAGACGAGAGATTTCGTGAATGTGAAAGATATCGTGCAGGCTAACATTCTTGCCATGAATTCCGGCCGGGCAGTAGGCCAGGTCTTCAATGTCGCTTCTGGAAAGTGCACCACGGTTCTTCGAATAGCCGAAGTTCTCAAGGAGATCACAGGAAAAACTGAACTTGAAAATCGCTTTGCACCGCCGCGGGCGGGAGATGTAAAAAATGGGAAGGCGAATATCGAAAAAATACGGTCGGTTTTAGGGTACTCCCCAGGCGTGCCCCTCGAAGACGGTTTGGTCGATGTCGTGGAGTTCCTCAGGGAAAATCGAAAACTAGCTCCACAGATAGGAAATTAGGGCAGGCGTACCGCTGGCATGCTCAATAGCGATGCCCCAGCTCACTCTGAAATCTCACGTAATGCTTGGCTAAACGCCGAGAGGGCGGCAAGGTCTATTTCTGAGATTCAGGGAAATATCAGTAGCGTAACGGACGTCCTCGTCTTTCTTGAAGTATTGGGGTACGACGACGCTGCTGTTTCGAAATATGGATTTACAGATCTAACTGATTTTGCAAAGTACATTTTTGACTTCCTCGATTTTGTCAGCGTCCCTGCTCGAGCAGAGCAAGCTGTCCAAACCCCGGTTTTGCGTGGAAAGAAGAGAATCGCAACCAGATTCCTGGAGGGACTGGCACTATCCTTTCCGATCGTGGGAATGCTCGCCGTTCTCTTCATCTTCGGAGTCTCACTCTGGATGGCTAGGATCCTTCCCATCCAGATTACTACTGCTTTTCTCGGTGGAGTCTTTCTGGGGATCCTCATTTCGGAGGGGCCAACGCAAGCCTTCAACAGATTGTTCTCGTTTTACTACTCGCAGAACAATCTGGGGGAAGTGAAGCGCTCGATCAAAAGGAACGATTACTTTGTAGGCGCGGCTCTGCTGGTGTCCACGGCCTTCTTGTTGACAATCTCCTTCTTGGGCAACATTCCGCTAGGTCTCGTCACGATAACAATCTTCAGCTCCATCACCATCGCGATTCATCGATCAAGCTATCTGGTGATTTTTGCACTCAAGAAATTAGGGCAGATGGTCGTGGCATACTCAACGGCTCTAACAGCGCTCGTGTTGATCTATCTTTACTTGCCTTCTTATGCCATTGATCAGGCAATGAAGTACATCCCGGCAAGTATCGTCAGTAGTGTGGGTTCGACTGCCAGTTTCGAATTACTATTTCGCTACTTCTCAGCGCTCCTCGCTGCTTTTGCGATCCTTTCGATTCCCGCGGCATATTACCGATCAAAGATCATGTCTTCCAAGACCGTCGCCCCGTTGGAGGCACCGCGCTTTTACGCCCCGTTTAACGTCGGAGACAAGACGGTCCGGTCGCGGCTGGGGATCCAGCTCTGGGAGACGCTCCCGTACTTTATCTTCGGCACCTTCTTTTTCCTGATGATCTTCGCTGACAGGATCCTTTCGTGGATCTTCAACCCATTTGTCGCAAATTACGGGTTGCTACCGCTGGAGTTCAACGCCGCATACCATACGGGTGCCGATCCGGCATTAATCATTCTGCTTGCAACAACGATAGTGTCCTATGTGCTTCTTTCTCCAATATACGAAGACCTAGGGGATTCAAACTCCAAGATAACGATCGCTAACACAGATTTGATCGAGAATATCCTTCAGGGGGCTTACAACAAACTGCTGATTGCAGCTACGCTGACCTCCATCTCGCTCGCATTCATTGTGAATTATGAGGGATTGGAAATCATGCACTATCTGGGGGGCGGGGTCATCAGTCTCCAAATTCTCCGAGTGGCATCTATCGGAGACGTATTCATTTCCATATTTTTCGTGAACGCCATGTTTCTAACTCTGGTGAACCGTGTGAAAATCGCAGCCGTGATTTCGGTCGTTTGCGTCATGATAGTCGTATGCGTGGGGACGCTCTTTGGAATCGTGGGCTTTCAATACATAATCTGGGCGTACCTTCTCTCGTCCTTCGTCGCGATGCTTTCAAGCACGATCTATTGCGTCAGCATCCGGGGAAACTTTAGCAATTTGTTTTTGGGCAGGTACGTGTAGAAGTCAAAAGTACTCGGGAACGAAGGAGTCTTCCACCTTCACCTGGCCGGTCTTGGACGCAGTCTCAAAAGTTTCGAGCGGTACGTACACCTCGTTCCAGTAACGCAGACCGACGAGCTTTCTGTACTCTGGAGGCTGGATTTTCTCGTCTAGCACTTGGTCTCGAAACACGATGTCGGGTTCATTCACTCCCGAAACCGCGCGAATTGGACAGGACGCAGAAAATCTAGGATTTATCTCGAACACCTTTGATATGCCATCGAGGAGCCTGGATTGAACGTTCACGGGCCCCCTCGCTTCCAGCGCGAGCGCCACCTTTTCCGAAGACCGTCTAACGGGTTCTGCGTTCTCAATGAAGGCTTTGTAGGTCTGCCCGTGTTTCAATTTCCTCCTCATCGAAATCGAAGAAAGTACCTTCCTCTCTTTTCCGCTCACGACGACGCCGGTGGTGAACTCTGCGTCCTCCCCTGGGAGGTACTCTTGGATGATCGGATCGCCACCACTCTCCCGAATGCTCTTCAGCGCAAAATCCATCTCCTTTGCATTTCTTGCGAGGAACAGGCTCTGCGATCCGTGGCCTGTGCGCGGCTTGACGATGAGCGGGTATCCAAACTTTTCCACGAATTCCTTTCTGTTTTCGGGGAGAGAGCTGTCGGCGCAATCCAGCCCCTTACTCTTCAAAAGCTCGTAGGTCGTCCACTTGTCTGTCGCGACCTCCAGTGCCGGCAACGGGTTCGTAATCACCTTAGCTCCAGTTTCTTTCTCGATTCGGGCGCTCAGCCTAGCGAGAGGTAAAAGTTCCTCGTCGGAACCGGGGAAAATTGCCCTAATTGAATGTCGCTTACATACATCTTTAAGCACGTCATAGTACCTAGCTTCGTCCTGCGGAGCTGCAATTATTTCGCCGCAGTCGCCACGGTAAAGACCAGCCGCGTCGGTTCTCATATCGGCGGCAACGATCTCGTAAGTGATTGATGACGATGACCGCCGCTCAATGGTGTTTGCAAGCTTCAGGCACTTTATGATGCCTTCCCCGATAATGCTTCCCGCGGCCGTTACAAGGACCGCTTCTTTTGTCATAGCTCTGCTACTATTTCCTTGGAAATTTTCGTTCTTCGCGGGCTCGATGTTCAGCATGTACTTTCGTTCCTTCCGTATTTATCTACCCTAGTCTTGAATTGTAAGAAACCATAGAAGAAAGTGCCGGCTGAATGTATCGGAGAATTTTCCTATGCCTAGTTCTAAGCCTTATCGTGCTGACTTCTCTTGGCGTGGCTCCCCGATATTCTTTCGGGGCCCAGCAAGCAGGTGGCTCCACCGGCGTTTTGGTTCCACTGTACTCTTACCCCGGACAGAGCTGGCAGTCACTCATCCAGGCAAAAGAAGTCTATCCTTCCGTGCCGGTTGTTGCAATCATAAATCCTTCGAACGGTCCAGGAAATTACCAAGACCCAAATTACGTTTCGGGTATCCAGCAGCTTGAATCGGCCGGAATAACCGTTGTCGGGTACGTTGCGACAGGCTACGGAAGCGTTCCTATTTTACAAGCGGAGCAAGAGATATCCACTTACAGCCAGTTCTACAAGCTAGACGGCATATTTTTTGATGAGATGGCAAGCGTACCTGGTTTCGAGAGCTATTACTCGACCTTAAGCTCATACGCGACATCCCTCGGCTACACTCTGACAGTTGGAAACCCGGGAGCGTCAGTGCCGATGAGCTACATTGGAACCGTCAGCAACATCGTCATTTACGAAAACTCCGGTTTGCCGAGCACGAGTTTTCTCTCGAGCCTTGGCTACCAGCCGAGTGATTTTTCGGTGATCTCGTACGGAGTTAGCGGGGTTAACGCTACCTTCGTCCAATCCGCCTCTGCAGATGTTGCTTACATTTATCTGACCGACCAAAGCCTGCCGAATCCGTACGCAACCCTTCCTTCGGACTTTAACACGCTCATGGCGACGCTCTCCGAGACGGAAGCCGGTTCTACCATGGTTCCCATCACTATAGTGTCCGTTGACCTATCTGGTAACCCGGTCCTGGGCCTCTGGACGGCAGTTGAAGAAGGAAAGGATAACTCAGTGGCATCAGGATTTACTCCAGAGGTGTTCTACGCGTTGCCGGGTGAACAGTATCAGGTAACCGCAGCAAATTATGGCAACTACGTTTTCGATTACTGGGGAGATGGAAGCACCAGCAGCACCCAAAACGTTACGGTCAGTGGTCCCACCACGCTGGTGGCTTACTACCAGACTGTCAATTCCACAGCAACAGTGACCGTGGATTCCTTCGATACTTATGGAAATCAGATCCCCGGACTCTGGACGACGATCCAGTCCAGTGGTCAGGTCGTTGCGAGCGGGTATACCCCTTTTTCATTTCAGGCTTCCACATCAAGCTCGTACACGGTCACGATATACAGCTACGGCAGCTACAACTTTGAGTCTTGGAGTACCGGCTCGTACAGCCCGAGCATAAGCATCACCCCAACGTCCAGCGAGGAATTGGCAGCATTTTATTCCACATAGCAAGCAGAAGGTTCTCAAAAAAAATCTAGGGCGGACTCTAAAGTCGCTTGCCTTCATTTGAGCGACCAGTTCTCCCTTTTTACTGGGGGAGAAAAATGGGTCTGAAGTAATCTTTCTTCATCTTCATTCCAGTGCTGGAGTCTGCGGTTCCACGAGTACGGGTTGCTGATCCTGCTGTTGCTGACTTTTGCGTTCTGCGAGGACCTGTTCGATGTCTGCGGCTGTCTTTCGGACCGTCGTCGGTGTCAGGTTAGTGGCACCGGCGATCCTGAGCTGGCTT
>JASHPQ010000136.1 GCA_030037995.1 Nitrososphaerales archaeon | reverse complement strand
GAGGCGGCTCGAGAATCTAATTCGCTTTGATCTTCAGCGATTGATCGGTCATCCGCATCGACTCGCGCGCGCCAGAGACATCTAGGACAGCGCGTATGGCGTCGACGTTTTCGGGAGTCACTATTGCCTCCTGATGGACCGCCATGAAGAAGTAAATCTCGTTCCCGATCACTTTGACGGAGTCCTTCCAGACGACGGCTTCGAAGACATCGTTCCTCGGCCTGCCAAGTTCTCTCGCTAGATCCATGACATTTGCCGTGGATTTTATGCCATCTTTCTTGCTCGAGACGAGCATGAGTCTCGGAGTCTTCGAAAGCTTGTCGATCACTCGGTCATCGCTGGGAAGGTCTCTCTTCACTGACACTACGAGCGAGTGAAGGTGCATGTGAGTCGTCGGGATCTTCATCGCCATTGAGATCACAGGGAAACCGGGGAGGACCGTGTTAACATCGGGGCCGTGGTGAGAGGGTATGGTGACTGGGTCCAAAACGACCGCGTCAATCGGTCCCTTGCTGCTTTCGTCAGGATCTGCCGCCCTTCTTGCGATCACCACGTTAGCCTTGGAGATTCCAAAGTCCTCGTCAATAGAATGAAGCACTCTGCATAGAGCGGTGGTATTGCACGACACCACCCTGACGAACTTTTTTCCCACTGCCTGATCGAAATTGCACTGGGCTACGAAAGAGGTGCCGGCTACATCATGCTCTTCCCCGCCTTGGAATATTGCCCTTCGTCCAAGTGATTCGTACATTTGCTTGTTCTGGCTTCCTACATCTTCGGGGGTCGCATCAATTACGATATCAGAAGCGGAAACAAGATCGCGGGAGAGGCCCTCGCAGGGGATTCCTGAATCCCGAAAGGCCTTTTCTCCTTTTTCATCTGCAGCGAAGACTTTGTAGCCCTTTTCAACGGCAGAGTTGGCCTTGTAGTCCGGCTTTACTTTTGCCACTCCCACGAGCTTCATGTCCGACTGCAGCGCTACGGCATCTGCCACTCGTCTGCCGATAACGTTGTACCCGTTAACCGCGACCCTGATCGTCAATCAGTGCCCGTCCTTCATCTTTTTTTCGTAAGCCTCGAGAGCTTCGATTAGCGGCAACCTCTTACCACCGAGGAAGAGCACAAGAGCGCCACCCGCGGTACTCACATGGTCAATCCACTCCCTGATGCCGAAGCGGTGAAGGGCAGCACTGAGATGTCCACCACTAACTATGGTTGTGCCAAAGGAGGAGGCCATCGCCCGCAGAATAGCCTCGGTTCCGACGCCGAAGCGCGGATCCTCGAACAGGCCGGGTGGCCGGCTCATGAAAATAGTCCCGCTACTCCTGATGATGCGAGAGTAATGGTCTATCGTTTTGGAACCAATGTCGAAAACTCGATCGCCAGCACGCAACTCCTCCACGGGAATTTCCACGCGTTCACTTGATCGGTCCACCGCGACATCTATTGGTAACTGGAAAGTATCAGGATAATCCGCCATGAGGAAAGTGGCACGTTCCACCATCGCATCTTCTTTATCGATGCCGATATCGTATTCGATTTTTCTAGCGCCTTTCAGGAACACATTTGCAATCAGCCCACACAGTAGAACCTTGTCCGCCCGTTTGTTGGCGATCAAAGTGTCAATTGCTTCCAGGCGATCTGAGACCTTTGCACCGCCGAGGACCGTGGTGAAGGGAGCTTTTGAAACCGTCATGATTCTATTTAGGGCCTTTAGTTCTTTGCTTACCAGCCTTCCGGCGCAGGTGGGCAAAATGTAGGAGAAGCCGACTATGGAGGGATGGGCCCTGTGTGCTGTTGGGAACGCGTCGAGCACACAGGCGTCGAAGTGTTTCACCAGCCGCTGCACAAGGATAGTCTTAGCCGCGGCAGAAGGACTGAACTCCATGTTCTCTTCCGCGGTAAACCTGAGATTGTCAAGGAGCAAGACCTCCCCGTTACTCAGAGAATCAATTTCTTTTACCGCGGTGGGGCCAAAGATATCGTCCGCAAACCGAACCTTTTTCCCGAGAATGTTCGTTAGAGCATCCGCGTGTTGCTCCATTCCAATGTAGTCGTCGCGGCCGACCCGCCCTTGGTGAGATCCTACAACCACCCTGCACTTGCTAAGATCTCTAATAGAAACGGAGGCTTCCTGGATCCTGTTCAGCTCCATTAACTTGGAGTTCGCGGGATCCAGCGGCGTGTTCATGTCGACGCGGAGAAAAACTACCTTGCCTTCAAGAGGAAGGTCCTCGATTGTCAACATTTTCTGATGTTATGCCCCCTTCTTCGCTTTCGCGCCTATAACAGTTACGAAGAAAAATATAGAACTATAACGAAAAAAGAATACTGGATTTTCCCCATACTGGCTAGTAATTTTCTTCGATGTAATCCAGCCAGCTCTTGTACACCATTTCGGACTCTTCCGGACTTCGTTCAACCGAGGTCGATCCCTCTTCAATTTCCACTTTTTGAAAATCCACTTTGCCTGAGGTGACTCGACCAGTCATCACCACTCGAGGAGGGGCAGAGTCTCCCTTCTCCAAAACTTCCGGGAAAACCGGTACGAAACTAAGAGTTACCATGTCGTGGTCAATGAATATTTCGTACCCTCCCTGATTTTTTGCGTACCTCTCCAGTTTGTCAAGAGACACTCTAAGTTTGGACATGGGCTAAATTCGGTCCGGAATAACTCGTTCGATATCGCACTCGATACAGCATATATTTCGAAAAAATACTATGGTATGCAATTGGAAGTAATCTAGCTGGTTGCTGAGGAGAAATTTACATTTGTCGATAAAACAGCGCGATTCAGATCTCAACCTTTGATGCAGCACTTCCTGAATCTGGAAAAGTGTACCTGCGGGGCCTATAGATATTTGGCAGTCAGGGAGCACAAGAAAAGTTACGAAATCTATTTGATCCATCATAGGCACTTTTCGACTGGTCAGAATGTCCGAAAGTATTCCAAGCTCGCGTCAATTCCAAAGTTCAAGATAGATATCCATTATCAGAGAATAGATGAGGAAAATAAAGAGAAAGTTGTCAGACTGAACAGAGAACAGATTTCGTCACTAAGATCGATTTTAAGACAACTTGATTTCAAAACTGTGACTGTGGAAGAAGCCGAGAGCTTGGGCGACATTACTGAAAATGTTGACCCTGTCCCGTCCGACATAGTAGAGGATTCCGAGCTAATCGAAGCAAGCCTACCCTAAGTATAGAAAGTGGCTCCCAGACACCATGGTGTCGTACATCTAGAAATGCGGTCGAAGAGCACCTTGACCGCTCGTGCCGGATCTCTGATTTCCTAATTCCTTGCCTTACTGCAAAAAGCTTTCGCTCCATCGAAGAGAATGATACTTTACGAAACAAAGAGTCTAGAGATGGGGATTGCGCGACGAAAATTGCTCTTTAGAAGGGCAGTCAATATTTACCTTTTATCACGCATAATAGATTCTGTGATAAAGACAAGATAGAGCTTGTCAAAAATTTTCAAAATACCCCTGAGATTATCAAAAAGGTGAAAATGAATTCGATATCGATGTCGCTATTCTGACAAGCTCAAGAGAAATCATATTGCTCTTCATCCTCGTCCAAAGTGAATTCGAGCGTCTTCCTTTTCGCGACATCCTTCTCCGAGGCCTTGCGTCTTAGTTTTTTCTCCTGCGACCTAGTTTCTTCATCGGGTTCAGATTCAGTTTCTTCTTTTTCTCCTATCGCCGGAGCGACGACTTCCACAGGGGTTTCGATCGAAACTGTTGAGGCAATTTTTTGCTGGGGCGCGTCGCGCTTTTGGAGCCAAAATTCCGGTTTGCCCTCTGGTATTACGGCGGTCACGACAGGAGATTGCTGTTGAAACTCTTGGATTTTTTCCGGCTCTATCGTTTCGATTTGCTCTTCCGATACTTCAGTGGAAACCTTCTGGCCGCTCTCTCCTTTAGACTTCGCAAAGTAATCGTTCACAAGATCGATTATTTGCTCCGCGATCGAGCGATTCCCGGTGGAGGAAACTATCATGACACCGTACGCCTTGCTGACCGCCTCCTCTTCTTTTGAGGGAGGCGTCAATGCGATGAGGAGGGTGAAGGTAGGATCAACATCGTACTTTTTCGCGAACAGTCCAATGATGTCCTCCTCCTTGGGTTCGAAGGTGAAGTTTGCGACTACTAGTGCTGAGCTTTTTCGTGCCACGATGTCAAAATTGTGAGTCGCGCCGGATTTGCCTATGAGATCGCTTTTTAGCCCGACCTCAAAGCCGCCCTCTTTGAGAGTGTTTACGATGGAACCTAGCGGCAGAGTACCCTTTGCAACGGACCTCTTGGTGTCCTCGGAAAGCTCGAACTCGAAAATCGGTTCGTAGCGGGCCTCCTTGTATGTGAAGACGTCGTCGCAAGAGTTGCACTTGTGGCTCATCCTCGGAGCTTCAAAGCGAGACCCGCAGGAGTTGCACTCGAAGCTCGTACCAATCTTCCTGTAATCCACTTCCCCCACAGTATTCTTGCACTTCGGGCAAATGAGCAGGCTCCCCTTCTGGAACTTTTCCTTCGAACCGATATACCCGCATCTCACGTGCTCGATAATCGAGGCCTTGCCGATATCGAAGGACGAGCATCTGGGGCAGTTGTACTTGGAGTAGACCGAGGGGCTTCCGCAAGTGGGGCAGACGATGACCTTGTCTAGGAGTTTCGATTTCAGGATGCCAGCATTCTTGAGCTTGTCGAGAAACTCCTCGACCTCGGCTTCCGATTTCTCCGGGAATACGTTCGTTAGCGCAGGGTACGATAGACCTTTGGTGTCCAGCCTGGGGGTGATGAGGTAAACACCTTGGTCAACCATTCTCTGCACTACTGACTGCACTTCCTGGTTGACCAGTAGAGCATCCTTATCAGTAGCTAAGTCCCGCTTCGACACTTGCTTTTCACCCCCCGGTTTTCTCTATTTACTCTGTCTTACTTGCTGTCCTCGATGCGTTGGCGTTCTTACAAGCCTAGTCTTATCATCTCACGGCGAATATCCCGATAAGTGGAGCATTGAAAATAACGACTGTAATCGCCAAAAGGACCAAGGAGTGCCTTAGCCCAGCAGAAGCAGATCCGTCAACTATCTTGCCAGTCACGATTCCACCAAAGATGGACTCGAACATTCCCGCAAGAAAGAATATGGACTCAAAATAGACCGGAGGAATCTCACGGAGATTAATCGTGAAGTGGCTTCCCCCAGTCCCGAACGCAGTTCCTTGCGCAGTGCTCGGCAGCCGGTTGAGGGGAGCGATGAACTCCGCCGTTATTATGAGAGCTATTACCAGGAATATGACGATCGAAATATAGACAAGCTCGGTGTACGGCCTCAGCTCGGACTGCTTCTCGTCTGTATATTGTTCGAGGCCGTTGAACAACACGACGCTAGAGTTTAGTACATCATGCATCTTGCCTCCTGCAGAATAGGCCTCTACAATGATCAGCCCTACTTGAACCATGTAAGGGTGCTTCAATCGAGCGCAGGACTCCATGATAGAATCTTTGAAATCGTAACCCAGTGAGAACTTGGTCATGGCGATCCCCATCTCCCTGGATATCGGACCGTAGTCCGACGTTGAAGCTCGAATAAGCGCTTGGGGCAGAATTATACCTGAATCGGTGCTCTCGAGGAGGTCTCGAAGAAATCTGGGAATGTTCTTTTCGACTGATTTGACGTACTTGAAGTTGCTGAAAGTAACGTAAGCGACTGGAACTAGTGCGATGATCACTCCAAGCCCGATGACCGTGTCCGTAAACGATGCACTAGGCCCATTTGGCAGTATCCAGGGCCTGTTGAAGAGGGTCCACGTAGTTCCATCGGGCCGAGTGGCATTGCCCGACGGGACGTAGTACGGGGCTTCCGGACGATATTTGCCGAGAGAGAACCCGATGACTATGCTGAGTATGACGGAAATTCCCGCCGCGAAGTAGGTGCCATATTTCCAGTCGTCACTGAAGTAACGTGGTACACTTTTCCTGGCCTTATCGGAGTTCTCTTTCATTTTCTCCGGATTATGTGACTTAAACTGATTGTTTGTCTCAATCGCCATTTCCTTTCACTCATGCCTTTGAAACTACGGAATCAAGCAGTAGCACGAACATTACGGAAAGCACGGGCACTCCGATGAAAACTATCAGATTGATGATTGATATCGGGTTCGGCAGTCCTCCCGCAGGCAATAATCCGAAGATCGCCATCATCACAATGAATATGATTGGGCCGACCACAACCACTGTGATGTAAAGTTCAGCCATCACTGCAAGA
>JASHPQ010000135.1 GCA_030037995.1 Nitrososphaerales archaeon | reverse complement strand
TCCTCTGGATGTACTCGATCGCTTGCTCTGATTTCTGACCGACAGCGAAGGCAGACCCACGGAAAAACGTGCCGCTCGGGTCCACCTGGTAGAGCTGGACTCCTGTAGGATCTTTTCCCGCCATGATGACCGAAGCTCCCAGTGGCCTCACCGCGTAAATCGTATACTGGTGCAGGTAAGAGCTCAAGCTCTCCGCGGCTGTCTTGACGTCGATCGGGGAGCCGAACGTCAGATTGTGTTTTTGTGCCTCCACTCGGAGTTCCTGAATCAATTTCAGTACATCCCCGATGTAGCCGGCGCCCGTGGCGCCGATGTGGTCGTCGATCAGAAATACCTTCTCTGAGGGGTCAATGAGCGGCCTGGTAGGCTTCAGCTGACTGGCTAGGATGGCCACGTCGTTTGTCTTGATGCCGAGAGTCGTGGATCCGCGATTGACTGCCTCTAGGGCAAAGTCGACCTGGACCAGCGTCCCTTCGGGGCCGTAGAAGTATGGCATCCGTCCACCGTACTGTTGCTGCTGTGATTCCATGATTTTCTTGCCTCCACTAATTCGAGCTCAGGGTTGGGGCGAGCAGCGCCGGGATCGCCAGAACATCAATTCCGTTACCGGATCCTGGATCTCGCTCCATCGCAGCTTTTACTGCGGAAGTGGCCATGCTCTTGCCCTCCTCCATGGACAGTTCTTTGTGATAGCTATTCTCGAGGACTCCGTACGCGATCGGGCTCCCAGAACCAGTGGACACGTACTCCTCCGGCGATACCGCGCCGCTCATGTCAGAGATGAAAACGTGCGGGCCGCTCTGATCTACGCCGGCGACTATGAATTCCGCGTAGTACGGCTGGTAGCTCTTCATCCCGTTGTAGGCGATGTTGGCGATCAGCTTCGAAGTTTCCTTGACCGAAAGCGGAAAACCTCTCTGGAGCGTTACCAGTTTTCTTTCAGCTCTGACGGCATTGACCAAGTACTCTGCGTCAGATACTTGCCCGGCGATCGCGACCGCGATCGTGTCATCGATCGGGAGTATCTTTTGCGTTTCTTTGGATCCTATGAAAAATCCCTTGGAAGCTCTCTTGTCCGAAGACAAGACAACTCCGTCCTTACAGTTTATTCCAACGATGGTTGTCATTTTATTTTGAGACTTCCTCCTCTATTGTTGACGATGGGAGGATCTTGGGAAGCCGAGTCTAGTTATTGACTAACTGTCGTGGCAACAAGTCACAGCATGCGAAGCGGAAAGCTTCTATTAGGCTGCTTTCGCGCTGAAAGTACCCGAATTGGGTGAAGAATGCCCGGCGCCTTTGAGAGCCTTGGAGATGTGGTCGAACAAATCAAAGGCGGATCTTGTTGCTTCCGATATTGAATCCGTACTGATAGGGAAGGTTTCTATTGTGAGAACGTCTTCCTTAATTCTTACCGAGATCTTCAGGCCAGAATCATTCGTCATCCAGTTCAACGTCGCAAACTCTGGAGTCTGCGTGGATCCCAGCCAGCGCAGATTGCCGAACCACTTGTAGCTGAGAGAATTCACGAGTTCGGCAGTGCTTACATCGGGTGGCAGTCTCGCCCTGAGCAGCGAAACAGAATAGGGGTCTATAGGTTCCGCTTTGAGAGAAAGCCTAGGGTTTTCCCCTCCGATTGTCAGAATGCCCTTGGGACTGATCCGGTAAGCATGATCCAGACGCTCCACGAACCCATCGCGCTGTAGCCGGTGAAGCGCCCGCGAGAGAGTCTCTTGGTGGAGGCCCAGTTTCCTTCTTATTCCCTGAAAGGAAAGCTCCCGTGTGTCCTCATCTCCGCCGAGAGCTTTCAAAATCACGAGGTCGTTAGGACTCGGCAGGTCGTCTAGATCCTCCAAGTTGCCCCCTTCCGAAGGGTCGACACCTTGATAATCTCCGACGAACGACATGAAAACTTGAACTAAGCTTGTTCTTAGGGACAAAACCCGAATATATACTTTGATAGTCGCGTCGGTGGCGGCGTTTTTACTCTTGCATTTGAAATTAGGAACTCCGCAATCAGGACTAGAAAATGTATGGTATCAAACGCTTGGTCCTCTTGGAATATGAAATGTACTTTTCTCCAAGAGCAGAAATCAGCGCGCGCTCTTCCACGTAAATTCTGTAGCCGAACACCGCGGCGAATACCAAGACATTGATCAGTAACCCAATCCACGTCTGCAGTGCAAGCGCGATCCCGATCAACGTCAAAAGGAGGCCGGTGTAAGACGGATGACGCATTAGCTTGTACGGCCCCGTCTCCACGATCGCGTGGTCGCTCTGCACTTTCACCGTCAGCGTGAAAAACCGACCGAGGACCGCCACGGCCCACTGTCGCAATGCCAGTCCCACTAACATGAATGTTATCCCCAGATAATACGCCCAAACAGGCAAAAGAGAAATTCTCCTTCCGGAAAGTACGAAGTCGACATAGATCGCCAAAACCAGGGTAACGACATTGATGTAGAAGGAACCTCTGTCTCTTCTTTCTCCTTTGCGGGCACCGTACCTGAGTCTAGGTACTATCGTAGCCCCGATCGATTCCCCGAGGAGCCACGCAGCGTAGACCGCAAAGAAAAGAATCTCTGCGGGTCCAGAGATATGAATTAGGGCAGTGACAGGCATTCTGACATACTTTCTTTAAGACATATCTTGGACAGGAACCGTTCCGGACGAGAATTTGATCCCGTTCGGTCACTGTTTCTGTATTCGGTCAATATAGTGATTCGGGAACATAATTGTTGCTAGAGCTTCATGTAAATGGGCATCCCACTGGAGCTACTGGCCAAGGCCGCCTCCGCCACGATCGTGTTGTTTAGACCGTCACTCGGCTTCACGAGCGGGGCTCGGTGATTTCGTAAGCAGTCCAGGAAGGCCTCCATCTCGGCAGCAAGAGGTTCCCGAACGTCCCGCCGGGGAATCGTTGTGCCCTTTGCGTCGTCGAACCGAATTTCCTGAGTAATAAAGTCCAGCGAGATCACTCCCTGCGTACAGACGATCGTCAGCTGTCGCAACCTCTTGGGGGTCACCCAGTTGGACACGATGAATGCGGTCTTCTTCTCGCGAAATCCTAGGGTGATCGCCGCGAAATCTTCCCGAGTCTCAGAAAGGACGTTCCCCACTCTGGCAAAGACCACGCCAGGCTCCTCGTCGAAGATCCACCTCGCGGTGTCAATGTCGTGCACGCTCGTGTCCGCCACGATTCCCACGTCGGTAATCCTCCCCACCCACTTGTTTTCCCTATGAAATTCGAGTAGCAGCGGCTCCCCCAACAGCTTTTCCTTTACGGCTTTTTTCGCGTCCACCACCGCTGGATTGAAGCGCTCGATGAAACCCACGGTGAGGAAAACTCCCGAGTCCTTCGCGATCTCCACCAGTCGCTGCCCATCGGCAGAGCTCGCCGTCATGGGCTTTTCGACGAAGGTATTGACTCTGCTCTTCAGAGTCTTGGACGCCACGGAAAAGTGAGTGGATGTCGGAGTGCAGACCGTCACTGCGTCAAGCTTCTCCGACGAAAGCATCTCGTCCAGATCCGTGAAGGCCTTGCATCCATATTTCACGGCCCACTGCCCCGCCCTGGCTGGATCAATATCGCAAAGACATGAGAGAACTCCAAACTCGTTGAACACGCGGAGGTGGTTTTTCCCCCACCCGCCGGTGCCCACCACACCGACCTTAAGTTTCTCCATTTAGGCTCTCAGCTGAATTAGGAGATGAACTCCACCGGCAGGTTCGCCCGAATCATGTGCGATTTGGTCATCTCTATCTGCTCCTCATATAACTGCATCAGCTTCAGTTCGGCGCTCCCGGAAAGAAAAACGAGCAGGTTTGTCTTGTCGAGGCTCATCGGGAAGTTGAAGCCCTCTTTCATGACGTTCATGTTGTCAATGTCGGAAAAGTAGTCCCGCAGCCTTTCCACGAGATCTGTTGCGAGTCTCAGGCGGTCGCCACGCATCTCCAGAACGTCGGTGTCGCTGAACAAGACGATCTTTAGCCTCGCAGCCTTCATGTCTTTCAGCCGTACGAA
>JASHPQ010000134.1 GCA_030037995.1 Nitrososphaerales archaeon | reverse complement strand
TCAAGTTCAAGTCCGATTACGAAAAGTAGGAGAACGACCCCGATTTCTGATAGTTGATTCAATACAAGGGGGTCTTTGACCCAGCCCAGAACATATGGCCCGACTAGAACGCCAGCGAGAATCTGACCTGCCACAATCGATAGTTTCAATCTAGCGAATAACAGGCTAAAAGCAAGGGCAAAGAGAGCGAGGATTGCTAGGTCTAGCAAGAACGCTGCTTGAGACGACGATGTCGCAGAGGGAGCAGCAGATAACCGTAGAATGTTATCTAGTATCTCACGTATAGGGATGGTCGCCTCTTATGACGCAGTTAAACATGACTTCGTATTATTCTTTTTGCAGGATTTGAAAATCCGCCTCAGGCCTACGAGAATACAAATCATAAATTACGCCAATGTCTGCAAGTTGCCTTGTATTAGAAATTTGGGAAAATTGAAAGACGACCTGATAAAACAGCGGAGAAAAAGAAGGAACGGAAGGGAAACATCGAGGAACTCGTAGTGGATTCCTCGGCAGCGGTAAAATGGTTCCTGAATGAGCACGATTCGGATATTTCGTTGGTCATTAGGAATGAGTTCGCAACCCATCGGCTGAAACTCACCGTTCCGACGCTGCTTTTTTACGAAGTTATGAACGCCCACCGATTTAGCGGGAGATTCGGAGAAGAAGACCTCGCGATCGCTTCGAAATCCTTGAGCAGGTACCAACTTGAAGTCTGGAGGCCCATCGGAGTTCTCTTAGAACTTTCTGCGAGACTCAGCACGAAAAAAAATTTGTCGGGGTATGATGCCTGCTATGTAGCGCTAGCTCATCGAAAGCGCGCTAAACTAGTAACTGAAGACAGGGAAATACTCGAAAAGTTCTCTGGTTCCAGCTTCTCTCTCAGATCCTTTCACAAAGTCAATACAACCATTGGGAGCATCTAAAATCAATCAGGCTATTGTTCGCGACAGAGCGGCTTGGTGGACACCTTAGAATGCGGCCCCAGGCTCACGCGATAAGCTTGATGACTAAGGCAGAGAACATAGCCTCACCAGATGGTTAAAATCTCGAGTGGTTTTCCTTGGACGCAGTCCCGGAAAGAATTCCATAAACTTCATTACTGAGAATAATAATCGCTGCAAAGTCAGGAAGAACAGTGGGAATTCAACCAAACGAGAATGCGATTAATTCGTGGACGTTAACAATTGACGACGTAGGCAAGCCTCTTCTTGGGTCAAACGCAAACAATGATCGATCACAATTATTGAGTGGACATTGATTTGGTACAAACGGCAACCAAACCACTAGAGCAACAAGGGGCTCGTCAAAGCGGTCGGTGGTTGACTCTCTCGGTAGTGGTAATAGGCACATTCATGGCCATCTTGGATGGCTACATTGTCAATGTCGCGCTACCCACGATCCAATCGACAATAAAGGCCAGCGCGGGAGAACTTGAACTTGTCATCGCTAGCTATTCTCTGATGTATGCAATTTTCCTAATCACTGGAGGACGGCTCGGTGATATTTTTGGTCGAAAGAGAATGTTCCTTCTGGGGATGGCAACATTCACAACTTGTTCGGCACTGTGTGGCCTCTCTCCATCCCCCGAACTCTTGATCATATTTAGAGCATTCCAGGGATTTGGCGCTTCCATGATGTACCCTCAGATCCTTTCGATAGTTCAGGTGACATTTACAGGCCAGGACCGCGCGCTTGCTCTCGGAATATTTGCCGGAGTCGGTGGTCTTGCCCAGGTCATCGCTCAGCTCTTGGGAGGGTTTCTGATTCATCTCGATTTGGCTGGATTATCTTGGAGACCGATCTTTCTGGTGAACGTTCCTATCGGAATTGCAGGGATCCTCGCCGGTATTATCTTCCTCAAGGAATCCAAGAGCACTCCAACTCCAAAGCTGGACTTGCCCGGTGCTGGCTTGATTGGGCTGTCCCTTATTTCGATTGTCTTGCCCCTCGTTGAAGGTCAGTCGCTCGGGTGGCCGATCTGGACAATCGGGCTGCTGATTCTGTCACTGCCGTTGTTGATAATCTTCGTACTTTATGAGAGGCACGTATCAGCTCACGGAGGTTTTCCTCTTCTCAATCTGAAACTTTTCAAGCAGAGAACAATCTCCGTTGGTTTCCCACTCGGATTATTGTACTACAGCACCAACGCCGGGCTGTTCTTCTTGATCGCTATATTCCTGCAAAAGGGGCTCGGCTTTACCCCATTGGCTTCGGGAATAACGTTCACTCCGCTGAGTCTTGGGCTCATAATCGGCTCTCTTATCGCTCCAAGAGCCGTTCGAAGATACGGCCGTTACACGCTCAGCCTCGGATTCACTCTTGCAGCAATTGGGTTGGTGTTATCTCTTTTCGTTCTTCGATCATTTGGAACCGGAATAAACAACTACGACTTGTTACTTCCTTTCCTGGTCAGCGGGCTCGGATTCGGCTTTGCCAATTCGCCGCTGGTAGGGACAGTACTTGCCGGAGTCAAAAGTGAAGATACCGGCACTGCATCTGGATTGATGTCGACGACGATCCAGCTGGGGATTTCAGTCGGAGTCGGGCTATATGGCTCGATATTCTACTTTCTTGTTGCCTCTTCCAAAGCGGTGACACTTTCCACTCAGTACCTCCAGGCGTTCGAGCTCACTATCATGATACTGATTTCAGCGGACATTGCCTGCTTTTTGATAGTATTCTTACTGCCCAGACCCGTCTCCAGCAAAGTCAAGGACATATTCCTGGATCGCCTTCCAGGGCCCCTCTCGGGCCTCGCTTACGCTATCTTCTTCAACACGGGTGGCCGAATCGGACAGCAGCTGTTCGATCAAATGCTCGAAGAGACGACAGAACGCAGGTCGGAAACGATCAATGCTCCTCCCGACGATTTTGCAGCGTATATGGTGAACTACTTCGTAAAGACAAATAACGAAAAGGCAGAGTGGATTCGATTCCTTACGGAAGAGGCCCTAGATTCCAAGGGAGATTTTGCGGCCCTCAAAGAGGAGCGAGAAAAATTAATCCGGCATTTTGTGGACGACATTAAAGATCGGCAAGACAAGGGCTACATCAACAAGGATATCAATCCCGAGGATCTCATGCTTATGATAAATGCGTTAAGCTTCTATCCAAGAATATTTGCGGCCGCGACGAAAACGATCACCGGACTTTCTCCCACAGATCCAGAGTTTGAAAAACGCTGGAGTGAATTTCTTCGAGTTCTGGGCAGAAAGTTCGAAGAAGAGCCAACGGGACAGAAGTAGATCAGATCGTTGGAAGCACTAGGGCGAGAATTATCTTTGAAGCATACTGGGCAAGTTTGCGAACTTTAAGCTGACAGATCCGAAGGCTAAAAATTGAATTTCCGCTTTATCTATACTGGCATAAGAGTTCGAAGCATGGAAGAGTCTCTTCGCTTCTACACGGAAATACTTCAAATGGAAATAGTCGAGAAATTGCAGAAAACTGAACCCACCAGAGGACAGGTCGTAACTTTGAAGAGCAAAGACTCTCACCAACTTTTGGAACTAAACTATTATGAGGACGATACTCAGTTTGGTACCGAATACAAGAATGGCGAAGAACTAGACCATCTTGCTTTCGACGTAGAAGATTTACTAGGTACAGTTGAACAACTCAGGAAGCAAGGTGTTGAAATCATTGTCGAACCCAATTCCATTGGTTCTGCAATTGGATGGAAGGAAGCGTTTGTAAGAGATCCTAATGGAATTTGGATAGAGTTGTTGGAACGTAAACCAGAACCACGTAAGGAGATGCGATAAGAAACTGTTCGTCGCAATTTACACGGAGAATTTTCTTTACTTTGTAATTTCTGACAGAGAAGCAAGACTCCGCCCTAATGGGACGAAAGCGCCAAGAGTCAGACTTCTTCGGTCGAAGTAGTTAGTCCAGAAAGTCTTACCTTAATTCTAGGAACGACTTTGTCGAGGGCAAAACCTCTATTCCCACCACCCCCCTCACCCTATATACACACCCTAGGGCCCCCTCGGAGGCAACCGCATGCGGGGGGGAGCAATGGTAATTTGATGGATCCATTGAAGCTGTTTAGCCATCGTTGATCGCATTTTATTGATTAATATAGCAAATTTCCCCGCGATCGCGCACTCCTGCAATTTTTAGTACAGGAGAGCTTGGTTCAAGCTCTGTTAGAGCAGCGGAGCCATGCGAATGCTATTGCGATCGTTCATTGCTTTAAATTGAAAAAGTACTTTCTGACTCCATACTACCTATAGGTACGCTGGAGATCCCTCCTGTGTTTTGGGCCTCATTTTGCGGAAAATCCTGAGTTTTATTAGATCGGCAGCGAGGTCTGCATCCAGCGTCAGAGAGGCTTTCAGAATGGAATGTGGCATCTAGATCGTTCAACGTAAGGGATCGGATGTCACTGATTCGATGCCCTGCAACTTTAACATCGAGTAAATTCGAAGTTGGAAGGCAAATCCCGTAATTAGTTTGAGGCCAGGCGCCCAGTATTGGTTCGCAGCTCCCAAAGTCTACGGGGGAAGCGCTCCTGCATCCCCTTCCGCATCTACTCTTCAACGACGACCATAGTAAGGGTCGATTTGATGTGCTCCAGAGATCTGATCCTATTTGTTATCGTCTCCTTTAATTTCTCCGGGCTTTCCGCCTCGACCTTTGCGATCACGTCGTAGACGCCATAAGTTACGTGAACCTCCTTGACATTCTGGATCGCCTCCAGCTCCTTGGCAACGTCTCTTTCTCGTCCAATCTCCGCACTGATCAACAGGAATGCTTTCGCGGTCAAAGATAATACAGACGTAGTGATGCGGGTACTTCGGTTAAAGTATTTCGATCAGTGGTGGCCTTGGATTCCTCTAACCCTTCATCCTCTTTCCCTCGGGATCGTAGTATCTTAACGGGGCGATTCTCGCACTCCTGCCGTCGATCGTGACTTTTTTTCCATCTTTCGCATAAGCAGTTTTGATCCACGCCCAGGCGAGGTTCTTCCCCACCGACAGGCCCTTGAAGCCGTAAACTGTTTCTCCTATTGCCACGCCGTCCTCCGCCCTGACCGGCCGCTTCTCCGGCAGCAGGTCGTCACCTTCGACCTCAAGAGCTACGAGTTTTTTCGTCGGTCCGGCCTCCTTCACGTGAAGGAGAGCTTCCCTCCCAAGAAAACCTCCCCTTTTATCAAACGCGACCCACCTTTCGAGGCCGCATTCGAACGGGTTGTTCTCCTGCGTCACCTCGTACCCGTAAAAGATGTATCCCTTCTCAAAGCGGAGCGAGTCGAGCGCGTCAAACCCGTACGGGAGTGCACCGTACTTCTTCCCAGCTTCAAAGATCTTGTTCCAGGCTTCCACCGTGTCTTCCGCTCCAAAGTAGCACTCAAATCCGAGCTCGCCGGAGAACCCGACGCGGGCAATCAAAGCCGGGATGCCGCCGGAGAGTTTTCCGGAAGTGAAATGGAAGAATTTTAGAGCGCCCATGTTCCCGTCGAAGATGTCCTGGAGGAGCTCCCTTGACTTCGGGCCCTGCACCGCGATCATGCCGAGACTGGAGCTGATGTCGGTAAGATACACGTCTTCCTGATCCCCGACCTGATCTTGGAGCCACTTCATCGTCCTGTACCTCATGATCGAAGACGTAACGATGCGATAGTGATCAGCTGAAAACCTCCAGACCGTGAGGTCGTCCACGATCCCACCTTCCTCGTTACAAAGCGTCGTGTACATGAGCTGGCCATCCGAAAGCTTCTCGGCGTCGTTGGCTGCGACGCGCTGGAGAAAGCGAAAGGCGTCCCGCCCCTTGATATCTATTCGCCCCATGAGCGAGATGTCCATCATCCCCGCCCTTTCCCTGACCGCTCTGTGCTCCTCTTCCAACGGTCTGTAGTGCGCCGGCATCCTGTA
Source organism: Nitrososphaerales archaeon (assembly GCA_030037995.1). Classification (GTDB taxonomy): domain Archaea; phylum Thermoproteota; class Nitrososphaeria; order Nitrososphaerales; family CADDZS01; genus DATLTL01. The sequence goes on along the minus strand of JASHPQ010000134.1, from coordinate 50,290 downwards.
GCCGGCGGAGGTAGTGATCATTTCCGCGCCGAGCGCCATGTGCACCCCATAGAGAGGAGTGAATTTTGTCATGCGTCGCCAGTTTCGCAAGCGCGAACTATGTAAGTTTCGCCCCGAATCAGAAGCTGTTTTAGACCGCGCAGGATGGCAGTGAAATCACGAAGCTTGCAGTACAAGTGGACCGCGCTCACTGTCACGACGATCGGGACTTTTATGTCCGGTTTGGATGCCAGGATTCTCGTCATCGGCCTGCCGACAGTGGCGCACCAGCTCCACGCGAGCACGGAAGAGGTGATCTGGATCGGACAGGCGTACCTCCTCGCGGGAACGGTCGGCCTGCTTCTCGTGGGCAGGATTGCGGACCAGTTCGGCCGCGTAAAGATGTACAACCTCGGGTTCGTCATCTTCACCGTTGGCTCGCTCCTCTCCGCGCTGGCGCAAGATCCCTTCCAGCTCATCGGGTTCCGGGTGATCCAGGGAGTGGGTTTTGCCCTCCTCATCACCAACAGTTACGCGATAGTCGTGGACGCGAGCCCGAAGAGCGAGCTCGGAACGATGCTCGGGATAAACCAAACGGCGATCCGGCTGGGAAATGTCGCGGGTCTGACGCTATCCGGGATCGTCCTCTCCATCGTGGACTGGCGCGGCCTCTTCTACGTTAACATCCCGATTGGCATTTTTGGAACAGTATGGGCGTACAAGCGGCTCAAAGAAATTTCCGTTCTTGATCCCTCCAAGAAGATGGACTGGGCCGGGTTCGCGCTCTTTTCCATCGGGTTGACCTCCGCCCTGCTCGGAATCACGTACCTGAGCTACGGCGCCGGTTCCTTTGATCTCGGTTTCGGTCTCTTGATCGCGGGCATTGCTTTCATCGCTGTCTTTGCGAAGGTCGAATCTAGGATTTCCAACCCTCTGCTCGATCCCAGTTTGTTTAAGATCAGATCCTTTGCGATGGGTGGAGTCGCGCAGCTTTTGAATTCCATAGTTTTGAACGCGGTGATAGTTCTCCTTGCTTTTTACTTCCAGGTCGGCCTGGGCTACTCGCCGCTCCAAGCCGGGCTGGCGATCCTGCCGCTGGACGGCACGTACCTGGTATTCTCGCTCTGGGGAGGAAAACTCTCGGACAAGTACTCTCCGCAGATTTTAGCAACACTGGGACTTGTGGTGGGCACGATTGCCATACTCGGCATGATCATTTTTGGAGAGACCACGGGGTACGCCTTCCTCGCTGTTGTCATCGCGTTCGTGGGTGCAGGCAACGGAATCTTCAATCCCACGAATACGAGGGCCATAGTCAGCGGAGTTCCAGTGAACCGCATCGGCATCGCTTCCGGCTTTCGTCAGACAATGTTCAATGTCGGGATAACTGCAAGCTACGGAGCGGCGATACTATTCCTGACTTTCGGCATCCCCTATACTTTGCTCTCCCCTCTGGTACAGGGAACGATACTACCGGACTTGCTCGCGATCGCGAGATCTGAATTTCTCAACGGCTTTCGGATCGCTCTAATCATCCTCGCCCTCGTCAATGCCGCCGCTATCGCCCCCTCTCTGATGAGGGGTAAACCGGTTGCTGTTGGATCGAGTGGGGATGCAACTAGGATCCAGGAAGAGAAAGCCACGTAGGATCGTAACGGTTATTGTGTGCTGAGAGACTCCCCAGGTAGCTCTAGAACGACTTTTTTCTAAAACACAGCACGAAGGGATTCAACTCTTTTGAGACGTGGCGAGAGGCAGAGGCCAGAGACGCCAAAGAAACCTTATAAATTGCTACTGGAAGTTGAGCTCTCTTGAATGCCCAAGTACATCGATACGCACGAAATGGGGTCGCTCACTCCTGAAATGTTAAAGAAACTTCAGAGTGCCCCAAAAGATAAGTTCGGGGTAACACACCATGATATCCTTTACAGCAAGGAAAGCAACAAGGTATTTTGCGTGCTTAATGCCCCGAGCAAAGAGGCGGTAGCGCATCATCACGAACAAGCCGGGATAGAGTGCGAATGGATTCAAGAAGTGGATTCCACCCGGGCCTGACCGGCTGAGACCACTTTGAGAATGATCTAAAAGTTTCCGAGATCGGTTGCGGGCTATGGTAGCATAGCCGTGATTAGCAACCGTCCGACAAGTGCTTCCTAGAGGTTTTGCAAATATTGAAGAATTGCGCTTGGACATCAACGACTAAACGGTATTTTTTGAAAGATTTTTTATCTGAAATTTTTTAGGCAAAAGAAAGGCATTTTATCGAGCGTCATTGAATTGGCGGACTTCGTTGCAAACAATCTGTTTGTCCTCATCGCGGCGCTCCTCGTCTTTACCATGACCGGTTCGGTCGGCCTGCTCGAAGTCGGAGAGCTGGGAGAGGAATACTCCCACACTAGCTTGCTGAAGGTCATGCTCATCACCGGGATCGGATTCTTCGTTATGGCGATCGTGGGCTTCAACACAGCCTTTGCGCCCACTATCGGCGGCATAATCGGCTCGCCACTTTATTCTCCGGGATTTTTCCTCGGCGGTGCTTCGAACGCGACCGCTGTGTTTTGGTCGATGACGTCGCAGTACTTTAACACGGGCCTTTCGATGGGAACGTACTTTTTCTTCGAGACCGCGTTTGCCACGGTGACTCTGGCCTTGGTGGGCGTGGTGGTGTTGAAGAAGGTGAAGCTGGAGGCCTTTGCGATCTTTTCCGTAGTCTATTTTTTGATAATCTGGAATCTGCCCGCTGCTTGGATCTGGAACCCAACGGGCTGGCTGTACCTTTTGGGGATGCGAGATTTTGCTGGTGGCCTCGTAGTGCACGGCGCCGCCGGAGCTGCGGGCCTGGCGATACTGTTCCAGCTGTGGTCGGAGGAGAAACGAGCCGGGCTGAAGGAGAGCCTCCAGGTTCCGATCAACGTCAGCCCTAACTGGCTCACGCTTTCCATCATTCTACTCTGGGTCGGGTGGTTCGGCTTCAATCCGGGAAGCGTGCTCGCCTTCAATTCGTCGGCCATCGCGGTGGTACTCGCGACATTTCTCTGCGCAAGTTCCAGCTTTCTATCGCTGATGCTGACTACCTACTGGAGGGAAAAGCGCAACCCCGGTCTGATCAACATGTCGAACGGCGTGTTAATGGGACTCATCGTGATTACGCCGGTTGCGGGATTTGTGAGCCCGGCAAGTGCAATCCTTCTCGGGATCATTTCAGGACCGCTCTTCTATGCTGCAGAAACATGGTTTGCAAAAAGAAAATTCTTTACAGATCCCGTCGGCCTTTTGCCTGGACATCTGACCGGCGGGCTGTTCGGAGTACTGATGATAGGGGTTTTCTCCCAGTCGATCTATACCACAGCTTCGGGAAACCCAACCATACCGAACGGATTGCTTTTCGGGGGAGGGACGGCGGCGCTCCACCAGCTGGGGATCGAGGCTTTGGGCATAATTGTGGTGTTCGCGGCTGTTTTTGCGATCTCTTTCGTAACGATAAAGTTAGTGAGCGTAGCCTTTCACGGAATCCTTGTGCCGCCGAAGATGAAGGCTGATCTGGAGGCACACCGATCCTAAAATATCGCAGGTTCGATTAGGAGTATTAACATCATGGAGTTTTGCTCAACCTGCGGACATATAGTCGAGCCCAATCTCGCGTACTGCCAGTACTGCGGCGCTTCCCTCCGAAAACACTCTAGCTTCTCCTCCCGTCAGCCCTATGAAACCATGGGAACAACGACGGGTAACTATCGCGTAAAAAAAAGGCCTTGGATCGCTGCGAGTCTCGCCCTGAGCCTTGGACTCTTCGGATTATGGGGTGTGGGGCATTTCTACGCGGGAAGGCTCGCACGCGGGATCGGCCTTTTTTTCATCGGCCTCCTGATCGGAGGACTGTTTTGGCTGAGCGTCGTGCTCACGATCATACTCATCGGGTACGTGGGAATGATCCTTTTCGGGTTATTTTTTGTCGGGGGCTGGTTCTGGCAGGCCCTTGATGCCTACAACGTGGCGCAGGAATACAACGAATTGCACGTTTCGCCCACCAGAGCCAGCTGGTAGCAGATCGTCGATGCCACAAGGAAGTTCTGGCGAAAATGCGCTCAACCCAAACCCCAAGGAGTAGCAGTTACGACGGCGTATGAGCCGGCGCAAAAAATACCAGAACTTCTAGATCTTCCTTGATGTCTATGAATTTGTGATTGACCCCAGCCCCGACGTAAATGATACTTCCGGGACTGACCTCTTTTCTTTCCGTACCCACGCGGATCTTCGCTCGTCCTTGTACGACATAATAGACCTCATCTTCTTTGTGCGGATTTTGCGGATCGATTACTCCAGCTTTCAGCTTGTACACCCCGACGCTCAGCTTTTCCTTGGAAAGGAACTGGAGGTAGAGATTCCCCTCAATCTCTCGCCTGTCTTCAAGGTCGGACAACCGGAAGCACTCCATTTCTTACACCCTATTCTCAATCCGGGATTTCAAAAGCAGGCATCCTTTGATCGATAGATCTTCAATTCTCGTATGTCTTTCGGTTTCTTGCAAGTCTGTCGTATATGAAAATAGATTCTGTCCAGTTTTCGGTTCTTGATGAGACCGGCGACCTCAAATCCGTATCGTAGCTTTTTCCTTCCGGCAACCGGCAAAGTCAAAAAGTCTGAATTCAGCACGACTTTGGTCCTAGGAATTAGCTTAGGATCAGATTTCAGATCTGTACTTCTGATTCACGCATAGATTCGGGAGCTATTCCATATCGAGCGAGACCCAATGATTAATAGTTGAACCGAATTTGCAGGCAATGGACGAGTGGACGATAAGCAGAATAAAAGCCTGCAAGAGGCACGGTTTTCCAATCTGTCTGGAAGAGTCGATTATCCAGATCTTCAAAGAATCGGCCGGGGAAAAGATGATCGGCAGAATAGTGCAAAGGCTGAGTTTGACGGAACAGAACATTACCTCCGCCGAGCAAATCTGGAAGATTTACGATCGGGTGCTAAATGAGCTGGCAAAAGATCTTGGCAAGGACGTATCCGAGGTCATAGCGTATCAGAGCCTCAAAGAAATGGAATCGATGAAGGGATGTATGCTTTGCCCGCGCCACCAGCGTGAGGTTGCCAAGGAACAGGAACGTTAGATTCTACCTGATCGCACGAGCCGAGCGTCCAGCCATCGATGATTAACGGCGAGAAAATCCCTTAAGTTACCCAAAACCGAAACTACTCTCTATTCTTTATAGATGTGGTTTTCCCGTTTTGTACGCTATCTCTGAACATGAAAAAGCTCGTGAATGACGTAAACCTCGTGGTCGACGAAGAACTTGACGGCCTGACTCTTCTCTATCCGAACATCCTTCAGCGCTTCCCCAATTCGAATGTTATTTTGAGGAAGGAATCTCCGGTGAAGGGAAAAGTTTCGTTGGTAAGCGGCGGGGGGAGCGGCCATGAGCCGCTGCACGGGGGATTTGTGGGAAAAGGAATGCTGGATGCTTCGATCGCGGGCGAGGTATTCACAGCGCCGCCGCCGGACCAGATCTATTCTGCCATTCGTAACGTGCACGGCGGGCGAGGGGTTCTTTTGATCATCAACAACTACTCTGGAGACCTCATGAACTTTAAGCTGGCAGAGGAAATGGCTTCCGACGATGGAATAGAGATCGGGCGCGTGGTCGTAAACGACGATGTGGCAGTGGAGAGTCCTGAAAATAGGCGTGGAGTTGCTGGAACTATATTTGCACTCAAGATTGCAGGGGCTGCCGCGGAGCGTGGCGACAATTTGCTTGATACCCAGAGAATCGGAGAGAGAGTTGTGGCGAACACCCGCTCGATGGGCGTCGCCCTAACTTCCTGCACCCTGCCGAGGGTGGGAAAGCCCATGTTTGCGCTTCAGGAGGACGAGCAGGAGCTGGGGATTGGCGTACACGGAGAACCGGGAATCCAAAGAACTAGAATGATGGCGGCCAACGAAGTAGCGACCGTGCTCTATGATCGGGTTTCCAAGGATCTCGTCTTGCGGAGGGAGGAGGAAGTCGTGTTGATGGTGAACGGCATGGGCGCCACGCCGATGATGGAGCTTCTCATTTTTTCTCGGAAAGTGGTGAAGCTTCTCCATGAAAATGGTACAAAGATTTTTAGGTCTTTTGCTGGGAGCTTTGTTACCTCGCTGGACATGGCAGGGGTATCGCTTACGCTTCTGAGAGTGGACGACGAGATGAAAGAGCTGTTGCTCGAACCAGAACGTACTCCTAGCTTCCCGAAACTACTCTAAATTTCGTGGCACATCCATATTCTTCAGCATCTCAAACACTGCCCTAACCATTATGCAGAAGGAAGCTGCGCCCACGTCGTAGTGGCCCAGACTCCTCTCTCCGAGGTACGAGGCACGTCCCTTTCTGGAGACGAGCTTCTTCGTGGTTTCCAGCCCGGCCTCTGCCCCGGCGGTGATCAGTTCAAAGGCTCTCACTAGGTCGACCTGGCCCTGCTCTACAGCTTGCCTCGCGGCTTCGGCAGCAGGATGAACCGCATCGAGCATGGTTTTGTCTCCGACTTTTGCACCGCCCAGAGAAACTATGCCCTGCTCCGCCGCCTGGAACATTAGCGAAATGTCTGCAATTCCGATCTCTTGTTTTCCTCTGCATGCACGCCCAGCTCTTCCAAAGGCGGTCCCGTACAGCGGCCCGGACGCCCCTCCCATTGAGGACAGGAGAGTAGCTCCCGTCAATTCTAGAATCACACCAACATCAGGCTCTTTGGATTGCGCCACGCGCCGAACGACTTCCGCAAAACCACGATCCAGATTGGCTCCGTGATCGCCGTCGCCTACCGCCGAGTCCAGTTCGGTGAGGTAGCCTACTTTTTCGTGGACTCTCTTTGCGATGCTTTCGATGATGAACGTTACATCTTTCGAATTGATGGACCTGATCATCTGAGATAGTGGATGTGAATTCCAGTTAATGGACTGGCTTAATAATCGTGACTTTTTAATCAGCGACGGCAGAGTCAGTTGAGAGCACAGGTACTACAGAGAATCGCGCCGATCGAGGACGGGCCACTGCAATACTCCTCCTCCGTCGAGGATCCGAAGGTGGGGCCTCACGATGTGCTGATCAAGATCAAGGCGTGCGGCGTCTGCCATTCCAACCTTCACATGATCGAGGGGGAGTTCAGAGTATTTGGGGTGCCGTCCAAACTGCCCATAATTCCGGGGCACGAGATTACCGGGGTCGTTGCGGAAACCGGGGCGGATGTCGAGAAATGGCATGTTGGGGACAGGGTCGGCGTGCAGGTGCTCTACGAGGCTTGCGGGACCTGCGAATTCTGCCTCACCGGCCGGGAGCAACTCTGCGTAAACAAGAAGGTGACCGGCGAGACCGTCGACGGGGGTTACGCCGAACTGATCGCGGTGCCTTCCGACTTCGTGTACGCGGTGCCCGAAAATCTCCATGCCGAGGAGGCTGCCCCGCTCTTCTGTCCTGGAGTCACGGCCTACCGGGCCGTGAAGAGAGCCGATGTGCGGATGGGAAACAAGGTGATCGTATTAGGCGTCGGCGGCGTCGGGCACATGTCGCTGCAGTTCGCAAAGCTGGCGGGCGCCGAGGTGGTCGCGGTTGACAGATCCCCGGGGGCGCTGGAGCTCGCGAGAGACCTCGGAGCTGACGTCGTCATCCCGCCGGCCGAACTGGATGAGCACGTGTCAAAGTACGGCAAACCCGACGTCATCTTCGTTCACGCCCCGGCGCAGCCGGCGATCGACCAGGCTTTCAAATCGATCAAGAGAGGCGGTACCGTGCTGATGGCGGTCCTGGGAAAGATCTCCGTAGTGTTCCCGGAGGAGTACTCGGTGGTGACGAGCGTGATCGGCACGCGCAGCGACATGCTGGAGACTCTCAAGCTAGCGGCGATGGGAAAAGTGAAGGTAAAGGCGAAGAGTTTTCCGCTGTCCGAGGCCAGCCTGATCCTCGAGAGGCTCAAGAGAGGAGAAATCGCGGGGAGGGCGGTTCTGGTTCCGTGAATTGGAGTGGCAACGCGTCTTTCGGAAGATGTTGGAGATAGTAACGGCGTCAGTCCAATGTCTGTAGCTTCAAAAAGTGCACCAAGCCGGGATCCAAACTAGTTCGCATGGTGCGGAAGGTGGATTTGACTCGGTTCAAATCAGTCATTATCCGGCGAAATCCTAAGCAACTGCTTGCCGAAATTGGCGCTGGTAAACACCCGTTGAAGTGCGCTGGGAGCGTTCTCCAATCCCACTACCGTGTCATGTAGCGGCTTGAGTCGACCTGACTTGATCCAGCCCGCAAGGGCCGCTCTGGCTTCGGGAAATCTGTCGACATACTCCCTCGCCAGTAGTCCCTCCATCCGCCCGCGCTTCATGATCAAGGCAGTGTAACTCACATATTCCTTCGGGCGTTCTTCCGAAATGTAATAGGGGGTGGCCCCGCAAAGGACGACCCGTCCCATATGCCTCAACCTTCTAAGCATCGGGTTGATTACGGATGGGAGTGAATTGGTGTCGAAGAAGATATCAACACCTCCCGGGCACAACTCATCCAGCTTCGAGCCCATATCCTCTGAGAGCCGATCGATGGCGCCATCGAATCCGAGCTCTCCCAAGAGCCTCTCGCGTCTCTCCTTCCCCGCAGTAACGCCTATGACGCGGAGCCCCTGAATCTTTGCGATTTGCCCAGCCACAGATCCCACCCTCCCGCGGCGCTCGAGACCACGAATGTCTCTCCGGGTTTAGGCTTGGCGACGTCGATCGTCCCAAAATAAGCCGCCATCCCTGTAATCCCTAGAGTTCCAACCGCGAGTTCTGGCGAGACATCCGGAGGAATCTTCAGCATTGGGAGGTCGTCAGGCATGGGGCTGGGGCCGCCGTCTGAGAGGCTGTAATCCTCCCAGCCGAAAAAACCTTGAACAAGATCACCCGGGGCAAAGCCGGAAAGCTGCGATTCAACTATCCTGCCTGATGCGATCGAACGCATGACTCCCCCTATCGGGATCGCGTAAGCCCCCACGCCCTCCATGGTGAACAGAATCTGAGTAGGGTCGAGAGATAACCAGAGGTTTCTGACCAGAACCTGTCCCTCTTTAGGTGATGGAATCGGAGACTCTGCCCATCGGTAGTTTTCCAGTCCAACACGCCCTGTTGGCCTCTTTGCAAGCAACCATTGGCGATTCGTATCGGGTTTCGTCATTTCCGGGCCCGTTTCCTTCAGAGTCCTTTATCAAAATGTCTCTGAAAATAATGACTGTCCATCCGTGCTCAAATCAGCAGCAGAGGGTTCCGGACAGACACAAGCGCAAAAAAGAATTCGTAAAGATTTTCTTCCATTTATTCCGGAAGAATTGGATAAAATCATGACTTAGGACTGGAATTGCTGTAATCTTACTGCAATTTTATTATAAATATTGTAAGAATTCCCAGAACTCTCTCACGCCTTCATAAGTTGGAGAAAGCTTTTATCGAGACATCAGAGCATAATCTCGACTGTTCATTCCGTGGCAGAGTAGAGGAATCCGAGGGCAAGCCAATTGTCTCCAAAGAAAGCTGAAGGGCACACTTTGAAAGTCGGGCTATTGGTCTTCACGGCGAACGCCCGCGAAGACAACAGCAAGCGTCCCTATGATACGATCCGCGCAATCGCGCAACAGGCGGAAACGGATGGCTTCGATAGCATCTGGCTCGCTGACCACCTCTTATATCGCTATCCCGGTGAGCCGACCCGGGGAATTTGGGAATGCTGGACCATGCTGGCAGCGCTGGCCGAGGCGACACGACGCGTGGAGATCGGCACGCTGGTGACGTGCAATTCCTTCCGCAATCCCGCGATCCTCGCGAAAATGGCAACGACCACTGACGAGGTGAGCCACGGGCGCTTGATCCTGGGTGTCGGCGCGGGATGGAACGAGCCGGAGTATCAGGCGTTTGGGTTGCCCTTCGATCATCGTGTGGACCGCTTCGAGGAAGCCTTGCAGATCCTCAGGCCACTGCTGCGTCAAGGGCACGTCGATTTCGCGGGAAAGTATTATCAAGCGCGACACTGCGACAACGTACCCTGTGGTCCCCGGTCAGAAGGGCCGCCGTTGATGGTGGGAAGCGAAGGTCCGCGCATGCTCAAGCTGACCGCAAAGTATGCCGACCTCTGGAACACTGGCTATATGGGCAAACCTGAAACAATGGCCGAACCTCTCGCCAAAATCGAAGCTGCGTGCCGCGAGATCGGGCGCGACTCGGCGACACTTGGCATCACGGCGTTTATCGGTCTCTGGTTTCCCGATCTCCAAGCCGAGAAACCAAGTTCCTTCGACAATCCCCTGACAGGTACGACGCAGGAGATCGCAGCGACAATGCGCGGCTATGCGGAACTCGGCGTACAGCACATCATGTTTCAATGCGCGCCTTACACTCCTGAAGCGCGCCAGAGGTTGACCGAAGCGCTCCAGCTTTACCGTGCCATGGAGCAGCAATAAGGGTGTAAGTCGGATGATGACGCTCGCAGCGACAAATATCGCCTAAGGAATTTGCATAGTTGAATTTGTGTTTGACAGATACTCAACAGACTAGTCCCTGCGACTGTTGCTGAACGAACATCGTTTCGTTTCCCGAAAGAAAGCCTGCGACGGTGGCATTAACTGCCGGATCGTTCAGATTCAGGTACTGCGACAGGAAACTCATGAATTGTGGGTCGTTAAGGTACTGCTGCCCCAAAGCTGACGTGTTCTGCTGTCCTGGCAACGGCGCCTCGTACTGGGCGTAGATCGCGCTCCAGTTTCCCGTGGGGCAATCGGTCGCCGCGGTCTGATTTGTGACCGTGGAGCTGTTGGAAGCAGAAATCGGAAAGATGTCGGCGTACGATGAGAGAAGGCTAGAGTTCGCGCCGTTACTGGTTACCGGACTCCGAGTCATGTTTACCAACACGTATGTAAAAGTTGCAGAGATGACTATGGTCACAATAATTAAAATTGTAAACAAGATCTTTCCAATTCCCGCTTTCCGGACTCGCAGTCGGTTTCGGAAACGGGGAGACATGGATCTCTGGTACGGATCAGAGATCTATCTTATTAAAATCCGCAATGTCGTGGTTCGCTATATCAAAGAAATCGAACAGGTGTAGACCCGCGGGAACTTACGGAAAGGAGACAGTTAGGACATGATGGCTTCTATAATCGTACCCTCTTGCTTCTGACATTCTTTGTGAATACCTCTAGGCGGATTGCCGAAATAAGCAATGTACGATTCATCGTCAAATATCGGTTGATTACATCGGCTGCAAGTAGCAAGCATTATTCTCAAAATAAAATCAATACCGTCAGCGTGAACCTCGGTTAGTTAAGAAAGCTCCCGAATGGGTACGTACTTCGGGGATTGCTGGTTCATTCCTGTCTGTCATGTGTTGGCCAGCTTGCCCCGACATTGTCTTTCAGTTATTCCGAAAATAGAAATACGACCTCGAAAACTTGGGACTTCCAATGACAAAGAAAAAGAAGAGCGAAGAGGGGGAAGAAGATGACACTGCAGAAATCGAGCAGGAACGCGAGCTAGATGCCAGAACGGACATCGAGACCGAAGAGGACAAAGAAGATGAGGAGTCAGAGTTAGAGACCGAGGAAGAGTCGGAAGATCACGAAGCTGAGGAGATAGAGGATAGGGAAGAAAAGGAGGAAGAGAAGGGCTGAGATCGATACACGCGTGATCCTCTTCATCGCCGGATTGCAGTCTGGCGGACCTCAGCTGCCCAGCTCTATGTCAAGCAAGGTACGGAGACAAACGGACAGTAACGCCCTAGACGATCTCTAAAACTGCGTTCCATTTGATTTTGGAGTCCTTCATCGATAGTCGTCCCAATTGCATATGGGCGGGAATGAGGTAGGCATTTTCTTGTAGTGCGAGCTTTACTATAGTTTCCTTGCTTTTGAGATTGGTCGCATAGTCGGCCCACGAAGACATTGCCGAAGCATTCTCCACTTCTATGAAATCATGAAACAGATCCCCCGTACAGTATAGCGTCTCCCCCTCTGAGCGCAGTCTCAATACTTGGTGACCTGGCGTTTCTCCAGGGGCGGGTAGAATTGCGATCTCAGAGAGGAGCTCCTCCGTACCCTCGACCAGTTGCAAGACACCCTCCTCGTTTAGCACTCCCAGACTGTTGCTCACATCAGAATGGGGGTTATTCAGCAATTCCTGCTGCGTTTCCGGGCGATCCCAGTCCGCGTGATTCAAGAAATATTTGGCATTAGGAAAGGCCGGCCGAAAATTTCCTCTGAAATCCTTTCTCGTCACTCCCGCATAGTGATCAAAATGCGCGTGGGTAATCACGACGTGGGTTACCTTGGAAAGCGAAATGCCCGACCCCTCCAGCTGATCAAAAATCACGGGTGGTGGCACATACTCCCTTGATTGAGGATAGTATTCGGAACCAGGCGGCGAAGATAGAAGGAAATCGTTTGGATCCACGAGCACGGAGGCACCCCCCTGCAATGAAATGTGAATGGTCAGACTGGGAAAGAGTCTCGTATTCTCTACGTATTCATTGTAGCTCGGATCCCAGCGGCTTTGCTCGTTCATAATTTCCGCAAGACAAATTGCGAGCTCTCCGTTGTTGAAGATGGAGACATCGGCACGGCCGAGCTTGAATTGCTTCAAGGAATCGGGCCACTTCATTGAAAAACGCAATTCTTCGTTTTAGAGCAAAAAGTAACTATCGGAGTGTTACCTTGCCTTTGTTTGCGTGGTAATTTCTTGTTGCCGGTCGATCATCGACGGTTTCGCAAGTGAGCTCAAAAGCCTGCTTCGAAATGAAAGGTAGGCGTTGTTGAACTCGTCCATCGTTTTTCTTGCGGGGCCGTAGGAGAACCACTCTTCTGGTTCAAGGCCACCACTCTCCATCGACACCGCGATTCCGATTTTACTCAATTCACGAACAAGACCGGAGTTCAGCTCATAGCCTTTCACAAAATCCGGTATTTGGAGTAACCTTTCAAGTGTAGCACGATCCGGCTCGGCGGCAATCGAATTCTCGAAGTCTGATAGTCGAAAACCGCTCTCTCGGGACCTTTGCAGCACCTTCAGCTGGTGATCGGGGAACTCTGTGTTTGTGAGGTTCGAGACATCCCGATCGCCCAGCACCAGATAGGTATCCTCCGCGCGTCTCTTCGACGCTGGCAGGAGATTTACTGCTTCGACCACCTGAGTAGCTTCAGTTTCGGAGAGATCGAATTCTTCCTCGAGGTATTTGACCAACTTGCTCTTCAGCGCCGGTTGGAATAGAAGCTGAAAGACTTTTCTGGTGATGTAGATTCCGGACATCCGAATATCTTCTTCAGTTTGTTTTAGCAGGGGCGCTTTGTCGATTCCGACAGCCTGTATGAACCACCCATCCGCCAAGGACTTCAGGTATTTCTTGCTGCACAGCAAATTGAGCTGCTGTTCCACTGAGCTTCCTGCTTTCTTCAGATCATCCAGAGCGCCCGTCGCTTGAGCCAACGATCTGATCTTGGCATCTTTGTCCGCGTTTTCCTCCAGTGCGGTTCGCAGGAGGTTGGCACCCTGGCTCTCGCGCAGATGATCCTCGAGTCTGCCCTCCATGTTTGTGATATAGATAGTGGTAATAGGAGTTCCAGCCTTTAGGGCAGCTGCGAGCCCCTTCATTGCTACTAGCGATACCTTGATCTCCTGCGGCACCGTAAATGTCACGGTGTTGTTTGTTCCAATGCCCATCCCATCAAGACTTTCAGTCAAGGCGATTGCCTCGACAGCGCAGGTGGAAACCTTGAAAACTATGTTGGGCCTGCCTTTCAGCATGGCATTCGCACCGGCCGTCAAGTAGGCATCGTAGCTTTCCAGGATCTCCTGCAAAATAGAGTAGAACTTTAGGGCATCTTTCACGCTCTCTTCAGCGTTCGAAGCCTTGCGTGGGTTGAGCTGGATGCTCACCATTCCATCCTTGAAATCAGAAAGCAGGGCAATGGGTCGAAAGTCCAGGATATTGGGTAACAGCGAGACCACAGTGCCATAAAGAGCAATTTCATCTGCATATCTTTCTGGATCCCTCCGCCACTCCGGATGAGCCGATGCCACTATCTCGAACCGATCCCACAGATCAGCAATCTCGTCATACGCTCTCGCAGCTATCACGGGATTGCTCGAAACCTGCACGGCTCCTAGATGCCTTGCCCATCGCAATCCAGTAGCAGAGTCGTTTCCGAACTTGCTCAGTCCCCCGTCCACAATGCGGTAGTATACATTGTTCTGAAGGGCTTGCTTTGAAGCTGCGATGAAGCTGTTTGCGAGATCCTCCGTGACAAGGGCTCCCTCGATTTCTTCGGCCATCTTTGCAACCATCCCTTTACCACTCAGGACCAGCTTCATTGCCCGTAGCATTTGATCGACAACGGCCCGCACCGACACACCACTATCTGCGCGTTCCCAATTTTGCAGAGTCGCCGTGATCTTGTCGACAATTGCTGCAGTCTCTTCATCGGAGAAACCAGTGCGCTTTCGTTCCATTCCCAGAAAATTGAGGGCCACTTCGAGCAGCACTTCCACGCATCTTTTCCGAGTCGTTGACCTATTTTCACGGAAAGCTTTGTCGAGGTGATCTATCGAATTCTCAATTATAGACCGCACTTTGCCCTGATTTTCTTTTCTAAGAAGGGTGTCAGCCGCAAGCTGAGTATATCCTGCAAGAGCTATTTGCGTTAGGTGAAGTGATGGATCACCAGCAACCGGTTTTTCTTCCGGCGAAACGTTCCAAATTTCCGTTGTCTTCAAAGTTTGCTACACGTCAGAAAGGCGTGTTCTCAGTTTTAAGCTCATATGCTTTGAGTTGGGAGTTTTCTTAATTCCGATATGCAATTTCTAGGTGAATTTGGAAAAGGGATCTCAAGATTAATTGTTCAGTGTCGGATTTCAGAGAAATAATGTCCGGGAACTCAGAGAACCAGCCCATCCTACAAGAGTAATCGATTTTCCAGATGGCATAATCCTCCAATGATTTTGAAGGTATTAATATCCCAATTCAAAAATTCTCATGCCCATGGAACCGTCTCTTAGCGTAGTGACTCTCGGGGTTGCTCACTTTGGCCGATCGCTCGATTTCTACAAGAAGGGGTTGGGATGGCCAACGAAGGCTACGAAAAGGAACAACATTGCTTTTTTCAGGCTGAATGGCACTGTACTTGCCTTATACAATAAAGATAGCCTTGCTGAGGATGTAGGCGTCAGTCCAAAGGGAAGCGGATTTCCAGGCATTACTCTAGCTCACAATGTGAGGAGCGAAAAGGAGGTGGACACACTTCTCAGCAAAGTGCCAAGATTGGGAGGGAAAGTAGTCAAGAAAGCGCAAAAAGCTTCCTGGGGCGGATACAGCGGGTACTTTTCTGATCCGGATGGGCATCTATGGGAAGTGGTCTACAATCCGTTTTGGAAGCTGGACAGAAAAGGGAGCATAGTTCTGCCGTAAATCGATTTTCAGTGGGCATCCAAAATCATGGGGTCAAAGAAAGAATGGCAGCTCCTGCAGAGCGTTATGAGGTTCGTGGGCGCGCTTCGACCAAAGGGCGGAGTGACCGTCATCACATTCCTTCTCTTTTGAATGATATGGTGGATCGTCAGGTCGGCGCTGGCCTCGCAGAGCGCGCACGCTTTACTGTCCCTGTCTAGAATTATCCGGTAGAGTGCCGCCATTAACATGTTATCCAGTTTGCGCTCATCAAACGGCAGCTCTGCGTGGACATTGATCCAGGCCCTCCACTCTCGGTCGATCTTCGCCAGGGCTAGCCGCGTGATCTCAGCGGATACAAGAGAATCACAGGAACCTGTTGGGGGTGCTGCTTCTTCCTTTCTCGCTCGGCTCAACGTGGAACTCAGATGTTCCAGAAGCTCTTTCCTGGTGTCAAAGATGGGATAAACTTCAGAGAATGCTCGAGCACGATGGGTCAAAGTCCAGGCGAACAACTCGACGACGGTCCTCTTCGAAATTTCATCTTCGATAAGCTCTCGACTCGGACCGGCCTGGAGAGACGATGATTGTTCTGTAAAGGCAGAAATCAAGGAACTAGCCAAAAGACAGACTTTTCTCTATGGGCGCCTGAGTTGGAGATGACTGAGGCAAAAATCACGCTGGTTAATTCATGTCGGTCTCAAGGCCCAGAAAACTTGACAAACGCTCCGCTGGAGGAGGATCGAACCTACGTAAACATTGAAGGAGCGCAGGTGACACCCCGTTGCCTGACAACAAAATGAAATTGAAAATGGCACTCCTGCCTCCCGATGTCATGGAAGGCTGGGACGACCAAATTCGTGAGGCTGTACCTGGTGCTGAAGTGAGGACCTTCGCGAGCCCGGATGAGGTAGGCGACTACATGGACGATGCCACCTGCGCTTATGGTTTTGTGCCTCCAGAATTATTCAGGCGCGCGAAAAAATTAAAGTGGATCCAGTGCTATGCGGCTGGCCCGGCTCGCTCGTTCTGGTACGACGAACTCGTGCAGAGCGACGTCGTGGTTACGAACTTTCGGGGGATCTTCAATGAACACGTCGCGGCGCACGCGATGTCTTTTGTCCTGGCCTTTTCGCGCAATCTCCACAGGTACAGTCTCCAACAAGCCGGAACGGAATGGAAACAGTTACCGTATCCAGTGTACCTTCCAGAGACATCTGCGCTGATTATTGGGGTCGGAGGTATCGGAGCGGAGACGGGACGGTTGTGCAAAGCGTTTGGAATGAAAGTCATTGGCGTAGATCCTAGGGTGACCGAGAAACCAGAATCCTTTGACGAGCTCTATTCTGTGGATTCTCTAGAGAAAGTGCTTCCTCCGGCCGATTTCGTGATCATCACCACTCCAGAGACACCGCAAACGCAGCGGATGATTAATTCCAGGAGATTGAATTTAATGAAAGAAACAGCTTACCTCGTCAATGTTGGCCGCGGTGCCGTGGTGGTCCTGAACGATCTGGTCGAGGCTCTGGAAGGAAGGAAGCTTGCCGGAGCCGGGCTGGACGTGTTCGAGGAAGAACCATTGCCTCCGAACAGTCGGTTGTGGTCCAATCCCAATGTCATAATCACTCCACACGTGGCAGCTAATCCGGACTCCCCGCATGTTCCGGAACGGCGGACTAGAATTCTTCTGGAAAACTGCAGGAGATTCAGTCGCGGTGAGGAGCTCCTGAATGTAATGGACAAGAAAAACTGGTTCTAATGCCTGTCTCAGATAACTAGAAATGAAAAAGAGTAAAGCCTTGTCAGTATCTTGTCCCTCATTCACTCCTTTACTTGGGTGATCCTCGACCGCTCTCAATTAACGAAAAAGCTCAGGTCACGTTGAATTCGTCCACCACGTCTTCATCGATTTCTATGCCCAGCCCGGGGCCTTTCGGAACCTGAATTCTTCCTTCACGAATCTTGAATGTTTCGCCGGATCCTTTTACAAGCTTCTGGATTAGGGGATTTGATTCCTGCTTGTACTCCATGAGGTACCCATCGGGAGCTGATGCGACGAGCTGGATTGTTGCGGCGGTATTGATTGCAGTGCTCCAGTTGTGAGGTACCCAGCTCTTGTTGAAGGAGTGCGCGAGCTCGATGATGGTCTTCGTGTGTGACAGACCTCCAGCTTTGCCGACGTCCGGCTGGAGGAGATCGACTTCCCGGTTAATGATTGCACGCTTGAAATCCTGGATCCCCCTGTAACCTTCGCCGGCCGCTATGGGGATCGGAGACATTTCGGTGAGCGAGCTGTAGCCTTCGACATCGTCACGCGGGAGAGGTTCTTCCAGCCACGTAATGTCGTACTTTGAAATTCTCTTGGCCAGCTGCAGGGCCTGGGAGGAGGACATGTTGACGTATCTTCCAATATCGACCATCAACTTGATTTCGTATCCCAGAGTTTCGCGGATCGTCCTAACTATCTCTTCGTCTTTGTTGAAATCCTTCCCAAATGGTTTTTCTGGAATCATGCCCCAGCCGAACTTTACTCCGGTATAGTGATCGCCAACGTACCTTTTTCCTTTGTTGGCAGTCCCGCCGGGATCATCCATGTCAAAAAGTAAGCTAGCATAGAGAGGAATTTCGTTGCTGACGCAACCACCGAGCAAAACGCATGCCGGGACCCCATATTCTTTTGATGAAATGTCGACCAGCGCCGTGTCCACGCCACTCAAGGCGAGCACCCCGATGTCATGCTGCCCGTACTTTTCAGTGGAGGCGTAGAGGATATCCCAAAGCTTCTTGAATTCCCGAGGATCCTTTCCCATAATTCTATGAGAGTACGCTCTGTCAATGATCTCCTTTGCGGCAAAGGCTCCCTCACCATAGTCGCTGCCCGTCGAGCATTCTCCCCATCCATCAATTCCTTCCTCTGTTTTGATGTGAACCAGAACAAAATATCCAGAATGACCGCCGACATTGCGCTGTTCGTGAATCTCTTTCGTCGTCGTGTCCTGAGAATGGACAACGAATGACTCTATGCTTTTGATGTGCATGTTTTGTCCAGATTTTTTATCAGTCGCTAAAAAAGAAGTAGGGTTAGTACGCCATCAATTAAAGACAACCGTACGACACGCTATCTCGGAATAACAGGAAGTATGATACACGATGGGTGAGCTCGGTCGTGAAAGACATGTTGCACAGCTACGAGTGGCGTGCCTTCTTCCAGCACGGGCTTGGTCGTATTCATATTCCTATTGAAGTGTGGAAAATTACTGCTTGATACTTCGACTCGTATTCGATGGTTAGACCTGAACAGATTGCTGGTCGACCAGATGTCAATATTATATTCGTAAATCTGTCCAGGTTCTACGAACTCTGCCTTCTTCCTGGACTTCCGATAGCGTGCCCTAATAATTCCTTGCGTGAGCGTCTGGGCAAACCCACACGGCCAAACATCTACTAGCTTTGCCGTAAAATCCGTATCCTCTGCGGAAGTGGAGGAAAAGAGTTTCATAGCTACCGGACCAGTAACCTCCAAGCTTCCTTCGAGTGGCGGAGTGCTGTAAACTAAAACATCTTTGCGCTTCTCAACTGGCGTTTGATCATAAGGACCGGCTGGGTTATAGGTCGCATCGCAACACAATGCTCCGCCAATCGTCGGCGTAGGGTCAAGGGGATCGTACACATACCTGTCAGCTCTCTCATCGCCTGGCAAAGTTTCATCCAAGACGCCATCCCCGTTGAGGGAGTTCGCGGAGCCTCCGCTGTGGAAATAATAATCGGTAAATCTAGTTCTGGCCAGAGGCCACTCCTTTTCGTCCCGCCAAACGTTCTCTCCCATCACGAAGATCCTGACTGCGGGCAAATCTTTCTTTGGAGAAATCCCCTTGATCCACATGTCGTAAAAATCGAGCATCATTCCTTCGACATCAGCGTTTTCAAACGAAGCCTTGTGCCCGAAGTCCACCTCACCAACCAACTTGTCCATCCAAGGCGCCCTACCCGCGTGCATCCAGGGACCTATCAACAATTTCTGTTCCCTGCTCTCTTTCGTCTTGCCTAAACTTCTCATTCTTTGAAAATTGCTTATAGTACCTTGTAGGAAAATGTCGTACCACCCCCCTAGGTTGAATGAGGGAACCTCGATTTTGTCGTGATAGTTCTCCAAATTGAAATTCTCCCAGTACTCGTCTTGCTCCGGGTGGCTCACCCAATCGTAGAAAAAGTCCGCATTCCCCCTGAAATATGGTATCTCCTTAACTGGAAGGAAATTGAAGGCTTCATTCATTCTGTCCATTACCCCGAGCATTCTTTCAGCTTCCTCGTCCCTGCCGTTGCGAGCCAAGTCGGTCGAACAAAAGTCTGCAAGGCACCAATACTCCACGAAAGAAAGCTGCAGAGCTCCTCCTCTGTAAAACCACTCCTCGTAGTAGTTTGACGCAGTAATGAATGGCACGATGCACTTCAAATGCGGCGGAACAGAGGCGGCAGCAAGCCACTGCGTTGCTCCGACGTAAGATCCGCCATACATTCCCACTTTGCCATCCGACCAAGACTGGGATGCGCACCATTCCACGCTATCGTATCCATCATTGAACTCCTGATGAAATGGATCAAACTTGCCTTCCGAGGCAAATCTTCCTCTCACATCTTGGACGACAACTCCGTATCCTCGATCTACAGCTCTTAGCGGCCTCAGCATGGTCGGATTGTTGAGCTGCCCCTTGTCGTAGGGCGTCCTGACTAGCAAAATAGGATAACGTCCTACGGCCCGTGGTCTGTAGACATCGGCTTTGGTTATGACTCCATCGCGCATTTTGATTTGTACGTTACGATCTACCAATACTTCGCAACTTTTGCTACCCCCAGGCCAGGACTCTGACATGCGAATGATATTTGTCCCATGAGCATTGCGATAATAAGCATTGTAGGACTTATTTGCAGACCAACGTCGGACTCATGTCAACTCACACCCATAAGCTTCACTCTAGAGAGATTTGATAACCACTTTTGTGCTATTCGTTTTTCTACTTTCAAGAGGATTTCGCAACGGACGCCCGAACTCCGGTGCCGAAATCTCGAACACATCACCAGATTGGGCGACGACTCCAGCAGAGAAGCTGAGAACAGAGGCCCCGAAGAAATGACAGTGAACATCGCCTGGCCGCCTAAATCTTTCGTATTTGAAATGATGGTACTCGATATTTGAAATACTATGGGTCATATTAGCCTCACCTGTCAAAAACTTGCTTGACCATATTGTTTCGTCGCTGCGTATCAGGCGGACAGTTCCAATAACGGAATCCGGAAGACGGCCGACGAGAACCTCGGGCCCAATTGAGCAGTCTCGCAGCTTCGAATGTGCAAGATAGAGATAATTTTGTTTTTCCATAACGTGATCGGAGTATTCGTTCCCAAGGGCAAAACCTACTCGAAACGGATCGCCAGCTTCTGAAATCACGTACAGTCCCACGATCTCCGCTTCCTCGCCTCCGTCTAGTGCGTAGCTTGGAAGATTGAGCGGATGTTCCGGAGGGATAACCGAGCTTCCGTCACCCTTGTAAAACCACTCTGGCTGAGATCCGACCTCTCCTAACCTGGGTTTGCCCCCCTCTACTCCTAGCTTGAACATCTTCATAGAGTCAGACATCGTCTTTTCCTTTTCAGCTGTCATATGCATGGCATCTCTGGCTAGGGCGCTACCAAGATGATCCAAGCCCGTTCCCGTGACAAGACAATGAGCAGGGTCCGTGGGATGGTCTAGTGGCTGCAGGAGCCGATTGCCTAAGACAATTTTGTCATAATCAAGTGTCACATCACGACTTTCCCTTTGTGTGACGACAGTCTCAAGACTCAAGTTCGTTCGAATGGCGTGCATTGCCAAGTCATAGATCGATCTCGTGTTTTCCACCAATCGCAATCTATTCTCGTGTTCGATAACTCGCGCCACTTTTCTCGAGCCGTCAAGGTCTAGAAACTGAATGAGTCTCATCATTCAAGAATCATCTCGACTTTGTGCCGATAAATTCGTTCAATAGACACTCAGATTGTTCCGCCTCTCCGTTGTTGAAGATGGAGACATGCGAAGAGGGTATAATTGGTTTTTCTCAGGAATTAAGAGATCCGATCTTTGCTTCAATACTACACTTCCAGCTGGGCAAGACTGAGGAGAGAATAAAGCAAGCGAGGCGAGCCTTCGAGCTAGATCCGCTTAAGCAAGCAATCTTCTCGATGTCGGGACAATATTTCTTTATGCTGGACGATACGATGAAGCAATAGAACTCCTGTCCAAAGCCTCGAAGCTAGACGCCAATGTGGACGCTACAAACCTGGGCTCGCCTATGTTCGAAAGGGCAGCTTTGTGGGGATTCCCATAATGGAGGCTTCGGTCAGGCGGGATAGGAATGGCCCGCTCGTCAAGAACGACCTCGCCTATACCTATGTTATAGCGGGCAGGGTCGATAAGGGAAGGAAGATCCTATCAGAACTGCTCGAGCCAGAAACACAAAATCACAGCTCGGGAGGCGCCATCGCGGCTATCTATTCTGCGCTTGGGAAGATTGACAGTGCGTTTGAGTGGCTGGAAACCGCTTACGAGGGGAGCAGTCTGGCTTGATAAGGACCATCAAATCCGACTTTTACTTCGATAACATCCGCTCCGACCCAAGGTACTCTGAATTTCTAAAGAAAATCGGATTAACACAAAGTCATCTTTCAGGTACTTCGCCTAGCGAAGCAAGAATCGCCCCCGAGATACACTTTTACTGCTTGCTGGTTAGTTTGCCGTAGAAAAACTCTCCGCTTTGAAACGAGTAACCAACCGTTCAGCCACCTCGCTGTTGTTTTTAACCAGTCTTGTTTCCGGAATTTTCTGGTTTAACAACTCTGCAATTTATCCGTTCATCGCTTCTGACCTAAAGCTCGGCATTTCCGTCCTGGGATTAATGTCTGCAGGCTTTCTCGCTGGAGTGGGTCTGATGCAGATCTTGTCCGGATTGCTCTCAATGAGGATCGGCCCGAAGAGCACGATCCTCCTCGGTACCGGACTGTCGACCCTCGCGACTTTGGTCACTGCGCTCGAGTCCGATCCCGTGGCACTAGTATTACTGAGATTTTTGATAGGTGCGGGACTGGCCCTGATGTTTACTCCCGGTGTCAGTCTAGTTGCAAGTTACTATCCTCATGGGAGTGAGGGTTTTGGAGTAGGCGTCTACGACTCTTTTTCCCTCGTCGGAGGGATCTTTGCGTACATCGGCGATGTGTTGCTGGCTTCGACTCTAGGGTGGCGTCCTACGCTCGAGCTCAATGCGGTAGCGGGATTAGTCGTGGGGCTGGCGTTCTTTGCAATTCTGCCGAAGGAGAAAATGAGGGAGGACTTTAGGATCCAAGGCGTAAAAGTAAGAAACGTTCTCTTGGACCACTGGCTTCTCATTGTAGGGTTTTCCCTTCTTGGTTTAGAGTTTGCGAGCGCTCTTGTGGGGAATTTTATGGTGTACTACGTCTCATCCGGATTGAAGGAAAGTACGTTATTTGCGGGAATCGTCGGAAGTGTCCTTCCTGCCGCGGGAGTGGCGTCCTCGGCCTTCTTCGGCCGAATCTTTGATCGTACTACGAGAACGAAATCACTGATGCTGGTGCTGGGGGTTCTGTCCGCAGTCGGCCTCGCGACTAGTGCCCTCAACACCCTGAGCGGATCTGTCTTGTCGACCTTGATCGTGGGCTATTTTAGCTCGGCAGGATTTATCGTGTGCATCGCGGCATCGAGAAAGTTATCAGAAAAGCACGAACTGGAATATGAGGTGTTGGGAGTGAGCTGGGTGATCACGCTCTCCCTTTTCGGAAGCTTCTTTGGGCCGATCTTCTTCTCGTACGCTGTTGTTTCATTCGGATACGTTCCAGCGTGGATTTTTTCCGGACTGATTTCGACGGGATTCTTTGCGCCCCTCCTCGCAAACATGCTGAGGACAGAGCCTAATCCTTGAACAGTTTGCAGTGGTTTTGTCGTGATCACTTCAAGGGAAGCCTCACTGTCTCGCTGGTATCGTGGGATTGGTATGCTGCGAGAATTATCTCTAGCGTGGCCCTTCCATCGTCAAAGTTGACCATTGGCCTCTTTCCTTCGAGGATGCACTGAAGGAAGTGTCGTTGCTCGTGGTAGTATCCCAGATCGTATCTTTCATCGGGAATCGGAAAAGACCACCCCCTGTCCGCGCCCTCGCTCGGTTGAAACATGGATTGACCGATGGCGCCGTAGCCAACGTGGCTGTGCACTTTGATCTCGTTTCGTCGATAGAGATCTAGGAAAATCGTCCCTCGGTCGCCGTAAAGCTCTGCCCTATCGTCGCTGCCGCCAGTCATGTAGTAACCGGTGTGGACTTCTCCGACCCTGTCATTTTCGAATCTAATCGTGACCAAAGCCATGTCTTCCATTCTCGGAGGTTTCTTTGCGCCTATACTGTCAATAATTTCGGCATGCACCCTCAGGGCCTTGGCACCGTTGAGCATAAATCTAATGTACTGTATGGCGTGGACTCCCGTGCTCATTAGTTTCCCACCGCCGGATTGTCTCGGGTCCAGGTACCAGCTGGATTGCATCATTTGTTTTTCTCCCTCGGAACCCAGCACGATGTCGTCAGATTCGTATGCCTTGCACAGGTACAGCTTGCCGAGGCCTCCCTTGTCGACAATTTCCTTCGCTAACCTGTAGGACGGTGCAAAACAGAGATTCTCGGTGTACATATCAACGACGCCCGCCTTTTTTATCTCACCGATCATCTGGTCGGCTTGATCCAGGGTAAGGCAAAGCGGTTTCTCGACCGCAACGTGTTTGCCGGATCTGGCAGCAGCCATGGCGACGGGAAAGTGGAGAAAGTTCGGCGTCGCCACCGTTACTGCCTCTACTTCTTTATTCTCCATGAGCTCCTCGTAATTCGTGTAACCCTTCACATCGTACTTCGACGCTACTCTCTTGACCACATCCTTCCTTACGTCGGACACTGCTACCAACTCTGACTCTGGTATTTGCGAGTACCAATCTGCGTGTACCGAACCAATAGTGCCTAAACCTACAACGGCCGTCTTTACTTTCCCGCTGTTTTTCATGAACCGCTAACTGCTCAAGAAAGCCAGAGCTAACCCTCCCGTTTTAACAATTCACGATTGGAAAGAAGACCTTGGGCCCCGCCCGACATTTAGTGGCGCATAAAGTTGCGCTAATTTCCGTCGGCGGATAGAGCAAATCCATGTATAGCACATAAATTTAATATTGACTCTTACAATTACCGAACTGAAAGACCTAATCGACGGAACAACTTCGGTGAATAAAATCTGGTTTTGAGATATTTTGGGATAAGAGTCAAAAATCTGGAGCAGTCCATAACCTTCTACACAGAGCTCCTAGGCCTCAGGAAAATCAGACAGGGCACAATGCATCACGGTGGAAAGTGGGTACTGCTGGAAGACCCGCGATCGCATCAGCGACTGGAATTAAATTGGTACCCGGTAGATTCTCCTTACGCTACTCGGTACAAGCTAGGAGAGGAATTAGATCACATTGGTTTCAGAGTGCAAGATCCAGGTTCAACCTTCAAAAAACTTGTTTCAAGTGGCGTTACACCAGCGCTTGCTCCAGTGGATAAAGATGGGGTGAAAGGAGTTTACTATCTCAAGGATCCTAACGGCATCTGGATAGAATTCTTCGGATGAGACGTATTCAGTACCCTTAGATGATGCAAGAACTCGGATAAAAATACAAATTGGCCCACGTTGAGGCACAACCTCATTAACACTTTCGAGAATCCACTGGATTAGCAAATTATGCTTTTGGAAAGTAGAACGGCCATCGTTACCGGCGCTAGTCGGGGAATCGGCAGGGCGATTGCAAAAAAATTTAGCAGCGAAGGAGCTAATGTAACAATTAACTACAACAATTCCCTGCAAGACGCGTCTTCTTTGTTGAAGGAGATTGAAGGGAATGGCGGGAGAGGAATTCTCGTGAAGGGTAATGTTTCAAGGATTGAAGACGTCAGACAGATCGTCAAGGACACGATGAGTACCTGGGGACGCATCGATATTTTGGTGAACAATGCCGGAATTCACTACGCCGTTGATCTCTTTGAACACTCGGAAGAAATGTGGGATGAAACGATCGATGTTAATCTCAAAGGAACTTACCTCTGTTCGAAGGAGGTTGCTCCAATCATGCTGAGACAACAGAAGGGAAAAATCATCAACATATCATCTAACTCGGGAATGTACCACCCGTCCGCGATGCGCTTTGCTGAGTACGTCTCCTCTAAAGCCGGCGTCAACGGATTGACAAAAGCTCTAGCTCTTCGCCTCGGCCCCTACGTTAATGTAAACGCGATTTGCCCGGGGGCAATTCAAACTGATATGAATGCATTCAGA
This sequence comes from Nitrososphaerales archaeon, assembly GCA_030037995.1. Taxonomy (GTDB): domain Archaea; phylum Thermoproteota; class Nitrososphaeria; order Nitrososphaerales; family CADDZS01; genus DATLTL01. The sequence continues at coordinate 24,500 of JASHPQ010000134.1, read as the reverse complement.
GATTCGGAAGCAATCAAAGCCTTGATTGAGGAAACACCGCTGAAGAGGTTAGGCGTCGTTGAAGACGTGGCTAACGCAGCGCTTTTTCTAGCATCAGATCTGTCAGATTTTATAACGGGGGAGCTGATGCTGGTTACGGGTGGGAGGGGAATGCATCAGTAATTTTGAGCTCCTTTCGGAACGAATATGGCTTTTAATTTAGGGAGCTACATAGCAAAAAGAAAAATTGGACTCTACTAACCAATTGAGTCAGAATATGGCTAGTGGGTTAACCAATGATCCTGTGCCGCCCTGAAGTCTCAAAGGCGAGACGACTGCCATGAATTCCCACCTACCCTGATGTTCGCACTCTTTCGAAAGCTCTTCGAGCTGCAGACTGTCGGCGCACGCAAGCCCCATGGAAGCGATCTGCAATGCGTGCACGGGATCGGCGATTGCATCGACAGGGCTGGGTATGATCTCGCCATCCCCATCAGGAAAGAACGCCGAAATCTTCCTCTCGTGAAGCAACTTCATCGCGGTAGGATGCAGGCCGGCTCTGCCCTCGCTTTCGACATCCCAGGGACCCAACTCCAGCTTTCGCCTATAATGCCCCACTCGAAAGACGAAAATGTCTCCCTCTTCTAATTTCACTCCTTCTGATTTTTCCGCCTCCTCCAGTTCTTCAGCCGTCACTCCATCGCCTGGCTCAAGCCACTTGACCTTTCTCAGTCTCGGTATATCGAGGAGTACTCCTCTTCCAGCGATTCCCTGACTGTACTGGGTTATGTCCATTAATTTGGCGCCTTGCGAGGTCACCGCGCTTAACGGACGATCATTGTACAACCTGCCTTTGTAGGCGACATGGCATAGAGCATCGAAGTGGCTGTGCGCGCACCCGTGACACGCGCATCCGAGATAATCGGATACAAATTGCACAGGGTCTCCGTCAGCACCACCTATATCGTAACCACGTGTCATGTGATGAATCGCAGGGCCTGGATTGTCCGCAGAGGCAACGGTATCGATGGGCCTTGCCATCGAGATAGACTTACCAATCTGAATCAGCTTGGCAGCCCTCGCTACGATCTCAGGCGTTAGAAAGTGCAACGTTCCTCTTTCGTCAGCAGATCCCCACCGGCCCCAATTGCATACTTCGTGAAACAAGGTATCAAATTCTTTCAAGCTCATTCTCTTGGTATTCAAATCCGTCTCTGCTCCATTCACGGCACCGAAGTTATCCCGAACGCTTCACACGTAATTCTACATTTCTAAGAATTACCACGACGGACAAACGAACTTTCCAACTAAGATAATGCATGGACTGTAATGTCCTCCCTCTTGGAATGGGAATTCGATTCGTCCGATACCAATCCCAACAGAGCTAGTTTCAAGCCCTTCTGTACGAAAAATTGCAGGGTTGCGCGATCGCGGGGGAATTTGCTATATGAAGTAAAGCGCGGAAAACAAAAGCCAAACCGATTCAATGGATCCATCAAATTACAATTGCTCGCCCCCGCATGCGTTGCCTCCGAGGGGGCCCTAGGTCAATGACTAAAGCAAGGCCGCGCGTGCAAGCAAGCCCAAGGGGCCCTTCCTTTTAACAATGAGATGGACGTGTCAGCCCAGCGTGATGGTGTTGAGGATCGGCATAGTGTCCGTGCCCGTGGTCAGCGGATCTACGAGAAAGCTGTTGATGACCCCATTCTTCCAAGCCAGAGAGCCGTCCACGATCCACAGTCCAAGCCCGATGGTAATCAGGGGCGCGTCATTGTAAATCTGAATCTGGGCTTGTTTCATCTGGGATTGAATGTAGGTAGTGTTCTCACTATCGAAAAAGGCGTTAATGCCCTTCTCGACCACAGGGTTGGAGTACACTGCCGTGTTGCCAATCCCGGAACGATTGCTCGCAAAGTCCACCCATGCGTCCGCCGGAGTAAGCTCGCTCGGCCCCCAGGGACCGCAACCAGGGAGCTCAATATTATAGGAATTGGAAGCATTCAGGGCTTGATTGAACGCATACCCTCCCTGTTGGGCTTCACACTGCGCGTAGGGTTGCAGAATGATAGAAACAGTGATCCCAATCTGCGCGAGATCTGCCTCTATAACCTGGCCGGCAATCCCCTGCCAGACGGTCGTGCTGGAACCATAGTACGTTATAGTGGGCATGTGCGTGATACTCGCGTTGGCCAAATATTGCTTTGCCAGAGTCAGGTTGTATTGATATGGTTGAAGATTCGCCAGATTGTAGTACTGACTGTAAATCGGGTATTCCGGCGGGACCAGTTCCTGACCCTGTCCCAGAAATGCCTTGTCGATCAAATCGGTGTAATTGATCGCGTGGACGATCGCTAGCCTCACATCCGTGATGTTGGTGGGATACAAGTTGGTATCCAGCGAAAACAGCGCCTCGAGCGCAGAATACTTTGGTACGTGATAGTACGAGTACGTCGATGGATTGTTGATGATGGAGCTCCAATCTTCGGACTCTATGATCGCTATCTGAGCGGCTCCCGTTGACAGATCCGTAAATCGCGCGAGGTCATCCGACTTGTAGTAAATGACAATATTTTTGGCGTGCCCGGGATCGAAAAATGGGTTAGCCTGAATCTGCTGGGCGGTGAGATTCTTCCCCCAGTATGAGGGATTCTGCGTGTAGAGAATATACGAGCCCTCGGCAACATGCTCTACCTCATATGGTCCAGTGCCAGGAATCGGGTTTGTATTAAAGTAAGTATTGATCGAGGTGGAGTTTCCCGGTCCTCCGTTATCAAACACGTACTGCGAGTCGAAAAGTTGAGCGGCCTGCACTAACAACAATCCGAGAAAATACTGGAACGGAGCCTGGAGTCTGAATACTATTTGATTCGGCCCGGTCACATAGATGGGCCACGAGCTGTTCTCCATGATGCTCAGCGCTGCTGGACTAGGGTTAGTGACACTGGACTGCTTGAGAAGGGAAAGCGTAGCCGGTCCAAAGTTCGACAGCGACATGTTCAGGACGTCGTACGACACCAGCCAATCTGAGCTATTCCCCGAGAGGTAGTACAGCAGATACATTTGTGTCCACACCTGATAGGCGTTGAAGGGGTCGCCGTTCGAGAAACTGATGCCGCTTCTCAGGTTGAACGTATAGACCGTTCCGTTTCCTGAGACTGTCCAGTTATCTGCCAGACCAGGCAAGTACTGAATCACGCCAGAATTATATTCCTCGCTCTCATTGATGTTTACCAAGGTCTGGTAGACGCTGTAAAGCCCCCAAGCCGGATAGGGCACCCCGGCCCACGACCAAAGTTGATTGAAGTCGTCGACGGGCCAAAAAGCATCGTCAAGCACAAGCGTGCCGTTGGTGAGGGAGGAAGAACTGCTGCTCACCGAGCTGCTGGAAGAGGACACGACACTGGACGAGCTCGTGGCGCTGGTCGAGGATGTACTTGATGTCGTAGTCATAGTACTTGCTGTTTTCGAAAGAGTCGCTGCATAAACCGCCGCTATCCCCGCGATTACAATGATCACCACGATAACAACCACGAGAATCGCTCTTGATATGGAGCTCTTTGAAGACCTCTGACTACGAATCAAAAAAGAATGTCGGAGCTTGGTTTGCAGGTTTTCTATTTATGCTTTGTTACAGTGTGACTTTCGTATAACGACATTAATCGTTATCACCCTTGCGCGTTAGGGCGTGTGGACTTATGCGGCCGAAACCCAATGTTCCAGGGCTATTCACCATCTATTACACCTCTGCTGCATTTTCAATGATGCCCTGTTTCAAAAAAGATTACACGATCAAGACAAGAGGCAAGTTTATGATCTCAAATCTTATTCGAAGTTCGTATTTCCTTGGTGATGAAAGATTTGCAAATAGGATATCAGGTGCCACTCGAGCAATTCCAGCCCGAGGGCGCGTTGGAACAAGCTAAATTAGCAGAAAAGTCAGGCTTCGATTCAGTCTGGGTTAGCGATCATTTTCATCCTTGGTTCAATGACAACTCTGCGGGAGTCTTCGCTTGGGCTTGGTTGGCGGCAGCCAGCCAAATAACTAAACAAGTCAAGCTAGGAACCGGGCTCACCTGTCCTACCTTAAGATATCATCCTGGGATCGTGGCTCAAGCATTCGCCACCCTCGACAATCTTGGCACAGATCGCATATTTCTTTCTCTTGGGATCGGGGAAGCTCTAAACGAGGTTCCGTTAGGATACCCTTGGCCAAGTTTTGCCGAAAGAACTGCTAGGCTGGAAGAAGCAATATCTGTCATACGACAGCTATGGTCGGGAGAATTTGTTGATTTTCGCGGTAGATACTATGGTCTGAAAAGGGCTCGGCTTTACACGCCACCAAAAGGGTATATTCCAATTTATGTTGGCGCAAGCGGGCCCAAGATGGCTGAAATAGCGGGACGCTTATGCGATCGATTTCTGACTCTAAATGCTCCTGAAGAGAAGATCAGAGATGTGGTTTTCCCTGCGTTTGTCAGGGGGTTAGAGCAATCCCATAGATCGTTCGATGACGTCTTCAAGGATATCGAGATCGGAATGTCATACGCCCAAGATCATGAAAAAGCAATCAAGGCTATCAGACCATGGGCCGGGAGTATACCAATTGAGGTCTACCGGGAGGAAATATCTGATCCCAGAGAAATCGAACACCTGGGATCTCTCCTCCGTGATAAAGAAATTGAAGACGCATGGGTAATAGGTACTGGGTACGAACCGTTCATTCGAATTATAGAGCGGCAGGCAAAAATGGGTTTCAATGCCGTCCATGTCATGAACGTGAGTCCTGCTCAGCAGGAGTTTTTCGAGCTTTTTAGGACAAAAGTTATCCCTTACTTCAAGAATCCAAGCAAGAAGTAAAGCCGGGGCATTTCACGGTCCGCTGGAGCTAACGGCTCGTGTTTTTGGATGCTCCTATGAGTTTCGCAGATTCCTGTTCTCCCATCCCTCATTGAAGATATTGAAATCCGTGACCTCCTTGGCCAAGTGCGTCCCGACTGCCTTCATGTTCAGATCTATCCCGAGCCCCGGTCTATCAGGAATTGACATTTGGCCGTCCGTTATCTGATACTCCGAAGTAAGTAATTCCCTCCGCCAACCGACGTCAAATTCATCGAAACTTTCCTGGATCTCAAAATTAGGAATGCATGCGTCGAGCTGAAGACAGGTGGCGGTAGCGAGCGGCCCTTCTGCCTGATGCGGCGCGACTGTTACATAATGCGATTCAGCCATCGCACTGATCTTTTTTGCTTCGAGGATACCTCCAGTGTTTACGATGTCAGGCTGAATTATATCAACTGCATGCCGATCTAGGAGCGGCGCAAAGGCGTACTTCGTGACCAGCCTTTCCCCGGTGGCAATCGGGATCATTGTTTTGTTCTTTACGCCGAGAAGTGCCTCGAGATCTTCCGGAGGAACCGGTTCTTCGAACCACCTGGGATGGAAAGGTTCCATCAGCTTTGCGATTCGAATAGCAGATTCCGGAGTGAAGCGTCCGTGCCCTTCAACCAGAAGATCGACATCATCTCCGACTGCCTCCCTGACTGCTTGGATTTTCTTGATAGCGCAATTAATCTGAACGTGATCGACACTCATGTAGCTTGTACCAAATGGATCGAACTTTAGGGCTCTATAACCCATTTCCACCACTTTAGATGCTTTTGCGGCGAAGTCTTCTGGTGATGTCACATACGTGTACCAGCCGTTTGCATATATCTTGACCCGATTTCTGATAGCTCCGCCCAGAAGCGTGTAGATCGGGCAACCCAGTTCCTTGCCCACCAAATCCCAGCAGGCCACTTCCACGGCGCTCAGAGCCGTGATGCTCACGGCGGAGCTATTCCTCGCAAAAGAATCACGGTACCAGTCAGACCAGATAGCCTCAATCCGCATGGGGTCTTTTCCGATAAAGAACGCCCTCTTTTCGTTCAATTCCGAAACTACGGCAGCACTCTCTTGGTAAAGAGTGGCTTCAGAAATTCCATACATCCCGTTGCTGGTTAGAAGCTTTACAAACACCCAGCGTTTCCAGGGATTACCGATCACGTAAGTCTCTAACTCTGTAATTTTCATCGGTAGATGTCGCAAAGACAGAGGGACGTTCGTTGTTATATTATTTTCAAGTTTAGTTGTCTGGCATGCCCGGTGTATTGACTTTACAGCTTGCTATAGTACTTTTTAACAACGTAATCTTCCAAGGCTTCTGCGACTGAAGTGGATTGATCTTGGAGTCTTCTAGAAGTGAAAAGAAGATCGTCGATGTTAGAGCGTTCACGCTGTCGCAGGCTGGCGGAGATTATCACGCCCAGGATCAGAGCCACTGGATAGTGGGCCAGATAGCGACTCCAATGTCCAGGTATGTAGAGTACAGGAACTCGCGCAAGTCCTGGGGCATAGATGTTCTTGGGACTGTAGTCGTCGAAGTGGAAGCCAGCGACGGAACGGTAGGCTTCGGTGTGAGCACCGGCGGAGTCCCGGCGGCGTGGATCATAGAGAATCATCTTTCAAGGTTCATCAAAGGAAAAAGTGTCACTCAGATCGAACTCATCTGGGATCAGATGTTCAGATCGACCCAATATTACGGACGAAAAGGGATCGCCCTCAATGCCATTTCAGCCGTAGATCTGGCTCTCTGGGATCTTTTAGGACGGGTGCGAAGTGAACCGGTGTACGACCTTATCGGCGGGAGAGTTAGAGATGAGATCAAGTTCTATGCAACCGGCCCGAGACCAGATCTCGCAAAAGAGATTGGATTTATCGGAGGGAAACTGCCACTTCGATTTGGCCCCGCAAGCGGCGATGATGGTTTCAAAGAAAATGTCGATAGTTTCGCAAGGATGCGAGAAAAAGTCGGTGATGACTTTTGGTTGATGTACGATTGCTGGATGAGTCTCGACCTTCCGTATGCAAAGCGCCTAGTCAACGCACTGCGGCCGTCGCGCTTGAGGTGGATTGAAGAATGCTTCATTCCGGACGACTACTGGTCGTATCGAGAGCTGAAGAAATCCGTTCCTCCTGATGTCCTTGTGACCACCGGCGAACACGAGGCGACCCGCTACGGCTTTCGGATGCTACTGGACTGGAAGTGCGCAGATATCATTCAACCGGACGTGGGGTGGTGCGGTGGTCTCACGGAACTTCTCCGAATTTCTGCGCTTGCCGATGCCCACGAAGTGTTGACCGTCCCTCATGCGTCCAGCGTGTACAGTTATCATTTCGTAATCACTCGGCACAACAGTCCCTTCACGGAATTTTTGATGATGGCGCCAGATGCTGCGTCGGTTGTGCCCATGCTTCACCCTCTTCTCTTGGATGAGCCTGTACCCCATAATGGAAAGTTACGCCTCCCCACCAAACCGGGGTTCGGAGTCGAGCTAAATCGTGCCCTCCCTCTGGAGCGCATGAAGGCCCTGTGATTGGTAACAGAATTCCAGGTGAGAACTTTTCCAATGAAGTGTAAAGCGATGGCAGTTACCGGGAAAGGCCAGCCTTTGAAGCCACTCGTGATCGACGTAAAGAAGCCTCAGGGCGAGGAAGTGGTAATCAAAGTTGGAGGCGCAGGTATGTGTCGGACAGACCTTCGACTCATCGAAGGAAAAGAACCCAGGCCGGGATTTAGCCTTCCGTTCGTTCTCGGCCACGAGAATGCAGGTTACGTTTACTCCGTCGGGGAAAGGGTCCCGTCGGATTTCAAAGCGAACGATCGGGTACTGGTCTATGCTGTCTGGGGAGATCTGCTTTGTAGATACTGTTGGGAGGGAAAATACATGCTATGCCCTAACCAGAGAATACCGGGACAGTCATACTATTTCGGCGGATACGCCGAATTCATGCTGGTCCCCAGTTTCAGGTTTCTTTACAAACTCGACGGCCTGGATCCAGTGGATGCGGCTCCCCTGGCCGATGCCGGCGTGACGTCTTATTCGGCAGTCAAAAAGGCAATCCCTTTCCTTCGTCCAGATTCAGTGGTTATTGCCTACGGTGTTGGAGGTCTCGCAAGCTATGGAATCCAGTTCCTGAGGATTCTATTTCCAACCTCTAGGATCGTCGCCGTCTCAAGGAAAAAGGAGAAACTCGACTGGGCGGTCGAACTGGGCGCTAAGAAAGCGGTTCTTCCGGAAAAACTCAAGGAGATCGTCAATCAGGAAAGCAAGGGACTGGGAGCTTCTGCGGCGATTGATTTCGTGGGCAGGGAAGAGTCCACCATGAACATCGCCCGTTCTCTGGAAAACGGCGGGGCTATCATTGAGGTGGGAATGGAGGGTGACAAACTCTCTTTGCCTACTTTTGAAACGACGGTCTGGCAGTACCAGCTGATCGGAAGCAATTACGCGACTTTCAACGAGCTGGCAGAGACTGTTGACCTCGTAAAGAGCGGGGCGATAAAATCTCATAAGAAAAAAATTTCTCTGGCGGATGCAAATGATGCGCTGGAGGGCTTGAAAACCGGAACCGTCATGGGCAGATACGTCCTTGTTCCCTGAACGGAGGCAGACCGCGATGATAAAGAACTTCAAGATGTTGAAGGTCGGAGATCACGGAGAGGTTCCTGGGCCGGAAGTATACTGGATGAAGGATTTTGGGAAGTGGGTTAAGCTCTGCTTCTATTCGTTCATGGTGGATACCAATGATGGGTACCTCTTGGTTAACACCGGTCTGCCCAAGGATCTCACGCTTCGAAACAAGTTCTTACTAGATTGGGCTGGAACTGATAGGTGCCGATTCTCGTTCACGAAAGACGAGATGATCGATAACGCTCTAAAAAGGAACGGAGTCTCTCCGGCCGATATTGCCCACGTAATCATAACTCCCATCCAGGATTACACGATCGGATCGCTCGACCATTTCAAGAACGCGAAGATCTATTTTTCTAGGAGAGGTTGGCATTCAGAGATCGCGAACTCCTCGACCAAATCCTTCGTCAACCGGGACATGTACTTTCCTCAATACATCAGGCGGTTTGTTTTCGATGAGGCTTGGGACAGGGTCGTGCTCGTGGAAGATCAAGAGATTGTCGACGGAGTTTCTGTAAGGTGGACAGGGGGTCACCACAGGAGCTCGATGTCTGTTTTGCTTGGAACCAAAGAAGGCAGTGTCGCCATTACAGACGCAGCATTTACATCCAGAAATCTCGAGGAGAACATTCCTATTGGAATTGCCGAAAATATTTTCGAATGCTATGATGCCTATGACCTTCTGAAAAGGTCAAGCAAGGTGGTAATTCCATCTTACGACCCTGAAAATATCCAGAGATTCAAAAACTACGTTGGCTAGCAGTTAGGTACGAATGGCAGGTTTCATTATCTTCCTGAGGACGAAACTTTGCTTGTTGGCTTATTCGATTGGTAGCTGTTTATCGACGCTAGAGACATTCGTTATACATTCTGTATTTTCTATAGAATATGAACATGTCAAGTGTTCAGGTTGAAAACAGAGTCAAGAAGAAGCTCTCCAGCTATGCTGCAAAGCTTCAGGCAGAGTCCGGTCGGAAGGTCTCTTTGAGCGAAGCAATAGACAGGCTTCTCGATATGCAGTTGCGTGAAGACGACATCGTCAACAAGAAAAAACTAGCTTCACTTTTCGGCATCCTGAAGGGTTGACCATAAAAAGGACGCACTGTCCTAAAGTCAAACTAGTGTACGGTTTTCTACTTCAATTCTGACCTGAGCTTACCGGTCGCTGCCTTGACGATCCTTCTATCATCGTCATTGGAACTGATTAGGACTCCATATGCTTCTCTCGCTTTCTCCTCCGAAACGTACCCCAGCATCACATCCCGCCGGACGAGAGAAGCGTCGCGTTCTAGGGGATTACCATAACCGCCTCCGCCTCCAGTCCTGAAGGATATGATGGTCCCACGATCCAGCGGAAAATGGGTTACCTTGCTGTGTGTTACCGGGCTCTTTCCGTCGGGCTCCAACACCACGACGTTCGTCGATCCCTCCTTTCCTCCGAGTACGCCCCACGGCGGGGAGTATTGGTGTCGCTCGTAGCAGAAGGTGACACGACATGGGTAGCGCATCCTGTAATCCCGCCGTACTCCCAACCCTCCCCGGTATTTTCCCGGCCCGCCGGAATCTTGGAGGAGCTCCCAGCGCACCACCTCGAGTGGATAGTTGGCCTCGAGCATCTCCGTCATGGGATACGAGACGTTCCCCTCGCATACGGCGTAGGCGGTGATTCCGTCGAAAAACGGCGTGCCTCCCCAGCCGCCCTGCAGCGTATCTACCAGCACGTAGAAGCGATCATTGGCGTCCCTCCCGTAGATGAAATCGATCACGTCGGAGCCGAACGTGCCGCCTATGGTTCGTTGTGGGAGTGCGGGTGCCAGTACCTTGAAGAGCAGATCCACGATGCTGTGCGGTGTCTCCAGCCAGAGGTTCACCGGTGCGGGAGGTATGGGATCAAAGATGCTGCCCCTCCTCACTATCACTTTCAGGGGCCGGAAGAAACCATCGTTGATGAGGGACAGCGGCTCGATGAGGGACTTGAACGCGTACTTGGCATAAGAGATCGTGTTCGACCGCGGGCTGTTCATGGGCCCGGTGCTCTGATCAGAAGAGCCGGTGAGATCGATCACGCACTCGTCTTCCCTGATCGTGACCTTCATGTGTACCCGGAGTTTCTTGCTGATCGGGTGTTCGTCGTCTCCATCGCCGTCCAGAAAGTACTCGCCCTCGAATGTACCCTTTGGGAGTTCCTTGAGTTTCAGCCTCGCCTGCTGCTCGGATTGGTCGAGGATGTTTTTCACGTACTCTCGGTAGTTCTCTAATCCGTATTTCGAGACGAGCTCCTCGATCCTCTTTCCGCCAACTTTCAGGGCGGCGACCATCGCCCGGATGTCGCCCATGACCTCGCTAGGAAGCCGGATGTTGGTTTCAAGGAGGCGCTCGACGTCGGGGTTGATCTCCCCTTTCCTGAAGAGCTTCACGGGAGGCACTCTGAAGAGCTCTTGGAAGACCTCGGTCGTGTTTGTCTGGTAGCCTGATGGATGGGCGCCGCCCATGTCTAGGACATGGCCCTTCACCGAGGTGAACGCGATCAAGTGGTCTCCGACAAAGACCGGGAAAAGGCAGGTGATGTCGTTCCCGTGGCTACCTCCTCCGAGGTACGGGTCGTTGCAGAGGATCACGTCGCCCGGTTCGAGGGGCTCTTCGCCGAGGGAATCATACGTTGCTTCCACGGCATTCGCGAGGTTGTTGGCAAAGACGGGAGTGCCGGCGAGGCTCTGCGCGAGCAGGTTGCAGTCGGGATCGACCACCCCACAGGCGAAATCCTTCGAGTCGTAGATGGCGATGCTGTATGCAGAACGAATCAGGGCGGTCTCCATGTCCTGCGCGACGCGGTGGAGATAGTTTCTGACGATCTCCTGCGTTACCGGGTCTCGATGCAAAGCCTTGTTTCACTGCTCTCCAGAGATAACGAGGTGACCGTAGCGGTCTACTTCTGCACTGTAGCCGTCGAGAAGTAATGTTGTGGAGACGCGCTCCTCGATCACGGCGGGACCCGAGATCCTGTTGTTTGCGAGCAGCCGGGTTCTATCGTAGATTTTGCACTTTCTGAAAGAGCCGTCCATGTACACATCCCTGGAAGGATTCATCGAATCTGGCGGAGGATCTACAGACCCCGACTTGATAGGAGCAAGCATCGCCTTTTTCATCTGACCTATGGAGGCGAGCCGCAGAGCGACGATCTCCTTGGGTTGTTTTGGAGCGTTGTGCATGTACCTCCCGAGATGGAGGTCGTCGAACCGCTTTTCGATGTTTGACTTGTAGTTACCATCACGGATCATTGCATCAGATAATGGCAAGGTTAGGGCGTGGCCCTGTCCCACATATCGTACGTCGAGCTCGCGGAGTAAAATTACGTTACCTTCAGAGATCCCTTCCTCTGACATGGTTTTCCTTGCTTCAGATTCCATCTTCAAGAATCTCTCCTCCAGCTCGATCAGGTCCAGTTTCTTCAGATTCGCGATGAACGTCTGCACATAATCCCGCCTAAAGTCTGCCGTCAGCATGCCCCAGGCCGAGAAGTTACCTGGCATCGTAGAAACGAGAACGCGCTTGATTTGAAGTTCCCTAGCGATCAGGTTCGCGTGGAGCGGGCCCGCACCTCCGAACGAGACCATTACGAAGTCTCTCGGGTCGATTCCCCTTTCTATCGTCATTGTCCTAATAGCTGAGGCCATGTTGGGCACGGCGATCTTCAGGATTCCCTCAGCGGCTTCGAGGAGGTCCATCGAGTAACGATCGGAGATTTTCTTTAGGGCGGCTTTGGAAAGCTCGGGGTACACTTTCATCTCCCCACCGAGAAAATTATTTGCCTCCAGACGGCCCAAGACCAGATTGGCGTCCGTGACCGTTGGCTCACTCCCTCCTTTCCCATAGGCGGCGGGTCCTGGCGAGGCGGATGCACTCATGGGACCAACGTGCAGGGCACCTGTTGGGTCGATCCAGGCGATGCTACCGCCGCCCGTACCTATAGCGTGGATATCCACTGCGGAGATGAGCAGAGGGTAGCCGTCAGGGCCGGATTTTGGAGTCTGGATCCGCATCATCGGCGTCGTTTCGTATTTCCCTCCGATCACGAGCTCGACGTCGAAGCTCGTGCCGCCCATGTCGGCTCCGATCAGGTTCTCCACGCCCAGGATACTGCCCAGGGTCCTGACAGCCAGGATCCCTCCCACCAGCCCGGAGTTGATGGTGTGAACGGGGATTTTGCGCGCAAGCGAAGCTGTCATCAGTCCCCCGTTAGACTGGATCAGCATCAATCTTCCGGGGAAGCCCAGAGACACGACCTTCTCCTCCAGAACTCCGAGGTAGCGGTTCATGATGTGCAGCAAGAGAGAATTGAGTACGACGGTCGAGGTGCGCTCATACTCGTTGTACTCCTTTGTGATCTCGGTCGAGATGCAGACGAGAAGGGATGGGTAAAGTTCTTTGACGAGAGACCTGATCTTTTCCTCGTGCGCGCTATTCGCGTAGCTGTTGATCAGACAGACGGCGATCGCCCTGACTCCACTTTCTGCGAGGGTCCTGAGTTTTTTCTTTACCTCATCGAAATCCAGTTTTTCCGTTTCCAGGCCCCGCGAGCTGATTCTGCCCGCAACTTCTACTCGTCTGTTCCGGGGGATCAGTGGCTCTGGCATCCTGTAAAACGGATCGTACATATTGACGCGGTTGCCCCTCCCGATTTCAAGGATGTCCCGGAAGCCTCGAGTAGTGAGGAGGGCCGCATCCTTGAAGGCACCCTGAATGATTGCGTTGGTCCCGACCGTCGTCCCGTGGATAAAACTCTCGATCTCTGCCATCGAGTTCGCCAGCCGCAGGATGGAGCTGAGCACCCCTTCCGCGTAGTCGTGCGGGGTAGAGGGCACCTTCGAAAGCCGCACGGTCTGACGACCCTCCTCATCGAACAGGACGGCGTCGGTAAAAGTGCCGCCAATGTCCACGGCCAGCCTGAACATTTTTGATTTTCAAGTCTGGAGAGAGATTTAACATAATTGCACGAGAAGATTATTCTACCAATTGATTTCCAGAGAGTTTTCGTGCATTTCATATGAGTTCTATGACCAGCAACGAAGCTGAATTATTCCAAAGGATTGAGGAGGGGCTCTACACTCCGGTGATTTCCGATTCGCTGGATTCCCTCGGGTACCGCGATAATGCAATGTCCCACAGGATCCGGCCGCTGCGCGAGGATTTTGTTTTTGCAGGCAGGGCGAGAACGGCGAGCTGGATGGACGTGTTCGTTCCTGATCCGAATCCGTATCAGATCGAGATCGAGTTCATGGACAAGCTTCGACCGGGCGACGTGGTCGTTACCAATACGGACGCACCCCTGAGGAACGCTCCGTGGGGAGAGCTGATGAGCACGGCGGCAAAGGTGAGGGGAGCAAGAGCGGCGGTCATAGACAGCTGCGTCCGCGACGTGAAGAAGATCTTTGCTCTAAATTTTCCGGTATTCGCCACGGCCATCTCGCCGCTGGACTCCAACGGCAGGGGGCGGATGATCGATTACGATATACCGGTCAGCTGTGGAGGCGTTCTCGTGGCTGCCGGGGATCTGGTCGTTGGCGATTACGACGGGGTCGTGGTCGTTCCCAAGAAAGTCGAAAAACAAGTGCTCGATCTAGCATTCGACAAGGCGGCCAAGGAAAACAGGACGAGGGAGGAGCTCCTGGAAGGGAAGCTCCTGAAACAAGTCTACGACAAGTACGGAGTTCTCTAGGGATTACTCCGGCGGGATTTCTCGGAAGGCCAGCCCGATATCCATTCCACGGTTCTTGAAATACGCCCTCATTGCCACGTAGGAGATCGCACCTATCAGGAAGGCACCCACCGTCGGAATGGCCGTGGCGTAACCGAAAGCGCCGACAGCGGCCGGATTTTCAAGAGATACGACCAGCAGGTACCCCATGAAGATGATGCTGTACAGACCGAGGATAGAAATGACGGGCACTCCCCCGACCTTTCGCCGGACGAACGCGGGCGCGGCATTGAGCAGCGAGGGCTTGCGCCAGAGAGCGATCCCGGCGAGACCGTCGAGCAGGAAGGCAATCACGAAGAAGAAGGTCAGGTTGACCGGACCCACGTAGGCGGGCAGGAACGAGTAGAAGATCAGGGCGATCCATCCGATCACTCCGCAGATTACGATTGCCAGCACGGGGCTGTGGAACCGATCGCTGACGGATCCGAAGATGGAAGGAACGCTCCGATCGAAGGACCACGCGAGGAAGTGCCGCGACGGGATAAAGTAGTAGTTGATTATGAGGAGGTAGCCCCAGCAGATGAAGCTCGTAATTATGATTGCGTTAATGACCGGGTTTGTATTGATCATCGCCACAAAGGTGTTGACGTAGGGCGCCGGACCAATTGGCCACTTGCCGATGTTTGCAAGGTACCCGGCGCTGGTGATAAAGTTGTTACCAAAAGCGCTCTGCGCAAGCTGCGCTATCACTGAAAAGATCGCCGCGGTGAAGAAAATGGATCCGACGACGGCGATCGACATCGACCGGCTGACCTTCCTCACTTCGCCGCCGTAGTAAGTGTTGAACGCGTAGCCAGCGATCGCAAAGAACGAGATAGGCAGAGAGAGAAAAGTCGGACTGAGCCAGTTCACGTTCGGGTTCCATCCCGCGGCGTGTGCGGTCGCGGTAATGTTCTGGTACATTCCGGCCCCAGCAAAATTGTTGAAAGCCGTCTGAAAGGTCGCCTGCGACGTCGTTGCGAGTACCGCGATGATCAGGAGCATTCCGAGAGTCCCGACTATGAACGTCACCTTGTTCGCAAGCTTGATCCACCTGTTGCCCGAAATGGCGAGCAGGCCCACGAGGATGATCACCACGGTTCCCAGGATAAAGCCCCAGGTCGGAGTGGAGAGGGACGTTGCGAGAGTATTCAGACCCGCGTTCTTGGTGACCGTCGCATAGGTCGCGAGGGGTCCAGACACGCCGACGGTAAAAATGATGTTACTGATGTAACCCATATCCAAAAGGAAGGCGCCCACGAGGATGGCGGTCATGCCCATTCCGAGGATGGGACTCACGAGGCGGCTCAGTGGGACATAACTGCCGCCGCCGCTCCTCGGCATGACCGAGGTGATGAAGACATAGTAGGCCCCGTTGGCGAGCGCGAAGATCCCGATCAGTAGTAGAGAAGCCGGGATGCTGACCCCCGGATAAAAGTACCACTCGCTTTCAAAAATGGGTACCCAGGTCGGGCCGATCATCGCGCCGATCGCAAAGATCACGGCGTCGATCATCGCAAAGTCTCGGACTAGGCCAGTCGCATTTCTAAGGAAGATCTGCTGATTTCCTTTGGCGTCGGTGCTCAAAGCTGTACAGCGGCAGCTAGTTTCCGCGATTTAACTCTTTTTGCAATCGCGAATATTTTGCAATGACCTTGTCTTATGCGAAGAATTGAAATTTGCCTGAAACGCTACGCTTTGACCCTGCACTGCTCCACGATGTCGTCGCGGAGTTCAATCCCGAGGCCGGGACGATCCGGGATTTGGAGGTTGCCGTTCTTCGCGACAAAAGGACTTTTTATCAGGTCCTGAAGGAGCGGACTCTTCGTCCTCCGGAATTCCAGCAGCGTGGCTTGGGGCATGGCCGAGATCCACTGGAGGTTGGTGGCAACGTTGATCGCGGAGCTGAATCCGTGCGGGACGAGCGACAAGTTCCATGCCTGTACAAGATCCGCAATCCTCATGCCCTCGGTGATGCCGCCCGCTTTGCCTAAATCGGGCTGGATAATGTCAGCTGCGTGCGAGGTGATCAGCCGCTTGAAGCCGAATCTGTTGTACTCGCCCTCTCCGGTGGCGATCTTTACCGGGCTTTTATCTGTGAGCCACACGTAGCCTTCGACATCGTCCTGCGGGAGAGGCTCTTCCAGCCAGTAGATGTTGTACTTGGACAACCGCCGGGCCATTTCGAGGGCGTGCGCGGGAGTCCAGTTCACGTATCTGCCCACGTCCACCATGATATCGACGCCGTGACCCAGGGACTCGCGGAGATATTTGACGGCCGCCTCGTCTTTTTCCGCGTCAAGACCGTAAGCAGTGTCGCGGGTCTGGCCCCAGCCAAACTTTACAGCTTTGTAGCCCTCGCCGGTCCAGATCCTGGCTTCGCTCGCCATGGCCTCGAAATTTTCCATGTCGAAGATGATGCTGGCGTACGTCTTCACCGACTCTCTGAATCTGCCGCCGATCAGCCGGGAAACGGAAACCCCGAGAGCTTTCCCCATGAGATCCCAGAGTGCAATATCCAGAGCGCTGATCGCATGCATGACGGTGCCCATCCTCCCAAACCATTCGGTCTCCAGGTACAACTTCTCCCAGATGGCCCTCGGGTTGACTGGATCCAGTCCTACGACCACCGGTTTTATCCCCCTCTCCAGAATTAGGGCGGTTGCGAGAGCTGCCTCGTCATTTTCGCTTTGCGCACACGCTTCTCCGATTCCCACCAGGCCGTTGGAGGTTTCAACTTCCACCATGCACACTCCTGGACCGGCGGAGAGCGAGCGCTCTTTGTTTTTGAGCGCCGTTGCCTTGATGCTTGTAATCTTCACGGTTTATGGTTCATAGTCTTGAAAATGAATAAAGCTTTACACGTGAGTGAAGTCAAACAAATTCTGACATGAGCAAGAGAAAATCCGTTCGCAGAGGGAAAGTTGAAGGGGTCCGGAGAATACTCGAGCTCACTGATGTAGAGTTTGAAAAGTGGATGATCCCCTCGAAAAAGCAGGAATTAATCTGAAAGCTTCACGATGAACGATTACGGCTGCAAGGAAAGTTAGCGTCTCCTTTTTTCAAATTCTGAAACTTTTGCTTTTAGGACTGCGAGTCTTTGAACGACTTCATCCTGTCTTTTACTTCTGTTTCGAGGGATTTTATATCTCCCCTGATTTCGGCAAGCTGCACCTTAATTTCATTAATTTCAGACATGAGTGAATTCTCATGCGCCTTTGTCCTCTAGCGAAATATCACGAATCGTCTTCGAAGCCACAATTTCCTTGAGTCTCCGAAAGTGTTTGTCGTCGGTGAGAAACCAAGCCAGTTTTTCAGGGTCCTTTTGTTGCAAATGATGGTACGTGGCAGCATGCACCGCGTCGGAAGCGTATACGTTGTAGTGAGAAACTATTCTCTCGGCTTCTGCTAATATCTGCTGGCTAACTGGTTTATACGAAATTCTGTGATTCCGCAACTCCCTTAGATTTAGTTCGATTACTTCCTTCGGTTTGCCATCCTTCTTCAGCGCACGGGCGATCTCTAACAAGCTCCAGCTAGAAGTGTAAGCAGACCAAGATCTATCTTCATCGGCTCTAGATATAATTTCAATCATCCTGTCGCTCTCTGGTTCGATTTTGAAGAGCTTCACAAGTACGCTTGGTTCGAAATACATTCTCATACCGAATCTTCTTCTGCGTGAACTTGTTCGACGAGATCGCTCGAAGATGCATTGCTGGGAGCTACAAGCTCGTTGACAATTTGAAGAACGCGTAGCCTCTCGCGAGAAGGTAGAGTCATTAAATTGATGTACAGCCTTATAGCCGATCTTATTGCTTCGCTTTTATTCATGAATCCATAATCTTTGGAAATCCTTTCTATGAGCTCAGCCTCCTTCTTGGTAAGCTTTGTTGCCACTGTAACGGATCGGCTCATAGTTTACCATGGTAAACACAGAGATTAAAATATTGGGTTCCGTCTAGTCTTGTTCGCTTTCGTTGACTGCGAGTCGTTATGTCCATTTTAGAATCTGCATCCCTTTGGACAAAGAAAATTGCACAATTGGTCTGCTTTCTGTAAACATACACGAATAATACCGTCTCTTATTCACACATTAGCGCGCGCGCCAACAGCCCATACACTACAGTTTCCACACGGGTCCCAATCTAAACATAAAACGGCCAGCTATGATTGGGAAATCCCTAGTTCACTTGCAACCTCTCTCCGGAGAAATCCAGAATTGCACAAAATGCTCCCAGCAGGGCGAGAAAGCACGTCTCTCCGTTAACGGCTTTATCAAACCGAGCATTCTGTTCCACACCTGGAATGTATGGAAACCGTCCCGGATAAAGGTCGTCTTCATCGCAGAAGCGCCGCCAGGCAGTGGGGATGGCTATTTCTACAATCCAGACTCTCTCCCCGGATCTGGGGAGACCCTGAGCCGCGCTCTCTTTGAATTACTGGAGATTGCAGCTTCGGATCGAAAAAGGGCGCTCGACACTTTCAAAGAAAGAGGGTATTTTCTCATCGACGGCATAAAGTGTCGGTGCAGCAAGGAAGTTGCGGGAGTGAAAGCTCTCGAAGCCGTGACGAGAAACTGCGGCAGGACCTGGATGCAGCGAGAACTCGTGGAAGCGCTGGGTAGTCCAGAAAGGATTTGCACGCTGGGAAGGACGGCCAAGATCGCTCTGTCCGAGGTCGAGGGCTTTAGCGAGTTGGATCGCTATTCGGCAAAGAAAGACTGCGGAAGCATAGTAGAGATAGGGAAGACCAAAGTGCTGCTGTGGCTCTACCCGGGCTGGAGAAACTATCCAATCTATTCGAAGAAAATGGAAATTTTTAGAAGCTTCTGTTCAACGTAGATCCCGATGTCTACTATTCGCGCTTTGGGACCGTGATTTCAATCAACTGTTTCAACAGTCTTTCATTCATGACGTACTTGCTTGAAGGACAAAACAGAACATGTGAGGATTACGCATTACGATATTTATGACTCATTCGCTGTGAACCTGTGCCAGAAATCTGGTTGACTTTTGATCAATCCCAGGTTGATGTCTTTTCAAATTCACGTTGACGATAGCTGCGGGAGTTACGGCTGACTCGGGTCTTATGTCTAGATACAAACCAGTCGATTCAATGAAAGACAACATAGATAGCTATAAACGAAATCCATCGTGAACTGTCTTATCATGCAAACTGGCAGTAGGACTTACTCGGTTCGATTGAAGAAAGACCCGGATTCTGAATGCTACGCGGTAGGGTGTGGAGCTGCCGGAAGCGATCAGTCAGGGAAAAACGGAGAAAGAAGCGCTTGCAAACATCAAAGAAGCGATAGAGTTGGTTCTGGAAGAACACGAGGAAGAAGCGCGCAAGGAAGGCGGCAGGCTGACCGAAATACGTGTCTGAAAAACTTCCCATACTATCTAGGGAAGATGTGATAAAGGCACTGACCAAAATCGGCCCGTTGCTGTTAGACAGAGGGGAAGTCATGTCTTCTTAAGACACCATGACGGTAGACGAACGGTAGTTCCTTTGCACGAGGAAATCAATCGATCCACCCTGATGGACATTATCTCTGGACTGAAATTAACCAAGAAGGATTTCTTGGATCTCTTACAGTGAGAGAGTCCCAAAACTCAGAATTTCGGCCCACACTTCCATGATCGTCAGGTACTCAAACGGTGAAGATCTGAATTAACGCGGATACTCTGTGAGTGCCAGTGGCCTCACCGGGGAGCCTGTAGCTCCGATCAGTTTGAGAGGAGAACATACGAACAGGAACTCGCTAACCTTATCTGAAGCGAGCTCTTCGAGGTTCAAGTTTTCAATGATGTAAATCCCATTCTCAACTATCAGGACGACATGGCATGGAGCCTGCACGCCCATCTCAGGATCACTCAATCCGTCGTCGACCTCAAAGCTCATGTTGTCTGCGCCAACTGCTCGGACGCCCATGGACGCCAACCATCGTGCTCCCCCGACCGAGACACCGGCCGCTTCCAAGTACGTGGCTTCATCCTTCCAAAATTTACCATACCCGGTCCGAACTAGGACGACGTCCCCAGTACGAATAGCGATATTAGCTGCGAGACAACATTGCTGTAACTCTTCCGATGTCACCTTGTAGGACTTGGGTAGTGACTCTACGCTTTTGAATCTAGCCAGATCTAGCAGTACACCACGGGTCACGATCGGATCAACTTTTTCAACTCCCAGGGTTGTAATTCCGTAGGGAGTTTCCATCTCGCTGTTCAATTCGATACCTCCATACAATCTGTGATTCAGAGCTTGATGGTTTAGAGCGTCAATATGCGTCCCTGAATGTTCAGACATTAACAAAAGTCCCGAGGCCCCGGTTCTAGTAGGTCCCTTGATCTCCACGTCCCGGTGTTTTCTGTGAACTATGTAGGAGTACCCGGTTGGCTTGTGATTTGCGTCAAGAGGCATCCCTCTGAAGCGCGGCTGTTCCAGATCGTACACTTTCATTTTTTTCCGAAATCTTTTCGATAGCTCTTCTTGATAAGAACATCATCTGAGCCGCGACTCGAGGTCTGAAATCTCGGCCGTCATTCTCCTTCGACCGATTTAAGAGAAAAGGATGACGTCCTACCGATTCATTCCGCTAAAACCAGTTCCTCTTATCCATCACGTTGATGAGCTCCTCGCCTCCACAGAACCTTCGGGCATTTTCAAGCAGAATATTCGTACGCCTTTCGTCCACGCGCGCCACTCCCTCCAAAGCCGCCATGTGGGGAGTAATTATCACGTTGCGCTTCGACCACAGTGGGCTGCTCGTGGGCAGGGGTTCCACTTCGAATACGTCGAGGCCGGCCCCTGCGATTTTTTTTCTTTCCAGAGCATCGACAAGGTCTTTTTCGACGACGCAGGAGCCGCGTCCGACGTTGATCAAGTACGAAGTATCTTTCATCAGCTCGAACTTAGCGGAATCGAACATTTTTCGGGTCTGTGGTGTCTCAGGCGTTGTAATTATCACAAAATCCGCCTTTGGAAGACAGGCTTCCAGGTCCTCAACGGGACGAAGTTCGTCAAAGTACGGAAGCCTGCGGGCCGTTCTTGGATCTATCCCGATTACAGTCATCCCAAATGCCTTGCAAAGACGTCCTGTTTCGCTTCCTATCCCGCCGACCCCGATAACAAGAGCAGTCGATTCGGGCAGGTAGGGTTCGGGCGGTAACTGAGTCCACACACCGCTTGTTTGGTTCGCAAAGAAAGTATGTAGCCTTCTAGAAAATGCAAGAACGAAAGAAAGCGCATGAGCCGATACGTGATCGTTGTAGACCCCTCTGAAATTCGTAACAACTACATCGCTATTCACCAGGGCGTCATACCAGAACGAGGGATCGGGGCCAGCTGCATAACATTGAATCCACTTCAATTTCTTGGCACGCGAGAACAGTTCAGGAGGTACAAAACCGTAAGCACAGTTTGCATCCTCTATGTAGCTCCCAGCCTCTGTGGGGTTTCGAAAGACTTTGACATCCGCGCCGGGCAACTCATTTTCGATCTTTTGTTTCCAATCTTCCTGAATATGGGGCGGAAAAATGGCCATCTTTAGATTCAAGAGTTTATCACGTACGGTCAACGTATGCTTCGGAGATTTGAATAAGTCTTCCAGTTTAGTTCAGTTGCGGCCGGTCAACTTTCTTACTTTCAACATGTCTTCCTTTGCCCTCTTCAAATAAGCCATTTCATCGGGGAGACACAGCATTTTGAATCCCTGTTTTATCCTTAATTGAATTGAAGCATCATCAGAAACGTCTACTCCAACGGGGATTCCACGACTTTTGCTCTTTTCAAATACAGCCATCATGCTATCTTCAACGTCTTTTGGAATCACTGGGAGAGATCCGATATGACCCATAGACGCTGCCAAATCCAGATGCCCTAACATTATCGAGTCGATGCCTGGAACAGACAGTATGCGATCTATGTTTTCCACTCCTTTCTTTGATTCAATAATGAGCGTCACCATGATTTCATTATTCGCGTTTCTGAGATAGTCTGCGAGTTCGCTGAAGTAAAAAGACGCTCTCCTCGGGCCAATTCCTCTTTTTCCCAAGGGAGGATATTTGCAGGATGCGACGGCTGTTAGTGCCTCTTCCTCAGTCTCGATCATGGGAAAGACTATTCCTAGAGCGCCTCTATCCAATGCAAGTTTGACATAAACGGGATCGAGAGCCGGCACTCTGACCATCGGTGTTGATTCGCTTTTGGAAGCGGCCGCCAGTAACCAGGGCAGTAGTTCGTATTGATAAGATCCGTGCTCCAAGTCAAATGTAATCCAGTCCAAGCCGATTCCCGACAATAACTCGACTACGTCGTAGCTTGGTACTCCCAAGAACATCCCGACCGTGGTCTTGCCTTCTTTGTGCAATTGAAGCGTGCGATTTTTGATGGTCATATTTTATACATCTGGCAACGCGATCATGTGACTATAGAAGCGTTTTGGAGTCTCCAATGAGGTTCTCAGTAGAACGTATAGAATCAGATGAAAAAATTAGGGCGAGAAGTCCCAAGAACGACGAATGGATGCTTCAAAAGCACTTTTAGCAACAGAACTCAAGTCGTGCCGCAAGTATAGCTTACCGAATTCCACGGTACTCCAAACCAAGATGGGCTGTACCATAATCCAGACACGTCGCACTTGTTCCAAACAAAGGTCCCGGTAAAGGTTCCCGGGTTGAATGTATCAGTGAATTGTGCTAGCCAGATGAACACATTTGTCTCTTCGGTTAACTGCGCAACCTGCGAAATATCATATGCTCTTAGTGTTGTATTCATCTCCGTATTAGCTGCATTCACAAAGTTGTCTATGGTCTGATTATTGAAATAGAAGAAGTAGCCGAGGTCTTCGTCGACCAAGTAACCATATCCTGAGAAATCAGGCCACCAGGCCCAAGGAGTTTCCATAATTTCTGGAGCCGCGGTGTTGTTAAAGTGCATGGCGAAAGCAATGGATTCGAATGTATTGATTGTAACCCCCTCTCCAACCACCTTTATTCCAAGCTGCGCCAAGTCCTGCGTTACAATCTGTTCCACCAGCGTGGTGTACGGGCTTGTAGAGTACAGGTACGTAAGTGGAGGCAATCCCTGTCCGTTCGGGTATCCCGCCTCTGTCATAAGTTTCTCTGCATTAGCGAGATTGTAGGGCGGCGGAATCAAGGACTTATTGTATAACGGAAAAGTGCTCGGCATAGGGCCCACGAAGGGTACCGCGTACCCACCAAACGCCGTCGCCTGAATCTGGGTTACATTAATCGCCTCAACGATCGCTTTTCTCACTAGCGAGTTATTCAGCGGCGCTTTTTGAGAATTTAGAGTGAGCCACTCAACAATACTCGACGGACCAGTCGGTGGAACAACCAGATTGGGATCCACACTACTGACATCTTTGACATCTGGATAGCCGATGATGGCAACCTGCGCTTTGTTTGTTTCAAGATCAAGTTCTCTTGTAAGCTCATCGGACTTGTAGTTGAAAATCAAGGTTGGTATATGGCCCGGTTGTAGCGCGATGTTGCTAGTGAGGTTCTGAGCCCAGTAATGGGGATTCTCTATCATAGTCACGGACACCCCTGGAGTAACTTGAGAAGCTATGTAAGGCCCATCTCCCACATTGCTTCCATTGATAGACATCCAGCTGTTTGGCTGATTTGCGACAACTCCTCCATGTTGCTCCACGGTGTAAGGATCGACAAAGTTCCAGGGGACGACCGTTAACGACGACATAAATGAAGGAAAGGTCGTCTCCAGGTTAAACTGCACAGCTGAGGAATTCAATACCTGGACGCTGTTGCTCGAGTTTTCCATAATACTCATGAGCGTGACGTTGGAACCTGGCGCATTCTGCGCGTTATCTAAAGAATTGAGATCTCCTGCAGTCACTCCAGACGTGTTGAAGTAAAGGAAATACTCTGAATCGTCGGGTTGGTTAATTATCAGATCTCGATAGACATTCCACCAAAGCACATAGGCGCTGAATGGATCGCCATTGCTGTAGTAGACTCCGTTTCTGAGTGTAATCGTGAACGTCGTTCCCTTGGCATTCTGCGTGTACGAGGTTCCGAGGACCGGAATTAGTTGCGTAGTGTCACTCGAGTTTATCAGAAAGAGACCAAGATTTGCAATTACGGCGACATCCTGGCCCGAAGGAGTGGCAGTGACCGCGACATCGAGCGAGTCAGGAAACTCCGGCTCATCGATTACAAGTTGCGAACCCGACTGACTCACTGTAGATGTACTACTCGAGATCGAAGATGAGGACATACTAGAAACCA
>JASHPQ010000133.1 GCA_030037995.1 Nitrososphaerales archaeon | reverse complement strand
CGGCGCATCTTATCACGGCATCTACGAGAGATAGGGTCTGTTCGTAATCAATCCCATCGCGGCTCAGTAAGCTCTGTTTCAATAACTCTGCTGAGATTAGAATCGCTTGGTCTTTGTCAATTGCCTTGTCAACAATGTTTTTGAATTTTTCTCCCCTTTTTTCAAAGCGTGAATTATAGGGCGACCGCGCCAAGCGCCCGTTGGAATTTTTCAAAGGTCATCCAAGTGATAAGATCGTGTCATCTCTATTATCTGATGAGGATTCCAGAGCAAGAAGAATCTACCTAAACATTTTACGATAGTACAACTCTTTTTGACTTGGATTACGGTTGGAGGGCCCTGTTGGCGGGCATTATCACTTAGCTTCCTAAACCTGTTAGCTACAGAAAGCCGTTTGCGCACACCAAAATCTAACTAGTTGAGTTTTGTCTTGCACAACAATGACCGTCGAAATTGCTGTCAACGGGAAGGAAGAAGCTGTTTGCCCGGAATCTAGTATCGAATCTGCCCCTAGAAGAAATTTCGTCAGAAAACGGCATGATCGTCTTCGTAAAGAAGACAGACTCTTGATCGAATGCGGTGACGGTTGCAGCAGCTAGCGGGGATACGATTGAAGGAGTGGCTTCCAAGGCTCTGTCTACGCGGTACGCGAGCTTGCAGCTCATATCTGATGGAGTTCACGAATGATTCATTCTATCTAACGCAACTTGAAGGGCTACTTTTTCACTTGAGCAGAGATCCTGCTGGCTCCGAGAACTTCAAACTCGCCTACCAGATCGGATTTCTTTATCGCGGTTTCGATAGCATCCATCGCCCCGGCTTCATCGTCGGTGATGAAATCGGCAATCAATGCGACGAGTCCAAAAGCTATAGGCTCTTCCTTGGTTGAGCGAATTTCGATCGACGGGTTGAGCTTCCTGATATCATCTACAATTTCTTGAGGCCTTATCTCGGCCTCTTTTGGCATGATCTTTACCCTTACGAGCAAGTTCGCCATGGAAAGCTCCACGCTTAAGGTCCTTCGTAGCTGCAATTTACGCATCTGTAAGGCCTTGAAAAGCCTCGACACTTTTCGTTCCTCCAGATCAAGACCTCGCCACACTGAGGGCAGTAGAACTTTACCGCTCTCTCTCCTGGCATGATGGGCCTGTTGCACGAAGTACAGACAGGCAGCTGAATCTGTTTCTCGGCCGACATATCGCGTAAGACTCGTACTATGGTCGTCATTCGTAATATACTTTTCGTACGGTCTGAAATTTCCGCGTCACCACGGGAAAATCAATTGACTTGTTGCCCGGACAAATCAGGGAGAGAGATAGCACATGCTGCCCCAAGATTTCAAATGTTTTTTTGGCTCGCTCCAAGGCTTCGGGACGGAAGAATCTTTACCTCCGCAGGTTCTCTTATATCGTTAAACTTTGCTCGACTCCGATTGCCCTAAATTTCTGAAGCACTTACGGTACATGTCGGCGTTCTTGTTATGGGGTGTCGCAATGGAAAAGACCGGGGGCCCCTCCGAGCAATTCCACGCGCGGGCTGCTTTGGCAATTAGTCTAGGGCCCCCTCGGAGGCAACGCATGCGGGGGCAAGCAATAGTAATTTGATGGATTCATTGAATATTTTGGCTATCGTATGTAGGAGTTATTGGTTCATATAGCAAATTTCCCCGCGATTACGCAACCGTCTGATTTTGCGTGCGGGAGAGCTTGAAACAAGCTCTGTTAGAGCAGTAGCTACGACAATGCTATTGCGAGAGATCGTTCGCTGCTCTAAATGGAATTGCTTTTTCTGTTTCTACGCCAACTCGGAGGAACGATAAGGCTCTATGCATTTAGCGCCCTTTTTTGGGGAAGAGTTTGTTCGCCCCTCTTTTTTCGGAAGATTCGATCCGAAAATATTCCTGTGTCTCGCTCAAGCGACGAGGTTCTTGATTTCGTTGGTGATAACGATCCCGAGAGTGCTGAAGAGATTGACGATCCCAAAGGCTTTGACGATCGCGATCGAGTGGCGGTCGAAGTCTCCTTCCTCCGAGATCTTGTGGGCCACGCCGGAGGAGTTCACCATGTCGAACAGCTTGTCGAGCTGCGCCCCGGTCATCTTCGAAAAGACATTGCGGGCGTAGAGCTGCGTCCTGAATTCGTCGCTGAACTCGGAGCGCCACTCCTTCTCGTACTCCCCTAGATGAGTCATGTCGTCTTTCTCAATGGCCTCACGGATCGCCCTCCCCGCCAGGAGGCCGCCGTACCCTCCCGTGTAAATGCCCCCACCGGTCGTGGGCTTGGGCTGCCCGCAGGCATCTCCCGCTTTCACCACCCGGCCTTCCACGAATCTTTTTGCAGTTCCCGAGCAGATTATGGGAGCCCCCGACTTGCGAATAGGCACCGCTTTCTTTTCCTCCACAAAAGCGTCCAATACGGAGAAAGTGTTGATGCCGAGGCCAGCGACCCCGATCTTGGCAACATCCGAAGAAATGGGAATGACCCACTTGAAGAAACCGGGCGCCTCCACGGGATCTAAATACACTTCCACGGTGGCTCTGTCAAACCACGTGCCGTAGACTAGGTATTGCCCTGCCTGCAGCACGAGGCCTCCTCCTCGAATGAAAGTCTCGTAGCCGGAACAATCTAAAACCACATCAGATTCCACCGTCTCGGAGTCGGCGATTTCGATCGAGGCGTGATCGGGATCCTGCTGAATACTGGAGACCCTGCTTCCCAGTTCAATCTTGGCACCTTCCCTTGCGGCCATTTCTGCAAGAAACTTGTCGAACCGCGATCGGTCTAGCACGATCACGTTTTGCTTTTTCGCGTCGATTATCACTTCTTTTCTCATGAAAGGAGAGAAGAAGCGAGCCCGCGTCATCCGATTCTGGATGGTGTTGGAAGGCGGGACGATGCCGAGCTCGCTGATTCCTGCGGCGCTGACGAGGCCGTCGCACTTTTCTGGAATGCCGATCTCGCGATGCTCCTCGTAGACGACGGTCTCTATGCCGGCGGACGCGATCTCTCTTGCTCCGATGAGGCCCGCGATGCTGGCACCGACGACACTGACTCGAGCCATTTTTGAAGCTTCTTTGTAAAACAGGATCTCCCGAAGAAACTAATAAGGTTGGGTCTCCCAGTGGATTTTCACTTTAGGAATTTCTCTCCAGTGGATGGGAAACAGATGTACGATTACAAGCAGGTTCTGGTAGTCAGAAGCGACCTGAAGATGGGGAAGGGAAAACTCGCCGTGCAGGTTGCTCATGCCGCAGTCTCCTCCGCAGAAAACACGAGAAAACAAAGAAAAGAGTGGTTCGACGCTTGGTTTGGCGCCAATCAGGCGAAGATCTGCGTGAAGGTTAACGACGAGAAAGAGCTCCGACTTCTCAAGGGGAGACTGGATGAGATGGGCATTCCCAACTCTCTCATTCAGGACGCCGGTTTGACCCAGCTGGAGCCGGGGACTACAACCTGTCTCGGGATCGGCCCTCTGCCTTCAGAGACGGCCGACAGATACACGGGAGAACTGAAGCTGTTCTAGGCTACTCATGTTTTATATCTTGTAAAAACGGAGTGCTACTTCATAGGGACGTGGTTTCTAATGGCGCAGGCAACGCAGTTAGTACCCCAAGAGTTTTCAGACGGCGCTGTCTTCGACACCGTGATCATAGGCGCCGGACCCGCGGGCTTGTTTGCCACTTACTATTCTGGATTTAGGGAAATGAAGACCGTAGTGCTGGACGCTCTGCCGGAGCCTGGAGGGCAGCTCGCCGTACTGTATCCCGAAAAGACCGTCTTCGATTGTCCTGGGTTTCCGCAAATCCTAGCGAGGGATCTGGTGACTTCCCTGGTGGAGCAGGCAAAGCGGTACGCGCCAACCTTTCTTCTGGGGGAGAGAGCGGATGATCTGAGAAAGGGGGAGGACGGCCTGTTTTCTATCGTGACCGACAAACACGTCCTCAAGACAAAATCGGTGATCATTACCGCCGGCGTGGGCTCCTTTTCGCCCAACAAGCTCGATATCAAAAATCAGGAGATCTACGAGGGCAACGGCATCTACTACTTTGTGAAGCAGAAAGAATTCTTTCGGGGAAAGAACCTCCTGATAGTGGGAGGGGGAGACTCAGCGGTGGACTGGGCCCTGAACCTGAAGGAGGTTGTAAAGTCGATTGTGCTGATTCACAGGCGGGACCAGTTCCGGGCGCACGAGCAGAGCGTGAAGGAGCTCTACAACAGCCCGGGGATTACCGTGAGAACGTTCACGGAGCTGAAGCAGGTGGATGGCGACGGGACGACGCTAAAGTCGGCTTTGATCTTCGAAAATAGATCCAAGAAGGAAGAGATGATCCCCGTGGACTGCATCCTGATCAACATCGGGTTCAAGGCAAACTTGGGGCCGATTGCTAACTGGGGCCTGGCGATGGAGAACAGGGCCATCAAGATCAACGGCCGGATGGAGACCAATATTCCTGGAGTCTTCGCAGCGGGCGATATAGCTTCCCCTACAGAGTCCGTCAAATTGAACCTGATTGCGACCGGATTTGCACAGGCGGCACTTGCGGTAAACGTGGCGAAAAAATACGTGGATCCTAAGGCCCAGCTGTTTCCGGGCCACAGCAGCGAAAAATCTGCCTAGCTCGCGACGCGCCGCGCTTCAGGATAGCGCTTCCGGATGTCGTAAGACCCGGCGAGCACAGGGTGATGCACGTCAGCGAGAACCACCTCGTACCAGATGAAACGGCCGTCCTGATACACCGGGTATGATCCTACTAGTTCCGTGTTGGGAAACTTTTCCAAAACCCTCCTTTGCGCGGTGTCTTGCGAAGAAAAGTGACCTTTAATCTTCAAAACACCCAGGTGCTTTGGCCTCCGACCCGAAGTCGGCCTTTTCTGCCTCATACCCCCTCTAGTAATCTTGATTCTCACGATCACGTACCCCTGTTTTGCCTTGTACCCTAGAGATCTGGCGCGATCCAGCCTGGTGGGCCGCTCTAACCGAACTAGGGTGGGCCCTCGCCTCCACAGAATAGCCCTCTTTTTGATTTCAGGAGAGCCGGTCTTTACGAGGGATCGCCAGGTCTTCGAAATCTCCCTGTACATAAAGGAAACAGCTTTTCACGACTTTTTCTTCGGAAGCCAAATAAGACTTGTGGTCGCGATACCAGAATATTCGATGAAGATTTCGGTGGGATTATTTTAGGGCGAGCCTAGCGCTTTCATGACGAGTTGCACTACTTCCATGCCGGCTGCGTTCTGTGCTTCGGTGGTTTGCCCCGCGATGTGGGGAGTTGCGACCACATTATCGTACCGGGCGAGATCGAAAGAGATCGGCGGCTCCATTTCGAAGACATCCAGCGCAGCTCCCGCGATCACTTGTTCATCCAGCGCCCTGATAAGCTCTTTTTCGTTCACCACCTTACCTCGCGACGTGTTAATGAGGTACGCGGTTTTCTTCATCAGCTTGAATTTGGAATAGTTCGCGAGATTTGCCGTCTCGGGAGTCAACGGGACGTGAATGTCCACGAAATCGGAAAGAGAAAACACCTCCTCCTGGGTCGAGACGCGGATCTCCAGTTTCTTTATCAACTCTTCGGGGATCGGAATCACATCATTTGCGACAATTCGCATTCCAAATGCCCGTGAAAGTTCTGCGACCCTCTGCCCAATTTTCCCGATCCCGATCGTCCCGTACGTTTTCCCCTTCAGTTCGCTTCCTGAAAATTTCTCCTTTTCCCACTTTTGACCTTTCATTGACGCGTCTGCGCCTGGAATCTTTCTAGCAATATCGATCATCAACCCAAGCGTAAACTCTGCCACCGCGTTTGTTAGAGCGTTTGGCGTATTCAAAACCGGTATGTTCCGGGCTTTGGCGGCCTCCATGTCGATATTGTCGACACCCACCCCTGCTCTCCCGATGACCTTGAGCCGTCCTCCCGCGGAGATTACTTCTTTGGTTACCTTCGTCCTGCCCCTGACGATGAGGGCATCGAATCCGCCGATTGACGAGATCAACTCTTTAGCGGTAATTTCTGGTTGGAATTCATAGTCGTAATCGGACGATTTCAATTGCTGTAGTGCGTTTTCAGTAATCCTATCTGCGACGAGAATTCGCAAAGCTTTTTCACCCGGTACGGCGATTCCTTCCATCGGTTGCGCCACTAGCTCTTTAATTCTTTCCGGATTGTTATCGATGCTCAATTCCAAAACTCTCTGTCCAATTTTCATCCGAGAGATTTTTTTAGGAAGACCACCATCAAGCCACATTGAAGGAGTACTGAGCAACGATAACCCCTTCAATTTGGATCCTCCAATCTGTTAATTTGATCGGAGTGTTAGTCGCAAAGAATTGTTAACTGGAATAATAGGAAAACCGAACGTCGGGAAGTCCACTTTCTTCAATGCTTCTACTCTGCTGAACGTGGCGGTGGCGAATTATCCATTCACCACAATCAACGCGAATCTCGGGAATGGGTACATCAGGGTAAAGTGCGTTCACGAAGAATTGGGAGTGAAGGACAATCCTGTGAACTCCGCGTGTGTGGACGGAACGCGTCTTATCCCGGTTCGCCTCGTTGACGTTGCCGGACTGGTCCCGGGAGCTTCTTCCGGGAGGGGCTTGGGTAACAAATTCCTAGACGACCTGAGACAGGCGGATGCCCTGATCCACGTCATAGATGCTTCTGGAGGGACGGATGAGGAGGGGAGGGCAGTCAAGGTTGGCAGCCACGATCCCGCGGGAGACGTTGAGTTTGTTCGGAAGGAAATAGTGCTCTGGATAAAATCCCTGCTGGACAAGGATTGGCCCAAAATTTCGCGCGCGGTGGAGTCCGGTTCTGCAAACCCGGTGAAACTTCCAGCGGCGCTCGTGGAGAAACTCTCCGGGCTTTCGGTTGAGGAAGAATCGATCGAGGTTGCTATTCACAGGAGGGGCCTTAAGATCGATCGGCCTTCGTCATGGAGCGATTTAGATCTCTACGGTTTTTGCGAGACTCTGATCGATATCTCCAAACCGATCTTGATCGCGGCAAACAAGTGCGATCTCCCAACCGCGAGAGAGACCGTCGACAGGCTCTCCCAGCAGTTCAGCGATTGGATAGTCGTTCCGTGCGCGGCAGAGGCAGAGCTCCTGCTCAGAAGAGCGTCCCAAACGGGCTTAATCTCTTACGTACCCGGGGACGCGACATTTACAATTCCCGATCCTTCAAAGATCTCCGCAGCTCAAAAGAAGGCTCTCGATCTGGTAAAAAATCAGGTGCTCGATATATGGAAGGGAACGGGGGTGCAGAAAGCCGTGAACGACGCATATCTCCGGCTATTGAAGGGGATAGTAGTCTACCCGGTGGAGGACGAGACCAAATTCTCCGACAAGAAAGGGAACGTGTTGCCCGACGCGCGGATCATGCATCAGGGGGACACCGCGCGGGATCTCGCTTTCAAGGTGCACACCGACCTTGGGAACACTTTCCTCTACGCAGTGGATGCTCGAACGGGCCTCAGGGTGGGGGCCGATTACAAGCTGAAAAACAATGACGTGCTAAAGATAGTATCTTCCGCGAGGAAAGGCTAGGCCACCGCGGGAGCGAGCGGCTTTTCTACTTTTGCCTGCGGCCCGCCGAGCTCCCCTTCTTCCTCTTCCCCGAGGCCCTCTTCCTCCTCTTCGCGCGCCGCAGGCACATACGGCATGCCTTCGCCGGATTTGATCAGCTTGATCTTCCGTATTCCGAGGTGCCGAATTTTTGCGATCTCCTTCGACGCGTCGTACAGTTCTCTCGCCAAGTTTTGTTTCACGGCTTCTTGGGCAAACTGCTCGTAGAACATCGAGGCCGCGCGCTCTTTTAGGATCGAGTCCGCGGCGAGTCGGATCTCGTGCTTTCTGGAAGAGTTGATCCTGCCAATTGTGAAAGCCACCACGTAGACGCGGACGATGGCGTTGTCCTTAGTTTTGTAGTCGCGAATGAAATTCACCATAGAAGCCCCGCGGCGAACTAGGCTCCTCAAGTACTCTCGGGAGTACTCGTGACCCTTCAAGATGGTGGTAGCCGTTGAACCGTCGATGCTGGTGATCTGGAAATGCAGCTTGATCAACATGTTCTGTTGGGGGTCCTGCTTCGAAATGTCAAACAGAGTAGTCTCAATCACGCGGCCCACGGCTAGCTCGTTGCTCGTGATCGGGACGTAAGCGATCGGAGCACGGTCAAATCCGGGGGAAGCAAGAACGGTGACCCATTTCTTCTCCCGCCACTTGTCCTTTACTTTTCCAGCTCTCTTCGGTTTCGGCATTGAAAAACACGCAGACGGTTGATTGCATTTTTTGCGAATATAAGGTAAGCTGCAAAACTCTGAGAAAGAAGGCCGCTACTTCTTCGCGGGAACAATTTCGGTTTGGGAATTCATGTAAGGTACGAGGAGCTTAGGCACCTCAATGACCCGGCCATCGTGCCTGTAGTAATTCTCGATAATAGCGGCGATAGTCCGTTCCGTGGCGACGAGAGTGCTGTTTAGGGTGTGCAGGAAACGTGACTCTTCGTGAGCTCTCTCCCTGTACTTTATGCCTAACGCTCTTGACTGGAAGTCAGTACAGTTGCTGCAGGAAATCAGTTCTCGGTATTTTCCCTGGCTGGGAAACCATCCCTCAACGTCGAAGGTTTTGGCAGAGACCTTTCCCATGTCCGCGGAGCTCAAAAGCATCACCCGGTGCGGGATCCCCAGCTCTTGCATGAATCCCTCCGCGTTTTCAAGAAGAAGCTTATGTTCCTTTTCGGATTCCGAGGGCTTGCAATAGACGAACTGCTCTACCTTTTCGAATTGGTGCACCCGGAAAATTCCCTTTGTGTCGCGGCCGTGAGCTCCCGCTTCCTTTCGAAAGCAGGGGCTCACTCCCGCGTATCTCAGGGGAAGAGAGGGTCCCTCAAAGATCTCCTCCATGTGCATCGCCACAATGGCATGCTCAGAGGTCCCGATCAGATAGAGGTCTTCATTCTCTATCTTGTAGATGACCTCCTCAAAGTCTCCAAGGATAACCGCACCTCCGATTGCTTCGCGCTTAAGCATGTAGGGCGGCTGAATGAGAATAAAGTCTCTATTCCTGAGATAGTCAAGGGCAGCGCTGATTAGGGCGTAGTTCAGCCTCGCCAGATCCCGCTTTAGAAAGTAGAATCTGGCTCCAGAAGTTTTGGCCGCCCTTTCCACATCGATCAAGTCGAACTGGTCAGAGATGTCGATATGGTCTAGAGCGCCGGGCTTGGTTTCTCCCCAACGGGTTACCTCCAGATTGGCCGTCTCGTCCTTACCGACCGGGACGGATGGATCCATAAAGTTGGGGAGAGCAGCGAGAAGGCGGTTGACCTTCGAGTTGATCCCATCAATTTCTTTGTCGTTCTCGGAGATCTCGTCGGAAGTCAGCTTCATTCTGGAGATAGAATCCTGAGCATCCTTCCCCGCGGCCTTTGCCTTCGACACTTCGACCGAGATCCGGTTCCTTTCCTCCTTGAGCTTCTGATTTCGCGAAATCAACAGGCGCCTCTTTTTGTCAAGCTCCAGAAGCTCGTCCAACGGAAAGTTGGTGATATTCCTTTTTTCCAGATTGTCGCGAATCTTTTCAGGAGTCTCTCTGAGGATTCGAACGTCAATCATGCACTTTCAGCTTTTTCAATAATCTTTGTACAAGAATAAACGTGGGATAGGATTTCATCCAAAGTCGATATTAAAGTTTCAAATTTTTTCGTTTCTTCACCCTGGATCCGAATGGAGATCCGCAGCTCGTTTCCGAGCTTTCTCTGGACCAGACTCATGCCTTTTGGAAAGTCGACGTTATCGGGAGCTAAGGAGGAATCGACGGCTTCAAGAGTTCTTCGGTCGGAAAATCCCACCGAGAGCTTGGCTTTCAGTTCCTTCTTTTTAGCTGTTGCTGTTGGAAAATCCCGTCCACCGCCTGCTGAAATTCCTGCTGTTTTGAAATGGAGAATCTTGCGCCGGCAGCAGTTTTGTGGCCGCCCCCCACTCCCGAGGTTACAGAGGCGATCTGTGATAACGCCGCTCCGAGGTCGTATCCCGTCCTCTCCTTTCCGGATCTTGCGGAGATCTTGACGTCTCCGTCCGGGGTCGTAGTTCGCACTAAAACCACCTTCGTCCTAAACCTCGAGTAGGAAGCAACTATCTGGCAGATCGCGCCAGTCATCCTTTCGCTAACGACGCCATCGCCCACGATCATGGCATAGTCTCCCTTTTCCCCGATCCGGTCTTCGCTAGAGAGAAGATTCTGGACTGTTTTCACCACTTCCGCTCGGTAGTCAGAAATTATCAGATCCGAGTTGTTTGCGAAGATCTGCTCGTCCCCAAGACAGATGGCAAGTGCTATACTGGTTTTTCCCGTTCTGCTGCACGCGTTGATCAGCATTGCAAGATCGCGGGAGTCTCGCATTGTGGAGTATTCATCTCGAGTGTTCAGACCGTAGACCGTGCCGACGAGATCCTCCACAGTATAGGTGGTCCCGGACAGGTGCGGTACTATCGCCTCGAGTAATCTTTGCTTTTCCTCTTCACCAAACTCCGAAGCCGTCTTCCATCGATTGCCAGAGCGCAGCTCGATGCCCGCGCCACGAAGAGAAGCTAAGCATGCGTCCTTGTTCCCCGTCAGGCCGGGAATGAAAATCGAAACGGTGTTCGCGATCGACTCGTGAACCGGTCTCGTTTCCCTTCCCCAGACCATGAGGTCATTCTTCGAATCGATACCGCTGGAGTACTCGGTGTCGCCTTGCAGGATTTTTGCATTGAGCCCGACGACGGTGCGCCTCGGTCCGATGTCTTGGCGGTCTCCGATGGCCCCGGTCAGTGCGAGAAAGGAAAGCCCGTCCGATCTGGTTTTCGACACCAAGTAGCACAATCCTGAGGAGCTAATCGAGGAATTGCCGTCAATTCCGAACTGCCAGCAGTTGAGGACGTTCTCCACATGAAGCTCCGAATCCGGAATCTCGTGGTGGTCTATGATTAACCACTTGTCGCCGAAGCGCTTCGAAATTTCTTCAGAAAGCCCAGCGCAGATATCCAAGAATATGATGAGATCGAATTTAGAGGAGGAGAGGCGATCCAGAAACCGGGAGTTGGGCTCCGAGACTGCCCTGATCTGGCAGTGCCCCTTGTTTTTCGCAATAAATTCGCAGAGGATCGAGGCGGCACAGATCCCGTCGGCGTCGTAGTGCGTCGCCACCAAGATATTTTCCTTGTTTTTCGCACAAGAGATTATTTTATTTTCAAAGCGGCGAGCTTTTTCTAAGAGTGCCGGCTCGTCCTCCATTTCGGATCAAACGAGATCCATTAAGCAAGCTGGGCGACCGCGATGGAGTACTTCCACGACTCGGGCACTTTCTCAGTGCGCTTGTAGTAGTTGGAAAGGCGGTGAATCTTGGCTTCCAGCAACTCCAGTGACCTGACATTCTTCCTGTCCGCGTGATGGTTTGCAAGGTGTTCCTTCAATTTGGAGGCTCGCTCTACCAGTCTCCCCAAGTCCTCTGGAATCGAGGGAGCACTCTTCCCTTCCTGAAGGACTTCGTATATCGACTTTCCGAGGAACGTCTTCGTGTTGGGGACGCCATAATCGTCCCTCAATCTGAGGCCAATTTGGCTGGGACCCAGCCCTTCCTTCGAAAGTTTTGCAATGTTTGTTACGATCTCGTCTTGGCTGTAATTCACCCAGCTTGGAGGACGTTTCGAGGACGGACGAGTGGACTGGGACTTACCCCTGCGATGAGAATGGATTCTTGCCAAATGCTGAAGCAACAGAAACCAGAAATAATCCGAAATAAGCGTTGCGCCAAACTGAAGAGCAAAAAGTAGCTTGCTTTGCCCTTTTACTTTCGTCACTTTTCCGAGATACGGAGCTCTCATAAAATGCTCTCTTTGGGTTTCAGCTCCGGGTCTATCTTAGACTCGTTCAGGTACCACAGTGCGAGTTTGGAGATCGCTTTGGCCCTGTGCGAGTAAATCGTTTTCTCCCTCAGCTCCATCTCCCCGAAAGTCTTTGAGGTCCACATCGGGACGAAGATGGGATCAAACCCAAATCCGTTTTCTCCCCTCGGTTGCGATTGAATTGTCCCCTCGGTTGCTGACGAGAAATTTGCGAGCCACTTGCCATTTACTCCGAAAGCGACGGAGGAACGAAACTCTGCCTTTCTGGTCTTTGCATCCTCGAGGAGTTTCAGAATGCCTTCAAGTCCCAGGGTCTCAAAAACGTACGAGCTATAGGGGCCGGGAAAACCGTTCAGTTGATGAATGAACAAGCCCGAATCCTCCACGAACACCGGCTTTTCCGTTTTGGAAACTATCAACGCGAGCGCGGAAGAAGCGATCTCTCCAAGATCCGGATGCTGGATTTCCAGTTTTGTAAATCCCTCCATTTTCGTCACTCCGATGCCGTGCGGAGCTAGAGCAGCTCGTGCTTCCTCGATCTTGTGATCATTCCCTGTTGCAAAGAAAAATTCAATCAACCTGCGCGTACCTCCCGCGCAGCTCGATCTTTGCAATCTGCTTTTTCACGGCGCCGGCACCAGTCTTCCCGACGGCGCCCTCATAACCACTGATCGCTTTCCCGAACTTTGAAGCTGCTCCCATCAGCGAATTGGTACTTTTCAAAGCCTGTTTCAGCAGGTGTAGATCCTCGGCCCTGTCCTCGATCCTGTCGGAGAAAAATGCTAAACCAAAATCAATCAAGGCGATTCTCTCCCCCGAAATAATGACATTCTTAGTGGTCAGATCTCCGTGAATAATTCCCGCAGAGTGTAGTATCCCAGCGTATTGTCCTACCCTCTCAAAGACACCCCTTTCCTCGCCCTGAAGATCCTTCAAAAGTACCCCCTGAACGTACTCCATAACAATCTCGCATGAAACCGGGTCCGCAAAGAAAACCCGAGGACAGTCCACCCCCACCATTTTGGAGGCGTAGAGGATCTCAACTTCCTGTTTCGTTCTTCTGGATCTGAGAATCCTATCCAGCTCCTCAAGTCGGTATGATTTGGGAACTCTCGATTTCCTAATCGCAGGCCTTCCGTACCAGTGAACTAGCTCAATCTTTGCCTCAGCGCCCAGAACCGGGGAATACTTCTCCGGCCTTAACTCGCTCAAGTGGAAACTATCCCTTGGGGACAGGCTTTTGTTCCAGCCGGACGGAAATTGACGCGGTCGATCCTCCAAGACTGCCTCACGAAAGCTTCCTGCGCTTTCACTGACCACCCGTTCTTCCAGAAAAGGAACCCGGCGGCGGCGATCTGTGTGCCGCAATCACCGGCAAATTCCTTCGGAATAATCCCCAGTTTGACACCCCTCGCATCGCACATGTTCTGCAACATTCTCGATAGCCGCTGGTTGGCCGCCACCCCACCGGTGACGAGCAATTCCGCCTTATCGGTAAAGGAAAGAGCTCTTTCCGTCGCTTCGGCCAGTGCGGCGAAGGCCGTCTCCTGCACAGAAAAACAAAGGGCCTCTCTCGAAACTCCCCGCATGTCGGCGTCTTTCGCTGCGGACAGCAATCCTGAGTATGACACGTCGTTGCCCTTTATTGTGTACGGTAGAACCGGTATTTTTCCTTCGTCGTACTTGTATTGGAATGCAAGTGCTTCGATTTTTGGCCCAGCAGGAGAGCTCAATCCAAAGTGCCGCCCTAATTGATCCAGAAGCTGTCCTATCGTGAGATCCAGGGTTTCTCCATAGATCTTCCATCCCTCAGCACCGCCAGCGGCGATCGCGGTGTGTCCGCCTGAAATCAGCAATACGAGAGGGTCCTGAAGTCCAGCAAGAAACTTTCCCAGCTCAATGTGGCCAATTGCATGGTTTACCGGGACGATCTCCTTGTCGAAATAACTAGCCAGCGATCTGGCTGCCACCGCGCCGACCCTAAGACACGGCCCCAACCCCGGGCCAGCGGAGTAAGCTATGAAATCCACCTCGTAGACTCTAACACCTGCTTTATCGATGGCTGCTTGGATGACCTGGGGGCAAACCTCCACATGATGCCTCGCAGCCTCTCTTGGGTGAATCCCGGATCCTTTCGGTGCTTTGTAGCTATCCCTCGCGTCGGACAAAATTCGGAAATGTCCTTCCCGACTGAGCTCAGAGACCCCGGCGCCGAAGGTGTGCGCGGTACTTTCTATTCCGAGACAGATCAACAGTGAGCGATCCTCACGGTCTGCGGGATTTCCGGTAAAGGTTTCCAAGGATCTCTATGTACGGCTTTACGTCAATCAAAAAGTCATCAAACTTTGCCCGCTCGAACTTGGTCTGGGATTTGCCGTTCTTCATGGTCTTCTTTTCCACGAGCACAATTCCTGAACTCCTTTCTGCGTCGCTTTTCAGGTCTGGAAAGTAGATCAAGACGCCATAGCCGATCTTCTCTGAGCCCTTGGTGAACACGAGATTGTAGTACATATTCATGGTCTTTACGAACTGTCTAAGTTGCTTTTTCCGACTCTCGGATCTCTTCACGCTGTCAAACTCTTGCCTCGAGAGGCGATCCACGAGCTCTCTCAGCGACTCGAGCTCCGTAACTTTCTTCGAGTATCCCTCGAGCTCGATCGGCAGCTCGTAAACCGAGTGCATAATGTCCTCCCACTGGTTGATCTGCGAAAACCGCTGATTCATTCGGAGTCTTCCTGTGTGTGGATCCTCCTCGACCCCCATCTCCCTCCTGAGTTCCTCGTTGAGAATGTCTTCGACCTTGAGGCCCCTCAGCTGGGTTTTTCTGCTGCCGGACATGCGCTATCTGCCATGAAGCAGATTAGCCTTACAGATATGTATTTTTGAACAGCTGGGATTCTTGCTCCTAAATCATAAACTGGCAGATCCTTGATGGAGTTCTCCTCCGTAACCATTTCTTTTTTCATACACTCTACGGAGGACGAGGATCGTTTAATGAAAATGGTCGAAAATACGTTGGGCTTTGACGAGAGCGAAATCTCGAAGGAGAAGATCACCGGCCATTTCGGGAATGAAATTATCTCTGTCAAGGTGCATGTTATAGGCCCGACAGCGCAGATCCTGGCTGGTAGAATCGTAGGTTCGCTCTCCCAGAGCGCACGCGTCTCGATTCGAGAAGGGATTGAAAAGTCCCTTGACGAGCATGATTCCCTCTATCTTAGGCTCGATAGGCAAACCCTCGAAGACCCCTCGCTATCGCTTTCCGACGAGGAACCGATCAGGATAAAGCTCAAGCCAAAGAGCAGAAGCGGTGGAAGAGAGTCGATGAAGATCCAGTACGAAGAGTTGGTGGGATGAGGCCCAAGAAACGATACGTCCTGCTCAGGAGTTATCCGCAGAAGCCTCCGGAGAACTCGAAGTTTCTGTTTCAGAACTCGGAGGGCTACGTATTCAAAACAGATCTAAGAGGGGCCGAATCCCTTCGAGAGGAGGCTATATTGATTTCAGGGTCGATCTGGAAATTGAAGGAGCATCCAAAAGTCCTTTATCCGAGAAAGGTTCACAAAAGAAACGGGATGAAGTGAATCGCCGTCCCAGACTGATCCCGGACTAGAAATAAGCTCCTCTGGGAAAATGAAGAACTCGCGACGATACTGACCAGACATTTCACCTTTTTGCGGAAAAAATTTCTTTCAGGAAAATTTCCGCCTTTGCGATCCGCGTTCAGGATGACTTATTGTCGATATCCGAGGTCATCTTTAAATCGCCTTTTGGGCCCGTAGCTTTTTGACCTACTGTTTGGCCGTCATCGATAAGGGCAGATTGCACGACATAGTGTCAAGATACGAGGGAAAATCCGTCCTTGTAATCGGCGATCTTATGGTCGATAGATATCAGTCGATTATTGCCCGAAAAATCTCGCGAGAAGCCCCCGTCCCGGTAGGGGATCTACAGGGTGAGCGCCTCAGTCTCGGTGGCGCAGGGAACCTTGCTAACAACATTCTCGCGCTCGGTGGGATGGCACGTGTGCTTGGATTTGTGGGCGAAGATCCGCAGGGAGAGTGGATTCGAAAATCCCTTTCTGAGGCTAGAGTCGACGTCACCGGAATCGAGAGCTACAAAAGGCCCACCACTCTGAAAACGCGGTATATCGTCAATGGTTTCCAAGTGCTTCGGGTAGACCGTGAGGTGAGATCTGATATCGATATCGAGCTCAGTGACCGGCTATTGAAACATGCCCCGGAGTTTATTACGAAATCCGACATTCTCGCCATCGCCGACTACGACAAGGGAACGGTGACTTCGTACCTCATCGACGCGCTGGTTGCGGAAGCCAAAAAATTCGGAAAACCAATAATTGCGCAGCCGAAAGTGCGGCACTACCTTGACTTTAGAGGAGTCGATTATGTAAAATCAAACGAGCGCGAAGCGAGCATAGCGACCGGTATTTCCGTCTTGAACGAAACTGGCTTGAGGAATATTGCCACGAACCTGAC
Organism: Nitrososphaerales archaeon; assembly: GCA_030037995.1. Classification (GTDB taxonomy): domain Archaea; phylum Thermoproteota; class Nitrososphaeria; order Nitrososphaerales; family CADDZS01; genus DATLTL01. The sequence continues at coordinate 318 of JASHPQ010000133.1, read as the reverse complement.
CACGCGTCTCGGGTGCCGCGCCATAATTCTCACTAGGTCCGAACGAGGAATCACCGTCTTTGAGCAAAACAGGATGACCACCATTCCTCCGATGTTGCCCCCGAGCGAATTTTCGCGGCCCGTTGGAGTGCGCGATGCGATGACATCCGTGTTTGAGCTGTCTATTTCTGCGGGTGCCAACGCTTTTGAGGGCGCTGCTCTAAGCAACCTGGCTGCTGCGATTCGCGGCCAAAGAGAGGGCACGATTGTCGTCAGCTCTAGGGACATCAGTCAGAACCTGGACAAAGCCGAGAAGGTACTGGATCAGGTTGTCCAAGT
>JASHPQ010000132.1 GCA_030037995.1 Nitrososphaerales archaeon | reverse complement strand
GAGACGCAAGCGACGACGACAAGGATCCTTGTTAACAATGGATCACCGTAGCCATAATACTGCACCTTGGGAGTATTCTTGAAAATTCGTGGCTGAATATGCTTCAGCAACTTCGGGACCTTTGCGGCTGCCTAACAGAGATGGCCGCTACTCATTACTCTATTAATTTTGCGTCCTCTTTCATTAACACCTACTGTAGAAAGGCAAGCTCAGGCTAAATTCTCAGCGTGTATAACGGAAAGCTAATTCGTGTTAATCCTACGAAATCGTGCTGGCCGCGCGCGAGAGCCCCCTAGTTGGTCGTCCACGTGCGGGCATGTTTTAGTAATTGAACCAAGGCCCCCTCGGAGGCAACACAAGCAGGAGCGAGCGAATGTAATTTAGTGGATCCATCAAAGCTGTTTTTTCCTACGCAAGTTAACTGGCACCTGCTCTTATCACCCCCCTAGTTTACCGGGAGCTTACGAGAGGAATTCGTCAGTCGATCCAATTTATGGGCGCATGTAAATGAAAGCGAATTTACCAACTTCTGCGGTTTCCACAACATTTCCTCCTTCTTTTGATAGATAGAGCAATATTTAATTCAACTCTACGAAATTCCAATCCGTTGCCCGTGTCCTCGCCGCATGTCTTTCCGTCCAACGCGAGACTCGCTACGTAAAATTGCAAAAATGGTGATTGACTCACTTCTTGAGTTTCCCGGTCAACATCGGCGTTGTAGGCGCGAGCTTCAGAAGGACCCCCATCGACATAAGAGAAAAACTGACGAAGGCCATCACTTTCGAAGCGCTGGAGAAATTCAAGAAAAATAACGGAGAGTTGTTCAAAAACGGCCTAGAAATAGTGCTTGTTTCCACATGCAACAGGACGGAGCTCTACTTTTCGTCTCCGAACTTGCTTCTTGCTCAAGAACTATGTTCGAAGATACTTCACGAAGGGATGAAATACGATTCGCCGTTTGAGCTGGCCGGGGCTCCACTTTACGCGTACGAATATCTGGATGAAAGGGCGGTAGGACACCTGTTTTACGTCGCGTCCGGGCTTGACTCCCTAATCACCGGGGAGGCTCAGATTCTGTACCAAGTCAGAGAGGCGATGGGACTCGCCAAGGATCAGAAGCTGTGTGGACTGGTTCTTTCAAAGCTTTTCCTCAAGGCCTATTCTACAGGGCGGGAAATCAGGGAAACTCATCCGCTGCTTACGAATGGTTTCAGAAATTCCGTCAGCCTCTCCGTCACAAACTTGATTTCCGATTATTTTCGAGACCGCCCGAGACCCAACGTATTGATTGTTGGCTCCGGAAAGATGGCAAAGCTCGCAGATTCTTCGTTTGACAGGCGGAGCGTGGGACGACTAGTCGTCGCCAGCCGCAAAGCTTCTTCCCAGGGAATGAGAGCCGACAGGGCAATTCAGATTTCTGAGATCTCTCAGGTTCTGGTTGAGGAGGAGATTGATGTCCTGATTGTGGCCACAGCTTCCGCCGATTATGTTATCACTCCGAAGACCCTCGAGCTTTATTCAACTTCCTCTGGGATCATGAAAGACCTCTTGATAGTTGACATCTCAATTCCGAGAAATGTGGATCCGGTCGTAAAGTCCAAGTTCCCCAATACGAAGCTGATCAACCTGGATGATCTGAAAGAGAGGGCCGCGAAAATAGAACTGGAAGCTGAGAAGTCTCCCGAACTAGCGTTGGAGCTACGGTCAGTTCAACGGATGATCGAGTCGAGGTCTGCCGAATTTCTGAATTGGCTCGGAGGGCGTTCCGATATAGCTCCTATCATGGATCTGTTGAGGAAGAAAGCCGAGGACATTCGCGCCGAAGAGTACCGGAACGCCATTTCTAGACTCGGAGATTTGAAACCGGAGGAGAGAGAAGTCGTGAGAAAGATGTCCGAGCGCATAGTAAGGAGATTCCTCCACGATCCTGCAACCAGATTGAATTCGACGGTTAGAAGCGGCGAAATGGCAAAGTCCAAGGAATATGCAGAGTTGCTGAAGCTCCTCTTCTCTCTCGAAGCAGACGAGAGCGCTCACTCTGTGGAGAAAGAAGAGCTGGAACAGCAAGTGGCATCTGAAAGATCAAGACCCTCGCTATCGCTCTCTTAGGAGCCACCAAGAAAATGCAAAGAGAGCAAAAAGCTCACCAGGCTAGAACTGAAAATCAAAGCAGGAGACTCTTTCAGCGAGCGCAGCAGTACCTGGTCGGTGGCGTAGACAGTCCGGTCAGATCTTTCAAGGGTGTCGGAAGAGAAAATCCGCTTTTTATTTCAAAAGCTAGGGGATCCAAGATCTTTGATGTTGACGGAAACGAGTACATCGATTACGTCTGCTCTTGGGGGGCGTCGATCCTTGGATCGGCCTATCCCTCCGTGGTGCGGTCGGTAAGGTCTGCCGCAGCCAGAGGGTTGAGCTATGGCGCAGCCACAGACCAGGAGAGTCGGCTTGCCGAGAAGATACGAAACAGCATGCCCAGCCTCGAGCTCCTTCGCTTCGTATCTTCGGGAACCGAGGCCACCATGTCTGCCATCAGGGTAGCCAGGGCCTTCACAAAAAGAAACAAGATCATAAAATTTGACGGTTGCTACCACGGCCATTCGGATAGCTTCCTGGTTCGCGCCGGGTCGGGCCTCGCTACGTTCTCCATCGCTGACTCCGCCGGAATCCCGGACGGAGTGGCCTCCGACACACTGGTCGCGAGGTTCAACGATCTGGGTTCCGTGAAAAGTCTTCTCGATCGCAACACGGGTCAGGTCGCGGCGGTGATAATCGAACCGGTCGCCGGAAATATGGGGGTGGTGCCTCCCGAGGCAGGTTTCCTGGAAGGTTTGAGACAGTTGTGCGGCGAAACTAACTCCCTTTTGATCTTTGACGAAGTCATAACCGGTTTCCGAATCGCTCGCGGCGGCGCGCAAGCGCTGTACAGAGTGCAACCTGATCTCACCTGCCTTGGCAAGGTCATCGGCGGCGGGATGAACATCGCAGCGTACGGCGGAAGAAAGGATGTCATGCAGTTAGTGTCTCCGCTGGGACCCGTCTATCAGGCCGGAACGCTCTCGGGAAACCCTATTGCCACGGCGGCGGGCATCGCGACTCTGGATGCGCTGAGATCGTCCTCCTACGCGAAGATGGATGCTCTCGGGGCAAGACTCGAGCAGGGTCTGGTCAATAGTGCCGTCTCATCCGGGGTAAACGTCAGAGTACAGCGAGTGGGTTCAATGACTGGATTATTCTTCCTAGAAAGGGGGGACGATGCTCCAGTCAGAAATTACGATGATATCAAGACAAGGTGCAGCAGGGAAAAATATTCCCAGTTTTTCAACGTGATGCTCGAGAATGGAATTTATCTCCCTCCCTCCGCCTACGAGACTATTTTCATTTCTACGGTGCACAGCGCTCTTGACATTACAAAGACGATCCGTACTGCGGATTTTTGGTTCAAGCAGAATTAGAGCGATCTGCCAATTTTGCTTGGACGATAACTTCCGTGAGTACCTTCCTGAATAATTAGGAATCAGGAAAGACACAGAGCCCTTCGACTCTGCAAAGGCAGCCGGGCTACTTCAGCACAGCAATCCGAAAAGATTCTTGGTACCAGAACTTTTTCTGGTTCTGCGCTTGAGCTTCACTCGTCGGGAGAACGTACCTCGGCAGTCCGTCCTTGAAGACGACTCTCAAACGCTGGTCAGCCCTAAATCCCTGCGAAGGTAACTCCGAAAGGAGCTTCCTCGATGACTCCAGCGCCGGGACTTTTGATTTTAACGTCTCAATTATTTTGAAGAGAATCGAGATCTCGTTCGATGCGATGAGCGATTCCGATCCCGTCGCGAGCTTGAGCGAGTGGTCTTCGGACTCTAGTACGATCCAGCCTTTTTCTTCGCCCTGGTCTCGCCTTTTATCCTGCTTTTTCTTGTTATCATTGCCTCCGCCACCCCGCGGATCGGATTCACCGACGCCGAGTCCGGGCATGGGAATTTGGCTTCCGGCGGCTTTCAGGCGGGGATCGCTAGATTCTCTGGCTTGCCGTAGAAGAACACCCAGCCGGTCCTCGTAGCGCTTTATCAGTTTGGAGTGAATGTCAATTGACTGATCCAGAACCACCAGAACTTCGTTCAGGTTCTCAAATGCCATGACGGAGTGCGCAAGTGTTAATTCTTCTCGCATGCGTCAGAAATCTCCCGAAAGGGCGTGTCCCGGTTCTATATATCTCTGCCCAGATTGCGATATCGGGATAGACGTACCAGGAGCTTCCTTCTCAATTAGAAAAAAAGAGAGAGTAGTGTAAAGGGGAAGGGGATCCTACTGCTTGTCGAGCGCCGATTTCATCGCGTCTTGGCTCGCACTGGAGGACGAGGACTTGTCGCGCACATTCTCGATAGAGACTTGGTCAGAGGCTGAGGAGGAGCCTTTACCACTCGAGACCGACTTCGTGGGCACGAGAGCTGGTACTTTCCTCAGCTCCTTCGCGACTCTCTCAAGCGTCATGACGCGGCCGCTCATCTTCTGCCGCTTCTCATTCAACATGACCTTGATTTCTGGGATCACCTCAAGTAGTATCCGGATAAGTACGTCGCTTTGGAACGACTCGAGTGGTCTTGAGATCATGGAGCCCGCGTTGTTGAATACGCAGACCATTCCCTGAGGAGTGAGAACGACATCGGAAATTGAAGAATCGGTCTTTGAGATCGATTCCGGTTTGATGTGATAGGAGAGGTTTAGCGGCATTATAATCTGCTTCAGCTGATTTGAGACCTCGGCACCATAGGTGCGCTCCATCTCAATGAGCTCGAAAATCTGCTGAGTCTCTTCCTGGAGAGACTTTATCGCCATGTTAATATCAAGATCAGTCCTTCCTCCCTGCGCGGAGTTCTTGTGAAGTGTCTGGGTTTGCGCCGGTTGAGATTGCTGCGTCTCAACTGCGATTGATGCTTCCGTTTTTGTCTCGGCCAACTAACAGTTTCCCCTATATCCACGAATTTTGTGTTAAAGTCGATATTAGTTGTTATGAAGCCGGAATCCATTTTCGAGGTTGATCTCTTATATGTGGCAGTACCTTCCAGATCTTCTGTCTAGTTACAGCACCTTGATATAACAAACTCTGTTTATCGAATATTCAGTAAAAAGGTCGAACGAAAAAATGTCACAAGAATATCTGAATACACAGCAGCAGCAACAGGCACCAAAAAATAGTGCAGTCCAGGTGAGCAGAAGGTCCCGTATGGAGACGTTCTGCGACATTTTGAAGGCAATCGGCGCCGGTGCGGAAAAGCCGACGCACATCATGTACAAGGCGAATCTTTCGTGGACTGTGATGCAGTCTTACATAAGATCGCTCGAAGCACAGGGTCTTGTTATCCCAACGGTGGAGGACGACAAGAAGACCTATCACCTCTCGGACAAGGGCTTCCAGCTTCTCAATCAGTTCGTTTCAATCAGAGAAGACCTGAACTTGCAGAGCGAATCCTGATCGGGCTCAGGGATTTTTTCTCCCTTCTCCCGACCTCGGATATTGCCCCATTCAGGCAACAAAGAATAGGAAACAAAAATCCAATCCGCCTAAATTTTTTGGCGTCCCACATACGCTCTAACTTCTAATTCAAATTTTCTTTTCTCTTTTTTCTTTGATCATGTGGTTCTTCTTCTCTGGTACTCCTTTTTTCACTGTCACCAGCAGATCCGTACCCAAAATCGGTACTTGATTCTCATCCTGATTAAATACAAACGGCAGGATTCTTGTGATCTCATATTTTCTCTCAAGTGCGAGAAAAAGTTGTTTTCCAAGGAAAATTTGGACATCGGGATTCGAAATCATCTGGTTTAGAATAAAATCATGCTTTCAATCAAACAGCAGGAAGAAGGCAGGCTTGCGCCGCAGGGCGGGGAGGCAACCAGCGCCGCAAAGCAGCTCGTGGATATCGAGATCTTGTATCTCTTGACTTTTTCCGCCAAGAGCGGGTACGAACTGAGGAAAAAACTGCTCAGCTGGTACAAGATCAACATTAGCTATGGAACGCTCTATCCGCATTTGCACTCACTTGAAAAAATGGGATTGATCGTCGGCACCTGGCAGCAAAAATTTGATGAGGCTGCATTGAAAAAGCGCATGTACTCTCTGACACCGATGGGACAGAAGATCCTCCAGAGCAATGTGGAAAGTCTCTCCAGGATCTCTCTAACAATGCAGTTTAGAATCACCCAAGTTAACTGGGCTTCCCGAGCCGACACACCGATTTCTCCGGAACAGCACAAAGCGTTTGATATCCTGGAAGGCTTCCTCTCGAGGCGCGGCTACACGGTGCGCAAGCTGGCTCTGATAAAAGGGATTTCAGGGCAAGAGTATCCCGTGGATCTTTTCGCAAGTAAGCAGGACGTGAAGCTCACTAACGTAGTGCTGAGATTTCCAGAACATCTAGAAGCGTCGATCGAAGACGTTCTCAAGATGAACATGATATCCTTTGAGCTCGAAGCGCAGAGATCCATGATCCTCTCTCCCGTGACGCATGTTTCGGAGGACGTGAAACGGCTCGCAGCTTCTTGTCACGTCTCAATCTTCAAGGGGCAGGACATCGAAAGCGCGGCGACGAATCTTAGCATGACGTACGATGAACCTCCCTCGTGGTAACGCTCTCGTAAGCGTATGCGCACGTCATTCTTCACCGCTTTTGTGGGACCTAGGAATCAAACCTAATAACCAAAGGTCAGACTCGAGTCGTCATGGTCGGGGTTGGCCGCAAAATCCGTTTCCTTCTACAATGTGAAGCTTGAGTGTCTCCCCAGGAAGGAACTTCGGGAGATGCAGGAAGCGAGGTTGCGTGAAGCGGTCCATTTTGCCTATCAAAATTCGCAGTTCTACCGGAGAGTTTTGGACCGTGCCGGGCTGAAACCCCATAACATCACTGGAATTTCCGATCTCCAAAAGGCGCAGATCTTTACGACCAAAGACGATCTGAGGGAGAACTACCCCTTCGGCATGCTCTCTGTTTCCAAGAATAAAGTGGTGGAGATGCACGCCACCTCCGGCACTACCGGCACCCCCACGCTTGGCCTTCACTCCGCGCAGGATCTGGAAGAGTGGGGCGAGATTGCTGCAAGATCTCTTGTAATGTCTGGACTTCGAAGTGACGATGTCTTTCAGATCACGCCCAGCCTGGGAATGTTTTCGGGAGGTTTCGGTTTTTACCATGGTGCGAGAAAAGTGGGTTGCACGATCGTCCCCTCCAGTGCCGGATTCTCAAAGAGGCAGGTGGAGTTCATGGTTGACTTCGGGACGACCATGTTCTCCGCGATCGTGTCCTACGGGTTCCGGCTGGCCGAGGTCGCTACCGAAATGGGAGTGGACCCTCGGAGGGACACCAAGGTGAGAAAGGGGATCTTTGGCAGCGAGATCTGGACGCGCGAAATGAAGCGGAAATTGTCGGATCTCTGGGATCTTGACCCGTACGACATTTACGGCTCCACGGAGCTCTGCGGTCCCGGCGTCGGGAATGATTGCTACCTGCACAACGGCCTGCACATCTGGCAGGATCACTTCTTAACGGAGATAGTCGATCCAAAAACCGGGGAAGCCCTCGGGCCCGAAGAGGAAGGAGAGCTCGTCTTCACGACTCTTACCAGAGAGGCCATGCCCCTAATCCGCTACCGGAGCCGGGACATTTCGCGGGCGCTGGACGAGAGGGCGTGCGAGTGCGGAAGAACTCACCAAAAATACTCCGAGATAAAGGCGAGGGCCGACGATATGCTGAAAGTCTCAGGGGTCAACTTTTGGCCCTCGGAGATCGAGCGCATTCTTTTGCGGCGAAGCGATCTGGGGAGCGAGTACCAGATACGAGTCGACCGCGTGAACTCGATCGACTCGATGATTGTCACCGTGGAAGCGAGGGACTCTGGACTGGATCTCGGAAGAAAGGAGATCCTCGCAAAGAGCCTGGAAAAGGATCTGCACGATGTTTTGCTTTTTACGCCGAAGGTCGTCATTGTAGAGCCGAATGCCCTTCCCAGAGTGGAGGTCGGCAAGGCAAAAAGAGTCTATGACGATCGCTCAGGATGAGCGCCCCAAGTTTTCTCTGTCTGTTATTGCCTGGAGGACTCTGTCGGGCGTGGCCGGGAGCTCGAAGATCCGCGCTCCAACTGCGTCGTAGATGGCGTTTGTGATCGCCGCCGCCGTGGGAATGCACCCGTGCTCCCCGAGTCCCTTTGCGCCGAAAGGGCCTGCGGGATCTGGACTCCCGACAAATTCTACCTCGATCTCTGGTACCTCGAGCGTCGTCACAAGCTTGTAGTCCGCAAAACTGGGATTTACGACCATGCCCTCGTCCAACAGAAGTTTCTCTATGAGTGTGTAACCGAGCGACATCACGACGCCACCCTCTATTTGGCCTTCCGCGCCGTTCGGGTTGAGAATGCGGCCGGCGTCGTGAACGGCCACCACCTTCAGCACGCTCACCTTCCCCGTATCCGGATCCACCTCGACGAGAGCGGCCTGCGTGCCAAAGGCGTACGTCGTTGAAATGTTGCCGTACATCGTGTCCGGATTTGACATCTCCGTCGGTGGGTCGTAGAAAGCAGAAGCGATGATCATAGATCCGCCTTGCCTAAAGTGCGCGCGTCGCAAGAGCTTGTCGTACTCTACGCGCTTTCTTCCGTCAAGAGTAATGACTTCGCCGTCTTTGATATCCAGATTTGCCGGATCTTCCCCGAGCTCCCGTCCCGCCAAACGCAGCAGCTGTCTTTTCGCGTCCTTGGCAGCCGCGAGCGCTGCGTTGCCCCCCACGAACGTGGCCCTGCTGGCGTGAATTCCTACGTCCCACGGCTTCACTGAAGTGTCCTTGTTCAGGAGTTCCACCTTTGATAGAGGAACCCCAAGCTCCTCGGCCACGATCTGTGTGATCGCCGTGTCCGAGCCCGTACCGATCTCGGAGGCCCCGGAAATGATTGTTACTTTCCCAAAATCATCTATTTTGAGTATGGCACCGCATCCATCTGAGCGATAAACGCGAGCACCGCCGGCCACATGAAACAGGGTAGAAAAGCCAATCCCGCGGCACCTACCTTCGCGATGCGTCCCTTTCCAGCCGATCTTTTTCGCCGCGAGCTTTATGGTGTCCTCCATCGCGCATGTTGTGATTCGCATCCCTTGGGGAGTAACATCGCCGGGGTGGTTGGCGTTTTTCAGGCGAAACTCCACGGGATCCATGCCGAGCTTCTCTGCGAGCATGTCTATTTGGGACTCGATGGCAAAATTGATCTGCGGGTTTCCAGCGCCGCGCATCGTCCCGGAGGACGGATTGTTAGTATAGACCGGCCACGCGTTAAACTGGATGTTCTCCATGCGGTACTGACCGGAAGTGGTCGCCATCATCACCCGCGCGTCAAAGGCACCCCAGGAGACGTAGGCTCCGACGTCCAGGTACACCTCGACCTTCCGCGCGAGAAGCCTTCCAGTTTCGTCGGCCGCCGTCTTGATCTTGATAAGGGCGGGCTGTCTCGTAGGCGAGAAGCTTAGGTCTTCCTCCCGGGAGAATTGAATCTTGACTGGCCTCCCCGTCTTCATCGAAAGTAACGCAGTAATGACATCAACCGGGTAGAGGTCCATGCCGCGGCCGAAAGCGCCCCCGATGTAGGGCTGGATTACCCGGACTCTTTCGCCAGGGATACCCAAGGCATCCGCGAGCTCGCGCTGGTACATGAATGGTGCCTGTGTATTCGTCCACATCGTGACATTCCCCTCCAGATCGCAGGAAGCCAAGGCACCCATTGTGCCGAGCGCGGTGTGGGTCATAAAGTGCACCTTGAATGAATTCTCGGCTATGACGGCGTCTTTTCTCTTGAAAACGGCCTCGGGATCTCCCGCCTTGAAGCTGAAGGGGATCTTTGCGACATTGTTTTCTGCAGCCTCGTGAAGCTGCAGCGAATCTGGAGCCATCGCCTCGAGAGGGTCAAAGTAAGCAGAGAGTCTCTCGTACTCGACCTCGATCAGCTCGACTGCCCTAGAAGCAGTAGCTTCATCCACGGCCGCAACGGCCGCAATCTCGTCGCGACACGAAAGGACGACCCCATCCTTCAGTGGGAGGTTGTCCTTCATGAATCCGAACCTGATCTTCGGAGTATCCTTGGCAGTGATAACCGCGTAGACACCTTGAAGGGCTTCTGCTTTAGATGCGTCAACCCGAAGGATTTTGGCGTGCGGGTATCGACTGCGCAGAATCTTTCCGTAAAGCATCCCCGGCAGCTTGATGTCGAGAAGAAATTGGGCCTTCCCCGTGACCTTTTCGAGAGAATCGTACTTTCTGACACGTTTTCCGATTATGGAGTAAGCCGGTTGCTCCTCTTGAGGACGATTCTCCTGAACTGTCGAGGACATAGTGTCGCCTTTGGAAAAAAGAGACTAAAGGATTTTTTTGCGTTGCTCCATGCGTGCCGGCGTTGAAATTCCAGGCAGAGTAGATTCAGGAGAAAGTCAGGGGTTCCACCTTAACCGCGGCGGTGCGGACAAGGCCCCCTCCCGGGACTCCATACTTGGACGTGATCGCGTAACCGCGTGGAAGGAAGGAAACCAGCTTCTGCAGCGTAGACGCCTGGACATCACTCTCAAAGGCAGCGAGCTCTTCTCCGATTATCTTTTCCCCGGATAACCGGTGCACGACTTGGACGATGTTGTCGCCGAGAAACTCTCTCACGCTGCTTCTTGAAGTGGCGACAACGCTATCACCGTTTGTCAGAAGGGTTCGAACGAGCTCAATGGTTCTCGCTTTGAGGGAATCACTCTTAAAACGATCTAGGGCGTCTTCGATGACTATAGTGGAATCCCTTGTAGAAGAATCGAGGAGTTCTCGGAGAAGTATCACCGAGATTATCTGTCGCTCCTCCCTAGTAGTTGGATCCTTCAAGCCTCGCCCGGAGATATCGAAGATCACGCTTCGAGCGAATAGCTCATTTTGCGTCCCCTTCTCGGAAAAGATTCTCGAGAAGGTCCCCTTGGAGACTAGTTCCTTCTTCAGTTTTTGTGCAAGTATGGAAAGCTCCGGTTGTTGCGACATCAGGTTAGAGATTGTGGCTATGTTTCGGTTCTCCCTGCTTTGCGCCCTAATTATGGAGGCAATCCTTTCCTTCTGCTGATCGGTGCAGTTAAGCGAACCCTGATTGAACCACTCCTGAATGAGATCCGCTCCCAGAGAGGCGGCAGCTTCGGGATCGTCAACACCGGAAAGCAGAGGCACCTGAAACTCTTGCGCCTGCGAATCGCCTGCGAAGGAAAAGACCTTCCAGCCGTACTTCCAAGCCAGACCGCGGTGCTCTCCCTTCTGGTCGATAACGATGATCTTCCTCGAACCGGCCTTTGAAGCCATCCCATCGATGACGCGCTTCAGCGTCGTACTCCTCCCGGATCCAGAGGAGCCCACGATGATGATATTTCTCCGAAAATCTGGCAGCTGGAGGTAATAATCTCCGACCTGCTTCACTTGAGAGGGCAGCTCCTTCTCAGGGACGTGCCGGTTGATCGCGCTGACTAGCTGATCAAAATCCAGCCGTTGTCCCAAGAATATCGAGTCCTTGCCAGTCGCTCCTCCTACCTGTTGTTGCTGCTGGAGCTGCTGCAGTGCTTGCTGCTGCTGTCTTTGTTCTGCGATCGGACGGAGTCTTTGGCGGAACTGCTCGTTCTTCCTTGTTTGCTCCTCCCGTAGTCTATCTTCTTGGAGACGAAGTTTTTCTGCTTCCGCCAGACGTGCACGTTCTCTTTTCTCGGACTCTTCTTGCAGGTATGCAAAGACGTCATCTAGATCTATTGGAGGAATGATCTGATAATTACCGACGCGCTGGACAAAATCTGAAAACTCTTCGGGGATCTTTTCGTTCTTACCCAGCACACCCAAATTGTCAGTCAAAGTGCGAAGAAATCCCTCGAGCTCCTCACCGCGGGACTGCGAAGACAGCTCACGAAGCCTTGTGAGCATGACATGTTCGTTAGGAACTGCAAGCCTCTGAATCAACGTCTTTGCCCCTTCCTTGGCGAAAAAGGATGGAATCCAGATGGAGTAATTTCGATCCTGCGCTTTCAGGACGAGCTTGTTGAAAATCGCTTTTTCCACGATCAGATTTTCATAGCGGAGTTCTCTAATCGTGGGCGATTGGGACTTTACCGAGGAGAGAAATCTCTCAAATTCCTTCCCACTTGACGAGAGGGGTTTGCCGGCGTCGGCCCTGAATAGTATATCAAAGGGAGATCTGAAGATCAGTCTCAACGTGGCATCAATCGCCCGGCGCTCCTCGTTGTTCATCCTCGAGAATCGTTCGGAGATTGACACTATCATTGCATCTTTGAATGTCAAAAGTTCACTGCTCAGAATCTGCTTTACGCGATCCGGGTCGCCGTTTGTGGCGGAGAGGAACGTAGCGATATCATTTCTGCTGACAATTCCGGCGCGCCTTGCGACCATCTCCGGAAATCTCTGGGAGAGGTTGTCCTGGATCCGGTCAAAAACGTCGGAGAGATTCTTCATTTCGATCGGCCCAATCGGCGAATCCAAGAACTGAGAGTAGGCGTCCAGAACCGCCGGTATCTCCCTGTTCTTTTCACAGGCCGAACGGACTAGCTGGAGGACATCAATTGCTGGCAACGAATACCATAGCTCCTATAGAAGGCTCCCCTCATGCGCAGGCGGTTTTCAGCACTGCCACGAATAAATTCTAAACGCAAATGCACTAAACGGCCGCAAGGGAAGGGTTTTCACTTTCAGACAATTAGCGAAGATTGTTGCTTTAAAAATCTTCGTTAGTGTCGCCCGAGCGAGGGAAGCTAACCGAGGAACCGTTCACTGTAAACCGCGATTCCCTGCTCGGTTATTGAGTACGGGTGAAGCTGCCTGTCGTGCTTGCACTCTCGCATCTTCTCAATTTCAATTGCCGAAACCATGCCCCTGCCGGCGACATGACTGTTGTGCAAAATCAACACTCCGTGGCACAGGTACTCTTCGGGGGGGATCTCCCTGTGGCCATTTTCGAAACTGAACTGGCTTGCGATTTCGGTTGTGACCAGACTGGTCGTTCCCATCCCTATCAGAGATTCCAGAAGGTCAATGATCGCACCCCTCCTCTGGTGGCTGTCTAGAAACTGTAGCGAGAGTGAGGTTATCGGGTCTACCACAATCCTCGTGGCCCTCGTCACGCGCACGTAGCTTCGTATTACGGTGGTAAGAGCTTGGATAGAAAAATCCGGCCCTCTTATGCGAACGCCTTTTTCCTGCTCCGGGGGGGTGCTCAACGACGTGAGCGGTTGTTCACCTCCCTGGTCTCCCTCCTTCGAAACTTGCCGCAGTGGGGACGCGTCAACAATAGCGATCTGATTTTTCTTTTCGTACTTTTCGATATCCCATCCAAAATTTGACGTCTCGGTTATCAGATGATGTCTTGTCTCCTCTAGAGAGACGAAGACCCCTCGCTCATCAAACCGATTGACCCCGTCGAGCAGAAATTGCATCGCCATCATGGTCTTTCCGGATCCGGGTCCCCCGGTAATCAGAATAACTCGGCCTCGTGGATACCCTCCTCCAAGGATCTCGTCCAGCCCCGGTATTCCGCTGGGGACGTGTTCAGATTTCAAAACGAAAATGCTCAGCTCGCCACAGTACTTTATTATTAAATCGTGTTGTTCCGTTGCAAGCTGCCGAATAGAGACATGGAAGCCATTTTTGGTTCCGTGAAATATCAAGATGCCTATTTGGCGGATAACAGAAGTTTACTGATCTGAATTCCGGCATTCACCATGATTTCTTACATTCTGGAATTTGCAATTAGATAACCATGAAAACCGTATCCCAGAGTCTCTCGCGAGAGCTACGCAGCCTGATGTACTCATGCGTATTCTGTGATTCCGTGTGGAAAAGACTCCAGGAAGGGGATCTCCACTCTGATCTGGAATCACTCTATCTGGAGCACCTCAAGAAATACCACGGATTCATAGCATAGCTCTTCTCGACAGCCGTCTCCTAGAGTCATCTCCTCCAAGAAAGCAGAGGACTGCTGGAGTACTGATCCATAGTACTGGTCTTGAATGCGATCTTGTTAGTTAATCGAATTGTCACCATGAATTGTATCCAATTGAAACAGGAACCTGTCTGGCTGGAGCGTTTGCGTCTAGAAGTTGGACATTCTTATGCGCAACATGCGATCCAGAATGACTCCCATTCTAATTTATCCTATTCGTCATTACATCGATCGATTTTTTGGTGATTATTGTCAGCCGAGCCGCGGGATCAATCTGAATTGTACAAAACAGAGCCAGAGCTCTTCTCTTCCAAGAGACAAACTCGGAGCCTCGGGTCGTTGGATGCTTTCCTCACCCTATACTCCGATGTAGAAGCGATCTCCAAGGAGGCGAGAACTTCCGGGGAAGCGATCAAATTCTTCAATCGATCCAGAGAAAAACTGGAGTCAGAGCTTCGGTACTTTTACACTAGGAAAGAGACCTCTTCAGAATCAAGCTTGGAAGAGATCTCGACTAAACATGCCTTTCTCGCGCTCATCTACTGGCTTTATCCGAATCACGTCGGATACAATCGCACACGAAATGCAATCAGAATGTATCAGCACGCGGCAGCGGCTCAAGCCACATCGAAGTTGAAGACCAACTTTGCTTATTGTTCGGGATTAATGGTTCAACTCCGCATCACTCCGTTTCTCGTGAGAGAAAAGAAGAAAACTATCGAGAACTTGGCCGCAGCACGGGCTGAGGCAGCGGGGTTCCTCTCCTCGACTGAATTGGCTCCCCGAAACGACCTCTCGAGCCTAGTCTTCGACGGGCTCGGCTTTTCCTACTTTCTGCTTGAGAGAGACATCGATACAGCCTTGACATTCCTCACAAGGGCGGTACGCAACTTCCAGTCTTGTGAAAGAACCCTCTCCACAAATTACGAAAGAAATGGAGCTGGCCGTACAAAATCGGCCAAAAATAGAATACAATTTCTCAGATCGCTCGCATCCGTCTTGTACTGGGATCTGGGCATCTGTTACGAGGGTAAGGCAGAGCTCACCGAGGGTGAAGACATGCTGGATCTTGTGAGAAAGGCCCGCTCGCAGTACCAAAGATCTTTCGATTATGCTATGAGATCGCCCTGGCACATTTACCGGGCCATGAGCGCCTACAATCTCTCAGGGACCTACTTCAAGGAGGGGACAAGCCAATTCGAAAGAAAGAAGGCCGTGCCACTTCTGAGACGTTCAGTCGAAATTGGAGAGGACTCTTTGAAGTGGTTCCGACTCTGGTCAAGCTTTGAAGGAGATTTTCTCGGAGGATCCTGGATCGCCTCGTTTTACCAGCATCTCGCAAACTACTCGGATGATTCCTCGAGGGAAAAATTGATGCGGAGGTCCCTCCAGCTCGCAGAAAAGGCGGAATCGCTGATCAACAACAGAAGAGTCGGGATGTCAAGATATAAGGCGGTCAACATCGGCGACATCTTTTACCGCAATTCAGAGTACAATCGACAGATCGCGACAGAACTGAGGTTTAGCGAAAAAGGTTCCCCCGAGTCGTCAAGGGAGGTCCGAGTTTTGGACTTGCTTAACAGATCTCTCGTCGAATGTCTCAAAAGCAGAACCTTCTATCGAGACCGAGCGTTCGAAAACAGGAGGATAAACTCTGATCTGCTCGCGGGCGATATATGTTACGACCTGCTAAACTCTACGAGTCGAAATGAAGGCCAGTGGAGAAAATGGTCTTCGAAGGCAAAGAGGTACTTCCACGACGCAGCGAAGATTTCGGAAGGCTTGAAGTTACACGAAACGCTCGCTACATCTCGGTGGCGCCTCGGCCAGGTATTTGATAAAGAAGGTTTGTTTGGACAAAGCGCAAGCGAGTTCAGAAAGGCGCACGATGCCTTTGAAGAGATTCGACGTTCATCTTCAAACGCACATTTGTATAACGAATTTTCGAGGTACATGCTCGCTTGGTCTGAAATTGAAAACGCCAAGTCTGCGCATGTCTCGTCAGATTTTGAAGAAGCCGCCCGTCTGTACAGGGAAGCTTTTAGCTTAGTAGCTACTACTAGGCGTTGGAAACCGAGATCGTATCTGTATTTCGCCGAATCGCTGATAGAGGAAGCCGAGAAGCTATCATTTGCTGAGAGTTCAGTCGCCGCCATTGAATCATTTTCAAAGGCAGAGCAGTCCCTCTCAAAGCTGGAGTCAGGTCTTTCCACTGATAATTCGATTGAGGCGAGATCCTTCACGGCGCTGGGGAGACACCTCTCAGCTTTTTGCGAGGCTCGCATCATTCTTGAGAGATCCAAGGAAGATTTTCGGAGCGGCAATGTGGAGCGGTCAGTGAGTGGTCTCTCCGAAGCCGAGAGTGCCTTTTCTCGTCTCTCCCAAGACTACTCTCTCGCTAATCCGCTTGAAGCGAACGAACTCATGTCGCTCGCTTCTCTCTGCTCTGCGCTGAAACACTTCCAGAAGGCCCAGATGGATGGAGATGCGGCCCTTATCCAGAAAGCCGGAAACATCTTCAGCATAGCGTCGCAAAAGTCGAAGTCGGCCTCTCTGAAACCACTTCTCAGAGGTCTCTCCAGCTTCGCGGCATTTCTGTACTCTTCGAAGATGGTCGAGAAATCGTTAGAATCCTCCATTGACATCGAGAGGCTCTCGGAGTGCAGCAAAGCCCTCGATTCGGCGGAGCGAATACTAGGGCGAATAGGAAACAAGTCCTTTCTCGTAATGCTAAGAGCCAATAAGCACATTCTCGATGCCTCGATAAAGATCAGTGCCGCCGAGAGGGAAGTTGAAAATCAAGAAGTGAAGGCAAAGCTCTACTCGCAGGCGCAACGGGCGCTCTCACTCGCGTCAAAATATTACGAGGAGCTGGGATCTTCGGAGAAATTGAAGGAATCCCTCCGTCTCCTTTCCACGGTGAAACAGAGCAGGGAGCTGATTCCGCTTGCAAACGAAATGTTTGCGCAAGTGGCGTCTAGCCAGTTGATCTACTCGGCCATTTCTAGCACTTCTATCCTCGGCTCATCCCCGGAGGACTCGGCGAGACAGATTGATTCTTCTTTCCTCGTCTTGGATGTTTCCGTCGAGCATCCGCTAATCTCTCAAGGTGACAAGCTTCACACTACGTTTGTAATTTCAAATTTTGGTAAAGAAAGAGCCATCGCCTCGGGGATTCAGGAAGCCGTTCCTGAAGGATTTGAACTACTTCTCTCTTACGACGAAAAAAGGAAATTCAAGGATCGCTTTATGATCCTGAATCTCAAATTGGAACCCGGTGCCTCTGAAACGATCGGTGTTCTGGCTCAACCCAGTTCGATTGGAGAATTCATCTGGCACCCCTCGCTACTCTATCAGGATTCCCGTGGCAACCAAAAATCTACGAGAACCGAAAATGCAAAGGTCGTGGTCGAGTCCGAAGACCTTGAATCGATTGTAGAAGCGTTGCGATTGAAAAAGGATAGACTCGAAGCCGAGTTAAGTGGCCAACCTTCATCCACAGACGCGACGATTTCACTGAGGGAGGAACTCTCAAGAGCTGAGGAAGAGCTACGCAGGTTCAGCAACGAGTATGAAAGTCTGAGTATGCAACTAGATCAGGTTAGGCAGGATCTCCTTGCCCTGAATGCCATGCAGGATGAAGTCCTGAAGCAGGAAGAGAAGAAGAAGCTCGAAATGGAAGAACGAATTCTGATGCAGAGAACCGAAAGGAGGCGGGCGCTATTTCAACCGCAACAAAACATGTAGTCGGCAGCATAACGAAATCCCTAGTTGACCTTATGAACGGGGGATCATTGCCCAATGGCCTCACGATCCTTTCGGGGACGAGCGGGAGTGGCAAGACGATATTTGCGGCGCAATACGCGTATGAAACTATCCTGAGCAACGGGCGGGTTCTCTGGATAACTACCGAAGAGCTACCCTCCTCCTTGAGATCGAGCATGTCTCGCTTCGGCTGGAAGACAGATCAGTTTGAAGCGGAGGAAAAATTCCGCATCATCGACGCAGTAAGCGCGGCTCGCCTCGGCCTGTCGGAAAACCTAGGCCGCGGCGTGCTGGGACTGGATCCGACCGGAATGCTGATCGTGATCACTGACCAGCTCAGACGAGTCGACTCCGAGAATGAAAAGCTGCTCATAATAGTGGATTCAATATCTCGGCTCCTGCTTTCGTGTGATACGAAGTCTGTGATCGACTTTGTTTCATGCCTCTCTTCCCGGCTCGAGAATTACCGGACGGTGGGGATCGCCACTCTGGCGGAGGGGGCTCACGATGAGAGAATTTTGAATTCCGTCATTTTTTCTTCCAGCGGAACTCTTCGATTCCGGGCTAATGAATCAGGAACGGAGCGGTCGCGTCAGTTTCGGATCGAGACTATGCGAGGCCAGAAACACGACGGTGGATGGAAAAACTACAGGATTTCAGACAGGGGGTTTGAGATTGACGTCTAGGGTGGATGGTTACATGTTGATCGCGAAGAAAGGTATTGCAGGAGGAATTCTGAACTCTTGACGCTTTTGACCAAGGCCAGGTCAGGAGTAGAGGGCTTTGACGAGCTTGTGATCGGAGGCCTCCCCAGAGGGCAGACCATTCTCGTCACGGGTGGAACGGGTACTGGAAAGAGCACCTTCGCCATGCAGTTCGTGTACAAGGGAGCGAAGGTGTACGACGAACCCGGGATCTACGTCAGCCTAGAGGAAAAAATTCCAAGCGTCGTGCGCAATGCGTCTGCTTACGGGTGGGATCTCGACGCTCTCCAGAAGAAAGACAAGATAGCGTTGATCGACCTGTCACCTGCGGTGGCGGGGCAAATTCGGAAGATCGACGTGACGGATATTTACTCCACCATCTCTTCACAGTGGAAAAGGATCGGGGCAAAAAGGATCGTAATCGATCCGATCACCGTACTCGGATTGCAGACCGAGAGCCTTCTGCAGCTTCGGACCGACCTGATCCGGTTTTCGAGCATGTTGAAGGAGCTTGACGCGACCTTCCTGTACGTAACGGAGATCCCCGAAGACAGTCAAGGGCTGAGCAGGTTTGGCGTGGAAGAGTTCATTTCGGATGGCGTCGTGGTACTGTACTATTCCCGCGTTGGAGGCCTGAGGGTTAGGGGTGTCGAGGTCCGGAAGATGAGGGGAACCTCGCACAAGGAGGGAACCTTTCCGATGAAGATGGGCGAGGGCGGCCTGGTAGTGTTTCCCACGGGCAAGCTTCCTAAACTTTCATAGCTCCCCGGCGGGAGAATGCCTATCTACTCGACGGGTCTTCATAGTGTAGCGATCCCAGCTTGCGCATTTCCACGCGCGAGGTCCTAATCGGAAAGTATGGCCACGCGGCGTACAAGCCGTGCTACTGGACGGAGCAGAGCCTCAGAACGGGAGGGCGCAGGCAGTGCTACAAGCACAATTTCGGGATAAAGAGTCATCAATGCATTCAATCAACTTCCTTTCGGGGGTGCAACATCGCGTGCAGTTTCTGCTGGCGCGATGTCGAGGGAAGGCAGCATTCGTTTCAGAATTTGGACGAACCGCAGGAGATTGCAGAGCAGCTCGTATCGGAGCAGAGCGCCATAATCGACCAGCATCTTCCATTTGCTCTCGACAATTATGAAAACATGATCAAGGTGGTGAATACTCTCGGCAGGGCAGCCGGGGACTCGCTTTCTATCCCGGAGATGGCGACGATAAGCGGGATTTCACGAATGCGCGTAAAGGACGCGCTGAACGACCTGAGGAATGCCGGCGTGGTAGAGGAAAGCGAAGGAAGCAGCTTTTCCATCAGGAGAGATCTCGCCGACGAAGCGTCGTCGTCTCCTGACTCCTCCAGGGATCTGGTGGAGAGACTGGTAGCGTCGAGAAAAGACATCATTGACGTTCATCTCGAAGCAGCCGCACCGAAACACGTTGCAATTTCGTACGATGGCGAACCCACGATGTATCGCCGGATCGGGGAGCTGATTTCAGAGTTCAGAAAGAGGCGGATCTCCACGTTCGTTGTTACAAACGGCACTTTTCCGGAGAGGATCAGGGAACTGAACGAGACCGATAATCTGCCGACGCAACTTTACGTTACGCTCGCTGCTCCAGATAAAAAATCGTACATGCGGGTCTGTTCCTCGGTGAAGCCTTTCTTTCCGGTTAACGAAGATCACTGGGAGAGACTCAACCAGACGCTGTCCATGCTGAGCACTCTAAAGTGCCGGACAGTAATCAGGATCACGAGTGTCCGCGGCGTCAATATGATGGACGCACAGTGTTACCGCAAGCTCGTACAAAATTCTAATCCGAATTTCCTCGAGGTCAAGGGGTTTTCGATAAGCGGTAATGCGCCGCGGATCTCGGAAAGACTCGGAGACACGGATTTGGGTCCGAAGGAGCCCACTCTAATGCAAAGGGCGCTTGCGTACGCCCCAACCCATGAGGAAATAGTGAAGTTTGCAGAGGCCATCTCCGAGGGTTTTCAGGCCTTTCCTTTGATAAGCCAGAGTGAGCTAAATCGCCAAGTGCTGATGGCGGTGAACTGGTCAGCAGTTAATTCTGTTGCAATCGATTTCGAAAACGAACTTTGAAAGTATTGTAGAGGGAATATTGCGCCTTTTTTCATTCCTGGATTAGAATGGGTAGAATTTGGGGAGGGTCACCCTAAATATCAATGCCAGCACGGCATCCAAAATAATCAAAAGTAGCCAAGCCAGAACAACTATCCCGAGAGCGCCGACCCAACTTGTATTGAACGATGCTTTGTAGATTGCTAACCACGCGACCAATGCCAGTATGAAACCAAATACTAAAGCAACGGGGCCCAAGAGTGCACCTAGAAAGATATCGACGCCGTAGAAAACGAGAAAGTATACTATTCCGCCTCCTAGCGTAGCCACCATCGCGTCTCCAAAACTAGCCTTGCCCCCCTTAACCAGCTTCCCTGCAAAATACACCGGGATTGAAACAATTATCCACAGAATGACCAACGCGACCGCCACAATGATCGCGTCCGTTAATGTCTTAGGAATCGGAAGAGAGGACGGAATTGTCATTTTCAAATCGTGTGGATGATCGTTAAAGTAATAGTGCTTAGTTAATTTCCTTAAGTATCTTTCTTCGATCTACTGCATCTCGAACCTTCCGTACTAGTTCTTCTACCCCAATTAGAGAATCCCTATTTTTCGTGAGTAGATCTCCTATTAAATCGGATGATGCACAGAAGATTCGGAGAATGTTTGATCGCCCCTTTGGACGGAGGAGTGTCTCATACCGTGTCTTTGACTCGAAAAGAAAACTCTTAATTCGCGGATAGTCCGGCTTTTTAGGCTGCTTGAACTGGCTAAAGGCGGTCGTTGTATTTATCGTGGTCGTCAGTCTTCTCGGCACGATATTCACTGGAGGACAACTGCAGAATGCGTTTGAAGAACTTTTTGTTATGGGTTTTGTCTTCATTCTTGTCGTCGAGTTTGTTCCTCAGTTCATAGTCGGTGAAGAAAAGAAGACGCAACGGGAAGAGTCGTAAAAAATTGGAACCAGCTCTGCGTTAGGAAAATCCAGCTGGGTAAAAGTATCATCCCCGAGGCCGTTGTTGATTCCATTTCAATTCTTCGAAAGCGGTTCAGAACGATTAGCTGAATTCGACTTTGTACGTAAATCTCTTTTACATTTGAGAGCGATGGCTTGAAAGGAGAGAGCTCGGAGCAATTGCAACAGCCACAAGCACCGCCGGCACTACAAGGGAAAGAAGTTCAGCTCGAGAATGACTCTGTGGCGGTCGTGTGCGAAGGCCTCGGAAAGACGTACGGCACTGTGAAGGCCGTGGATGGCGTAGATCTTTCGTTCGGCAATGGGGAGATCTTTGGATTGCTGGGTCCCAACGGCGCAGGAAAGACTACGATAATCAAAATGCTGACGACGCTTGCGAGGCCAACGTCCGGGGACGCCAAGGTAGGGGGCTACAGTATCACAAAGCAGCCGAACGAGGTGAAAAAGGTGATCGGATGGGTTGCATCCGAAGTCATAGTTGACGATGATTTTACTGCGATGGAGAATTTGCACCTCCAAGCGAGGCTGCAGGAAGTCAAAGACTGGAAACAGAAGGCTAGATCGCTTCTGGACTATTTTGGTTTGTTGGACTCCAGCGACAGGAAGGTTGGTGGGTTCTCCACGGGAATGAGAAAGAAGCTGGAGATAGCCATGG
>JASHPQ010000131.1 GCA_030037995.1 Nitrososphaerales archaeon | reverse complement strand
TTATTTATTTTTAGTTTGAAAATTATTAACTACCCGAGAAAATCAGTCGATAGACCAGTCACACACGTGAAGCAATGGTACGTGTGTGCTCCTTAGACCGACCAAAGATCTAACAGTGCGCCAGTCAAACCCCGGATTCCACACGGGAGGAGATCGCAGGATAAGACCCGCTGTCCTGAGTATAGAATTTCTTTTTTTGTTCTTTATTCTAAGGTCTTAAAATTGAGAACTTCATGAAGAGTTATACAAGTTGGAAAAGTTATTATGATTGGAAAAAGAATCAAATATTATGAGTGTAAGCATCAAGGACATCGACGAGAGCGCATTCAGAAATCTCAAAGCTGAAGCTGTCAGAGAGGGGATCAGAGTAGGTGACGCTGCTTCCGAGGCTTTTCGAATGTGGGTCGCTTCTAAGAGACAAAGCAGATTACTCGATAAAGAAAAGATGGTTGATGCCGCCAGGGATATGGATAAGCTAAGAGTCCAATTCGGAACAATGAAGTGGTCTGGAGTGGATGAGATTCGCAAGTGGAGAGAGAGCAGGAAGTAGTCATAGACGCATCAGTTGTGATAAAGTGGTTCTCACAGGAGGAAGGTAGTGACAGAGCAATTGCATTGAGAAAAGATCATGTCGAAGGAAGAAAAACTTTGATCTCATCCGATCTTCTGATTTATGAAGTTGTAAATGCCCTTAGGTTTAAACCACGATTCAATCCTACGACCACAGTGAGAGCTCTCAATGATCTGCTTGAGTTGAGACTGGATATCATGGTCCCTACTAGAGAAGTCATAAGCAAATGTTCTGAACTAGCTTACAAATACGAGATCACTTCCTACGATTCGTATTACTTGGCATTAGGAGAATTTCTTGGGCTAGAGGTAGTTACCGCGGATAATCGCCTGTACCAAAAAGCGAAAGAGTGCAGATTTCTACAGCTACTTTGATTCGCACAGTCTGGGCCCCTGCGTGGATATTATCCTTCAGAGGACAGCAAAAGCGATAGCAATTTCAGGAGAATACCTGGATCGCTTGGACTTCGAACAGTAGTAGCCAACATCATTGAGAATCTAATTTAGGACGTTCTGATGCAAGAAAGCAAAGTTAAAAAACGTCCTCTTATAGCTTCGACACATGCCTTGCCAGACAGTTTGAAGGTCCCGCTACTGAACGACCTGGCTCCGGATGGCTTCTTCTACGGTGGTCATTACATTGTCGAGTTCGACGCCGACTCATTATGGTACGAGACGTCCCTGACGATAGCCGCCCTGGCGCTTAAGCAGGGCATGAAAACGGAGTATCACGTTTTCCAGCACTTCCCCAGCGAGGCAATTGAGGCGTTCGCGAGGCTAGGCGTAGACGCCAAAAAATTGGAGAAAGAGGGAATCCTAAGTTTTTGGGACAGCTACACTCAGACTCTAAAGTACGAGACTGAGAAAAGAGAACATGATTCGGATCAGAATTTGTGGTTGTCGAGTCACGACAAACCTCTCGACGTGGTGAAAAGTGCGGGATATTGGCCGGGACGCGCCAAAGCTGGTTTTTCCGAGCAGGACAAACGGTGGCTTCACATCGACGATAATAGTACCATTTTCCTGCAATACAATGACGAAAAAGATTTGATCGACAATTGGCGGACTGGAGCGCTTCCCTACGGTATCAGAGCTCGTGAAACTCCTCACTTCCTTGGATTTGTAAAAGGAGCCGCCTCTGATTCTTTCTATATCAAGTTTGAAGCAATGTGTGATGGAATAATAGATGTGAAAGCGGAAGAGGAGGGTGGAAGAATCGAGAACTACATAAGAATCCGAATGCTGAGAGGAAAAACTTTCGATTCGAGCTGGCATCATCTTCAATCTAGCAACAACGGGGAAGTAAGAATTGAAGAAAAGCCGAAGATAATGGCAATCCAGCCCGAGTTCGAGAAACCGGAAACCAGATTGGCATTCGATTTTCTTGTCTCCGCTTTCATAGATGACTACATGAGAAGGCGCTTACAATCAGAACAATCGGGTTGGAGGAGCCTGATACAGATGAGTGACGCATGTAAAATATCGCAGGGTGCTCTTTATGGAAGACAGGGTAAGTACGGAAATCTTGTAGAAGAGCTAATCTCGCGAGGCCTCATTGAGACGCGAACCTTTACCGGACACAGAGGCCGAGGGGGAGAAGTGATCATGATGCGTGTCGCTTATGATAAAAATCCGGTGAAGCAGTACGTTGACAAGGTTGCCATGAAGGTCTAGGGGCCAAGTCCATCACATTTGCCGCTCATTGGGTTCAGGATGCACGTTTGTTTTCCTGCCAAAAAATGTCCGCTATGTGTTCCGAATTCTTCCTTTCCGACAGAATAGAGCCATAGTCTAGACGGTAAAAATCCATTCGTTCTAAAACGCATCTAAAACAACGAAATCAGGTTGAAAACTGGCTTGATTTAATATTTCACGCGTTTTTACAAGAAAGCGAACCGCTTGTGATGGTTTTCCTGCTCCGTGGATGGAAAACGCTCCCGATCGCACTGCAATCTCTGATTAGAGACTCAAGAAATCGCCATCTATTTTCATCTCTTTGAATGTATTGACGATAAAGGAGGTGAAAAAATGAAAACAGAAACCAAAACGAAGCTTGGAACTTTCAAGGTCGCTATCTTTTCTTTGGCAGTTCTCTCGATTTTCGCCGCGGCTTCAATTTCTTACGCGAGTTCGATCACTATTTACGCACATGGTGGGTGGACGTATTCCAATACCGTCATTTCCGTTAATAAAGGTCCGACACTTACCACTGAGACGGTCACCTTTGAAAAAGTACTTACGGGCACTCTTGTAGGGACTATCATCGGTGTGCAAGTCATTAATGTATATCCTGACGGTGCGGGCTCATTCCAATACACAGGAGTCTTTACAGGAACCGTTGGCTCATCATCCTCGGGGACAGCCCTAGTGCAAGCTTACGGATCTTTCAGCCTCACCACGTTGACAGCCACTATCTCCTTCAGTGAGGGAACGGGAGGACTCGCAGGCGTGTACGGATCGGTTGAATCTCATTCATCTTCAAGCTCTGGGTTTACCGTAGGAACGTACGCAGGGATACTACACCTTGACTGAAGAAAAGCGAAATAATCAGTCTGATGTGAGTGTATCAGACTGATCAAATTTTTTCTTTTTTACCGGTTTACAGATTTTAGCCCGAACCCCTGAGCTGGATAGTGCAATTCTGTACGAAACTCTTCCATCTTTCCTTTAAGATTTGAACAATTCTCGAATTTCGACTAATTGTGACTGGTTTGCCGTGCTCCCTAGCCCGGACGAACACCTCACTTTTACTTGCTCACTAAAGGTGAGTGTCGGACGCCCACCTTTGGTTACTATCCTATAGTCATAGCACAGAATGGAAAATACGGGGATACCACCACCCCACGGCATACAGCGGTTAAAAACTAGGGCCCCCTAGGAGACAACATATGCGGGGGCGAGCAATAGTAATTTGGCGGATCCATTGAACGCCTGTGGTTATTGTTGCACTTTTCTTGATTCAGACACGAAATTTCTGCGCGATCCAGGGTAACAGCTTTATCGTGAAAGATACACTGGAGCTATCCTAAATGTAACGCGAAAAATTTCAAACTTTCGATACGGCTCGACCGAATCTTTGATTGCGCAAAACTCTGCGATGTTCTTCAAGAATTAGATATTCGCTCGCGAAAAGATTCCAAGTCTCTTATGGAATCTCTAACAACCTTCAAATTATGCGACTCGATGCCCAGATTCGCATCTTCAATAACTTTCTCCAAAATTCTCTTTTGTTCATCGGTTAGTCTGATTGTATCCTGGTCTGAAACATCAGACGCTTCGGCGGAATTGAACAGAGATTCAAAGGTCAGTAATTTGTTCTTTATAGTTTCAGAGGCATCGGAGAAATCTGAGGTATTAAGCTCCTCAATATACCTCTCTTTCATTTTCATTGAAGCGACGATCTCCTCCACACTCTTGACATAAGATTGGAATCGATTATTCGGCTCAGTTTGCATGATTCATTGAGCTATTATCGGTCTTAATATAGATTTTAGCGATCCGTTGGCGTACTCCCTTCCTTAATCCGCTCGATCCCTCTGATAAAATGCCCTTGCTTGTTTCAAAGCCGTAGCCAAACATGAATCATCAAGATCGCAATTAGTAATAGAAGCTTTCATCTCCTTGATGATCGTTTTCTCGACAAGTGGGGCTCCCTCTGCAAACATTCCCTCAATCGATAAGACGAATTTCTCTGGATATTTCGAGATGTCTTCTTTTGCAAGACCAAACTTCGACTCAAAGTTCCAGAATACTACTTGGGTCGTAGTTGTGCCGTAGTGACTCAGTCCTCTCTCGACGCAGTGTAGAAGCTGAGTACTCGGATTGTCGCCATTATACGATGGCGAAAGAGAGGCAGCTCTCTCTTTTGGGTCGAAGATCAATATAACGAAAAAATAATAGCCAAATTGCTAAAATAGTTCCGGAGCCCGAATCCATATCGTATCGAATTATAGGGACTGGTACTCGCAGATAGGTGCGCTGAGATCTTGATGGAAGTTTTGGGCCTCTTTCCAGCTAAGTTGCCGACACTTTCGGGACGGCAGTCTTGCTCACAATATCTTCGATGATGCTCTGCGGCTTGATTCCACGAAGCCAGTTATCAGCGGTCAAAATCAACCGGTGGTTCAACGCGGGGACCGCGACCGCCTTGATGTCGTCGGGAATGACGAAATCTCTCTGGCTGAGCCACGCGTTCGCCTTGGCTAGCTTCATTATGGCGATCGATCCCCGCGGACTGGATCCGACTTCCACCGAAGGGTGGGATCGCGTCTTCGCGACCATCTCCGCAATGTACCTTTCAAGGTCGCGATCGATGTGCACCATCTCCACATAGTTTTGCATCTCCAGCAGTGCCTCCCTTTCCACAACCTTTTCAAGGGCGTAATCGTCGCTGCGGCGCTCGGATCTTCTTTCCAGGATCGTCGACTCTTCCTCGGTTGTGGGATAGCCGATGCTCGTCTTCACGAGAAACCTGTCAAGCTGCGCTTCGGGCAGTGGGTAGGTACCCTCGTACTCGATTGGGTTCTGGGTCGCGAACACGATGAACGGCCTTTCGAGCTTCAGCGTCTCGTTCTCGATTGTGACCTGGCGCTCCTGCATAGCTTCGAGCAGCGCCGACTGCGTCCTAGGCGGGGCCCTGTTGATCTCGTCCGCGAGGAGTATGTTGCAGAAGATGGGCCCCTTGCGGAGCTCGAACGCCGATGTGGCCCGGTTGAAGACGTAGCTGCCGGTCACGTCGGCGGGGAGCAGGTCGGAGGTAAACTGAATCCGCTTGAACTCGCATCCCAGACACTGCGCGAAGGATCTTGCGGTGAGTGTTTTCGCAAGACCTGGCAGGTCTTCGAAGAGCACGTGCCCATTGCATAGGATCGAAAGTAGGATCAGGCGTAGCACTTCTCTTTTGCCTACTATCGCGACACCGACGGAGTCCAGCAGCTTCATCGCCGGTAGGTGCTGCCCTCCCTTTGATTCCTTATCGCTAATCAATAACTTGGTCCACTGCGAAACTCGATCAGGAGAAAGAAAGAAAAAATTGAATCTACTCGCCGCTGCCGAGTTTCTTGACTACACGTTCCAGGCTGGTTAGATAAGCTTCTCTTTCGTGCCTGGACTCTTTCTTTCTTTTTTTCCCGCCTCTGTCAGCTTCATCTTCCACGGTGTACCGCAGCATCACTCTCTTCAGGTCGGACTGGAACGCAGCATCGCTGACGAAACCGTCCGCCTTTCTCGACTGGCGATCTTCCAGGAGATTCCTGATTATGTACGCGAGCTCCCTCCGCGAGTGCTCGGAGCCTTTCTCTGCGTAAGTCACGTAAATGTTCATGGACGTGACCACGTCTGTTACCGTGGGAAATTCAGATCTGGGATCGGTGAAATTGGAAGGGAAATCGTCCGCTGGTTCGCTTCTCGAGTAAATCACGAGTGCCGAAATGGAAACTCCCTCCAGGAAAATGCAGAGATAAAGCGCGAAAACGACAAGGGTCTGCGAGTTCTGGACCAGAGAAAATATCAGAATCGCGATAAAGAAAAAGATACTCATAACAAAGGCGGGGCGCCACCGCGAATCCTGCTCTCCCTTTCTCCCCTGATAATTACGCTGGGAGCGAAGCCAAGACGATCGGAGCAATTCCCCGGAATCACTTCCTTCCTTCGTCCGAGGAATTTTTAATCTCGCGCAAAACAGAGCTCAGGTTTGTAAGGCAGTTTATTGCGGCATCGGCGTCGGCCTTTGAGATCTCGTGAGGGCTGTAGCGGGCTATCTCGAAAATGTCCGTGATCTGCGACAGGTACGGGGTGTCAAGCTTTAGGCGGAAGGAGACGGAGCTCTCAAATTCTCTCGCGGTCAGGGGCCTGGCGTCGATCTTGGATTTGGATTCCAGGATCTCGCAGATCCTCCTGTAGCATTCGAGGACAGACCTTCGGTATTCGCCGCCCTGCCTTAATTCGGAAGCTGTCCTGTCCAGAATATCCGCGACTTCGCCTCTCTGCTTTTCCAGTTCGGCCTCGTTCTCAAATTCTGCACTGGCGGCCGTCTGACGTCGCGTGTTCAGGACAACGGATAGGCTGACCACTATCAGAACTACTATTATAATCGTGATGAGAACGCTCGGGGGTATCGAGATCGAGGGAAACACATTTGGAAAGGACTGGTTCTGCACAGAAGACACGTTTACGAGAAACTGAGTGTATTGCGTGGTATTGACGGTCATCGTGAAATAAATCCCGCTGGGCGCACCGAGCCCGGGAAAAAGCGGCCCGCTGGTGGCGGTC
Organism: Nitrososphaerales archaeon; assembly: GCA_030037995.1. Classification (GTDB taxonomy): domain Archaea; phylum Thermoproteota; class Nitrososphaeria; order Nitrososphaerales; family CADDZS01; genus DATLTL01. The sequence goes on along the minus strand of JASHPQ010000131.1, from coordinate 5,422 downwards.
ACGTTGAGTGACGCGTAAAATGCAAGAAGGACAAGGACTGGGAAGAAGATGATCGTCGCGATGATCAGAAAGAGTCTAGTACGGGGTCTACGAAACTCTCCGTCCCTAGTACCAACTCGATTTTCTTCTCCAGAGCTCGCCAAAGATGAAATGAATTAACTTGCAAGAACGATCTCCATAAGCTTTTTTCCACAGAAAGTAATGGGGCGGTAAAAAAAGAAAGGAAAGAGTGGGGGAACTGCCCCTGCCCTAATTCGTTTGTCTCTTTCTTACTCTTCTTTCTTACTTCTAGTGTGAGATTGGACCAGGTCCGATCCCGTCTAGCAGCGGGTGGATGGCTGGAACATGTCCAAAGTGAGCCGCCACGGCCACTGCCGAAATTACAGAGAGTGCTACTAGTCCTGCCTTTATCTTGTCGTCGATGGACATGACCCAATCGTTTTCCTACTTTTAGAAAAATTTTTCGGTTTTAGCTTCAAACGTGGAGAAATTTAGTAATTCATACTAAAAATAATCAAAAAATCTGCTGAAAAACAGGTCTGTTAGTACTGGTGCCTGTTTCCAAAATTGGAAGATCCAAGTAAGAGCAGGGAGAGGCCGTCAAAACCAAAGATTTCGCTTAAAATAAATAGCGCGTTCTCGCCAAGGTCGTTTTCATAGAGGTAACACAGGCCTTTCCTTTGGAGGACGTGCGCGCGGTGTTATCAAGGGAGTAGCGTGGCCGAAATGCGAATTCCAGCCGACGACGTAACCGAATTCCTTAGCCGGCTGTCGCCGTTTGTGGATAAGGACGGCGCAAGAAATCTAAACAAGATCTCCGAGGAGCTCGGCATCCCGTACCAGACGCTGCGCTTTCGAATGGGACGTCTGAAGGAGCAGGGGATCTCAATAACGCCGGTCATAGAGCCGACGAGATTTGGACTGTCCAGATTCAGGGTAGGCTTTGAGGTTTCTCCCGACCTGACCAATTACTCTTCGTTTTTCGGTGGGTTGCACCAGAGCGCCGGGCTGCACTTTTACGCGAGGTCTCTCTCAACCCATGCCTTCGACAGCGAGTTCATGATTCCCCCTGAAAGGGAAGGGGAGCTGTCCAAACTTTTGAGAGCGCTTGAAGAAATGGGCTTTATTGAAAACGTCAGGATGCGCAGGTTACTGTGGAAGGAGATCCTGGGCATGAAGACGAAGTATTACGATTACGTGAATCACATGTGGGACATTGACTTTTCCCGCCTCATCGCCGATCCGTCCGATTATCGAGCTTCCCCCGGCGCGGAATCGGCGGCTTCTTTGGAGCACAACAAGTACGATCACATCGATCTCCAGATCGTAAAATCGCTTCAAATCGACCCGTGGACGAAGTCAGTAGATATTTCAAAGAAATTGAATCTCACTGACAGCGACATTTCCTATCACATGAGAAATCATGTTTTTGGATCGAAGATGATTTCCGGCTTCAAGTTTATGTGGATCGGGAGTAGCGACTCTTGGGCGAAACACTCTGTCATTCCCATTATGTACTTTTTTGATTCGCTTTCGGAAGAAAGTGCGCGGCACGCGATGTCGATCTTTACCGCATGCCCCTTCACGTGGAATCATATGGTTACGAACGAGGGAGAGTACATCGCCGAGCTGATTATTCCGGTGTCGCAGATGTCGGAGACGATACGCTACCTCGCGAACGGCCTCCGCCCTCTGAAGCTGAGGCCATCGGAGATGAGCTATCCGGATTGGTTCTGCTCTCTAAACTACACGATTCCGTACCTTATGCATCGCGCCGATTCCGGCTGGCAATTTGAAGCCGAAAGGAGCTTGGGCTACGTCATACAGATGATTCGCGAGCACGCGGGTTCACGCTAGAACGCGCTTTTTCAGCTATTTTTCCGTGAGCACTCCTCAATTTCACTTTTCATTCAAGTATGATCCTGTGTAGCTGAAAGCACGTGCCGGTTTTGATTCATATATTACGATCTAATCTCCACAATAAGAAGCTGAAAGACTATTGTTTCGGTTTTCGAATAGTGAGAGGAATGGGACCATGTCGGAGCCAAGCTGTATAGACACTTCACCGGAGCAAAAGTAAATAGCCCCTAGGTATTTTTTCGTGATTTGAAGGATGTTGGACAAGCCGCCGCAAGATCTGTTGCACATACTTGGACCAAACGAGCAGGTTGAGCTCTACATACAGCAGAAGATCTTTCACCCGAGGATAAATATCGAAGGGGTTGTGATCACCAACGAGCGAATCATATTTCGCCACCCTCGCGATCTAAATCTGAAGAAGGATTATACGGATTACAATTTTCAGGACATCTCGAACGTCATTTTGGATAAGGGAATCCTTCGCTCGACGGTAAAGTTTACGCTGCGGTTCGGAGGCGACACCTTAGATTTCAAGGATCTCCCAAATTCTGACGCCGAGAGAGCTTACGGGTTGATCAGGGAAAGTCTCGTGCGCTACCAGTCTCCCTTTACGGCTTCGGCGGCCGGAGTTCCGCCCATGCAGCAGCCGCGACCGCAAGCGATGGTCTGCCCCAAGTGCGGTGCCTCTGTTCCAGAGGGACAGCGTTTCTGCGGCAGCTGCGGCACTAAAATCTAGACAGAATTTTCAGACAGTCTGAAGGAGAAATTCTGTCGGCTTATCTAAGACACCAAGTCCGAAAGCCACCAACAGTCAATATTTCACATTGTCGAAATGGGGTGGCAGAAAGCTAATTCAATAAGACTATGAAGCTATTGTGGGAAGATGGTCACACAAAAGTCAACATTCGATCCGGATTTCGAGATTGCAAGGATCTCCAATTTTCTAAAATCGCAGCTAGAATCGTCCTCCGCCAAGGGGTACGTGGTGGGACTCAGCGGAGGGATTGATAGCGCGGTCGTTGCCTCTCTGTGCCAAAGATCAGCGGGCGCTACCAAAGTCCTGTGTCTGCGTCTTTTCGAAGACTACCACAGAGATTCGCAAGATTACGCCGATGCTGGCGTCATCATAGAAAAACTGGGGGTCAGATCCTTTGACGTTCCAATTTCGCCGCTTGTCGACGGTTTCGAAAAGATCCTGAAATCAAAGAAAGTCGAAACCGGCAGAGTGACGTTAGGGAATCTCAAAGCGAGAATTAGAATGGCCATGCTCTACGTTTTTGCAAATCAAGAAAATTACCTCGTTGCGGGCACTGGTGACAGGTCGGAGGACCTTATTGGCTTCTTTACCAAGTACGGGGATGGCGGCGTAGACATCCTGCCAATCGCGCACTTGTACAAAGGCCAGGTCAGGGAGTTAGGGCGTCGGCTGGGTCTTCCGGAAGGCGTGGTCACTAAACCATCCAGCCCGAATCTTTGGAAAGGACACAAGGCGACTGACGAGATTCCCGCCGATTATACCGTCTTGGATCGCGTAATGTCTTTGATGTTCGATCAAAATCTTGGTCCGGTGGAGGTGAGCAAGCGAGCCGGAGTACCGATATCGCTGGTGGATGAGGTTATTCGAAGGAATTTGCAAAGCAGACATAAGCGCTCCTATCCCCCAATGGTTTCCAGCTGGTAGCTACACCCTTCGAACGCCTAAATTATCGGAAGCTGAATGTGCGAGGGAAATTCCTCGCTGTGAAAGACTCTCTGATTAGCTACTGCAATCTCGGCATCTTTGCCAAACTCGTGCCCGGTATTCGGATTCCGGTCGTACTTTGGAAATGAGCTGCTCGACACGTGTAGCCGGATCCTGTGTCCCTTCAAGAAGAGATTGCCGATGATCCAAAGGTCAATTTTGAACTCGTAGACTCTTTCCGGCTGCAATAGCTCCGGCGTTTCAAGAGACCTGTGATACCTCCCTCGAATGATCCCTTCGGTCAGGTGCATGGAAAAGCCGTTTGGGAACACGTCGGTCAGCTGGGCCCAGAAATCGGTGTCTTTGGCCGATGTTGAAGCGTAAAGGGTGACCTGAACCGGGCCCGATACTTCCGTATTTGACTGGAGCGGGGGCGTGGAGTACACGAGTACGTCATTTCGAAGCTCAATCGGCCTCTGATCGTAGGGGCCTTCCGCCGGCGTGATAGAGGAGTCGAAAACGTTGGGACAGGGATCCGAAGGATCATAGCTGTAACTGTCGTTCCTCCCCTCTCCGGCTCTGGGAGTGTCTAGTGATAGGGAACCGTCCCCGAAGGATGTGTTTGCCCTTCCCTCGCTGTGCAGGAAGTATTTCTTGTACACGGTTCCAGCGAGCGGCCAATCGTCCGACTGTTTCCACTGATTCCTTCCCATTACGAAGATCGAGACTCTGGGCTGGTCCACTATTTCCGTGTCAATTCCCTTCAGCCAGTAATCAAACCAGGCAAGTTTCGTTTCAAGCAGGTCAATTACGGCGGTGTCCCCAAAGTCAATTGGCCCGAGCTGCCTTGTGGCATTGACGTGGTGCGGCCAGGGGCCGATTATCAACTTCTGGTTTTTTCTCGATTTTTCCGATCGAGCTTTTTCTCGCATTCGAACGTAGTTGATGTGGGTCCCGATGAGGTCGTCATCGTACCAGCCAGATATGTGGAGAACAGGGACATCGATCCTGTCAAACTTATCCTCATAGAAGGACTTTTTCCAGTACTCGTCAGCGGAAGGGTGGTTGATCCAATTTTTCCAGGTCTGGGAGTTTCTTCCGAACTCTTGGTCGATTGTCGTCAACGGAAGATGCTCGTAGATCTTAAGAGTGTCGTATATTGCGAGGTCAGTATTCTTCTTCCCCTCGACGCCGGCCAGCCACTCCGACATCCAAAGTACCAAGGCTCCGTTTTGGAAGGGGACGTTCAGCACCGGGTCCGGCAAAGCCACGGTGCATATCATGGCCTTGAGCCCCGGCGGATTCAATGCCGCGGTGCCCCACTGGTTCCATGCAAGATAGGAGGCCCCTGTGGTGCCGATCGATCCATCCGACCAATCCTGCCTTGTGCACCACGTTAACGTGTCAAATCCATCGGAGGGATCGTCGAAGAATGGGTGATACTCACCTTCTGAGTCGTTCTTGCCGCGGCAGTCCTGAATCACGTAAACGTAGCCGCGGTTTGCGTAGAACCTTGCCTCCTCGGACAGTCGTTTCTGAAATCCTGCAACAGTCTGGTACGGAGACCGCGTAACGATGACGGGAAATTTCTTGTTGCCACTCTCGGCGGGCCTGAAAATATTGGAGGAGAGCTTTGTACCGTCGTGCATCTCCTGCTTTACGTCGAATTCGAGCGTAAGATCGGGAAACTCCTCGGCCCTCAAGGCAATACCATCACTCGTTTCGCGGTTTCGAGCTCACGGAAATTCTAAAAGGCATTTAAAAATGCTCACGAAACGGGAAATCCACGCCATTATTGCAGATTCTTGCAATAATTAATGCACTAAAACAACGCTAATATAACCAAGCTCAAGCTCCGATTACGCTGTATTTGAGCACCAG
>JASHPQ010000013.1 GCA_030037995.1 Nitrososphaerales archaeon | reverse complement strand
CGGCGGCAGTGTCGTCGGCAAAGGAATCTGGTTCGATCAGCCCGTTGTCGGAACACCTCAGACAATCATCACATTCGCAGTCGTGATCGCAACATCCAGTGGGGCAGGAGTTTTCTCCGTACTCGTCCAGATCATCTTCGTCCTCCTCCTGTGTATAGTCGGTGGGGCGGTCGAAGAAATTGAACCCGTAGGGGTTGTGCGGGGCGCTCATCCTGCAGACAACGCTCTAGTTTTCGATGCTGATTACATTTTCGATTCGAGTCTCCTTCATTCCCTCTTTTTGACAAATCTGATGTCCTTGTTTCTCGTCAAATGTAAACGGCAATGTCTCCATATTCAATCGAACTAGCAGTGGATTTGCATCGTCCTTCTTTTTTTGACGACCCTCCTTATGCGAAGATTTAACAGATGCCGGGGAGCTAAAGATCCAAGTGACAATTGGAAAATTTCTTGGAGGGTAGAGTCTCGGAAGAAAAACCGAGAGACAAGATCCGCTTTGGTTGTCTCAGCTGGACGTACCCCGACTGGCTCGGGTCCTTTTATCCCGCAGGGACTAAACCAGCAGAATTCCTACAGCTGTACTCCAAGATCTTTGATCTCGTGGAAATCGACTCTTCGTTTTACCGGACACCATCTCCGCAGACCTTGAAACAGTGGAGAGAGAAGACGCCGAGCGATTTTCTGTTCACCGCGAAGCTGCCCGGAAAGATTACCCACGAGCTAAGACTCAGTGGTGTCGAACGTGAGCTGGAACGCTTCGAGAAGACCGCGAGCGAGTTGCAGGAAAAGCTTGCATGCATCATCGCGCAGCTTCCGCCCTTCTCAAAATACGAGACCGATTTCGAAAAACTCGAAAACTTCCTCGAACTCACGAATCCGAAACTCCGGTATGCGATCGAATTTCGAAATAAATCCTGGCTAAGAGAGGAGACATTCGCACTTCTTTCAAAAAAGAAAGTGTGTTTTGTCTGGAACGTGCAGGACAAGATGGGAGAAGACATCCTCCCCAGACTGACGGCGGATTTCATTTACCTGAGATTCATGGGAAAGTATGGGGAGTTTCGGAAATTCAATAAAGTGCAGAAGGATCGATCTGAGATCCTTGAGACGTGGTGGAAGCGGCTCGCGGAAAACCTAGGCTCGGTAAAACTGGCGCTGGTACTTGTAAGTAACCACTTTTCCGGGTTTGCGCCGGAGACCGTAAATGATCTGAGAAAGCTTTCCGGTCGGAACACCGTGGATTGGTCCATTCTTTCCTCGGCCCACTGAAAAAAGCCAAAATCTCTCTGATCAGTGATAGATAATCTTGGCCTGAGACTTTCAGAGTTGAGAAATCCTGGGCCAGCTCTGAAGAATCTCCCCACTATTCTCAGGCGATGAAGATCCGGTTTTTCTCTCTCAAGAGAAATAGGCCACCCTTATCTATCTAAAACGCCCCAGTTACTCTTGTTGATTTGTTTTGGTGTCCTCTGACATTTTTGCCGAAGTGGAAAAACAGGCGGAAAGCGCCACCAGCTCAAGAGCTTCCTGGCGCGGCGTGCTGAGTTTGGACATTCCGAGCCTCGGCCTGGGTTCCGTGGAGTACCATCTTCGCGCGGCAAAAGCTCATGGAGATCAGCAGCCGGTGAAGTTTGTCAAAGTAGACAGCGTGTCCGGAAAGGAGGTCGTTAGCAGGGAGGTACCGAAGCTTTTCCGATACAAGCTGGGATCCAGCGGTGAGCGTCTAGATGTCCAAGAGATTCCCCAGGAAGAAGTGAAAGAGAGTGTGAGGTACGGGGAAGATTATCACGTGTTCGCGCGCAACGAACGGCGGTACTTTTTGAAGGACGAACTGGAGGTGTCGGGCAAGTGGATCGAGGTGGCGCCGTCGCAAGTAATAGACAGGCAGGAGAGCGGGGAGGCGATCGAGCCCTTCGATCGGACTACGAAAATCGACGTAGACGCCGATGGCTTCGTACCGCTGGAGCGTCTCGCGGAGTACAAATTCAAGGAGGTTTATCAGCTTGCCCCGGACACGGACAAGAAGGTCAAGGAAACTTCGTCCAGGGTGAAGCAGCTGGCGAGGTACCTGCTGGAAAAACAGACCGCTCTCGTCTCATTTTTCTCGTGGGGCCGTGGTTACCAGTTCTACACCGCGGTCGTGTATCCGTACGAGCGGAAGGACGGACGCCTTTGGCTTTTGATGGGGTTGAGCGAGGGAGTCTTGAAGCTTGACACCACCTGGGCGCTCGAGGATGACAAGAAAGAAGAGACCCTGCCTCCGGTCCCGGTCGCTGAAAAGCGCACCAAACCGAGGGTAACTATTTCAAAGTAAGCCGCGCCACTTTTAGGCAGGAGAGAGACGCTCGCCTGCCTAGCGTTTTGTATTCGGGGGCGGCTGCGAAATGAGCGATGCCCTCCCCGGCTATGTGCAGGAGAACCATGCCGAAGCTAGTGCGGTCGATCTGTCTTCATGGGTACGCGAGAATCCTCTACCGGCGATTTGCGAGCCCAAGTACGAGGGACAGCGAGTCTTTCTATTCAAAAGCGGCGAGCACCTCGTCGTCTCTGGCAAGGTGGGCAGTGTCTACACCCCTGCGTCGAATCCGGTGGTTTTCTCCAAAGTCCCCGAACTCGTGCAAGCTCCCCAGAAGATGATCCTTGACGGGGAATACGTTTCAAGAGAGGGGCTGCACATTTTTGACGTGCTGCAGACTGACGATCGCGACATGAGACCCCTGCCGCTTTACCGCCGGAAGGAAATCCTCCATCAACTGATAGCAGAATCCGGGCTTGAAACCCCGTTTATCTGGGCGGAAACGCAGCAGCAAATTCAGAGATTCGCCGTAGAGAGGATCTCTGAAGGCGGTCAGGGGATTATCGTGAAAAATCCCAACTCGTTTTACGGGCAGCGGGATTCCTGGGTTAAAGTAAAGCGATCTGATACCGTCGATTGCTTTGTAATTGACTACCATGATGAAGCTTTCGGCAACAAGAAGGTATGGTCGCTCGCACTTTACGATCCTGCTGGAAAGATCGTGACCCTTGGCGATGTGAATTCGTACGCGGAGCGTGTCGATCCGCAGAAGGTCAGGCTCGGTTCTGTTGTCGAGGTGAGGTACAGCCTAGTTGCTGACAAGTTCTGCGCGCAGTTCATTTTGAGGGTACGGAGAGACAAGTTCCCGAGCGAGTGTACTGTTTCCCAGATTTCGCAGCAGAGGAAGGAGCTCCTGTCCTGAAAGGGAAGACAGTGTGTCGCTAAAAAAAGATCTTGATCCCGCGTATGCGCTGGAAATAGCGAAGGACTTTCTGGGCAAAACAAAGGACCTCTACGCGAAAGCCGAAATCGCCGGCAGTCTCCGCCGGAAAGAACCGGTCGTGCATGACATTGACTTTGCCGTGATACCTGGGACTGAGGATTTCGGGGCGTGGAAGCAAAAAGTGTCGCAGCGGGTTGAAGAGATCGGTGGGTACGTTAAGATCTTCGGGGAAACGATCAGCGATTTTCTGTACCGGGCGGTGCAGCTGAATCTCTTCATCTGCCCCGGCGAGGATTCTTGGGGGGTGACCTTGATGTGGGCCACCGGGCCCAAGGGTCATACCATCGGGATGACGCTCAAGGCGCAGAAGAAAAATCTGCTCTACAATTCCCAGGGAATCTGGACGAGAGAGGATCCCCCCAAACTGATTCCGGCGAGGACGGAATTGGACGTGGCCAGGATTCTCGACTGGAAGTACAAACCCCCGGAGCTGAGGGGCAAGGGAGAAACCAAGAACTAGATCTTTGAAAAAATTATTAGGAATCCAAAAAAGTCAAAAGTGATCTAATATTGAAGAGAAAAATCGGCCAGCAGAGCGGCGTGAGCGGCATTGCGATCTTGGTGATTATTGCTGTTATTCTCATTATACTCTTGGGTATAGGGATCTATGTGTCGCGTTCGCCAACCATCGGTCCGCTCTACACTTCCACCGGTGCCGCGACCTCCTCGTCGAGTTCCACCAGCCCGCTGACCACGACAGTCTCCTCAAATTCGACATCGAGCGTTACGGTTTCCTCGTCGGTGACATCTTCAAATTCTACATAGGCAGACACTTTCCGCCCCGTACCGTTCTTCAAGACGTAGGATTCATCTGAATTCGCGCCGGACGAGCTCGTTTTCCATGATCGTCTTCTTCAAGTCGATCCTGCGCGAATGATAGACGAGCTTGCGCCACGACCGAGGATCTTTTTCTTCGGCCGCGAGGTTGCAGAGCAACTGGTACGCCGGGACGATTTTTCTCAGTTCATCCATCAGCTGATCGTCTGACCAGTCAAAGACCTGATCTTCGAAGATGAGCATTTCCCTCTGGTCTTTCTTACCCAGAAGGACAAAGTCATCACTGATTTTAACTGACAAAGGGTCGGCGTCCAACTCACTGGTGAAATTCAAAGAGTATGAAG
>JASHPQ010000130.1 GCA_030037995.1 Nitrososphaerales archaeon | reverse complement strand
CATTCCTTACACTTCAGACGCAGTATCTGTTTTTTGGTCGTCTTTGCCGTCCTGACGAGTTTCGGGAACTTTTGCCCCCCGTACCCATGAATGTCTTCCTCATGCCGGCGTGCTCCGACGGCCGTAGCGCGCTGTTTCCCGGCCTTGTAGAGACTAACGGTGTGAGCCGTGTGTTTGTTTTCCTTCGGACAATAAGTGTTGATCTCTTTGGGATATTTGGCCAATCTAATTCGTCAATGCCTTCCTAAATTTCACTTTGTGCTGAATTTGGACAGGATCTGTTGGCGCCCCTAATAAACCAGCTTCATGCCTTTATGAAATTTCTTGACGGTGTGAAAAGCGAAACCAAACTTCTTCCTACAAGACTTGATCTTGGCCTTTTAACTCATTCTTCTGGCTCGATCCAGTTTCTCGCAATTATTCCGGTCTTGGCTAGACTTTTCGCATTTTCAAGAGGGAGGATCGCTACGTCCTCTGGTTCGAACGGTCCATAAGTGGCGAGGTCAGTTCCGGAGATCGCCGAGTACGGCTGTGTGAATCTCACGATCACGTATTTTTGTTTCACGACCTCGCTAACTCTCTCGAGTTCGGCCGTCTGACCGTTCAGGATAGCTTGTCCGATCCTGTCAAACCGCTTCCGAGACTGCACCAGCGGCTCCACGATATAGCGCTCTTCCGGTGCCAGATTAGTAACGTCTGATTCTGGATCCTGCCTAAATTTTGAGATTCTGAGTTCGATCAGCCGGAGCGCAATGTCGGACAACAACTCTCTCTCCGCCAAGCTCAGTTCCGAGATTAGGTTCTTCTCCCTTTCGGAACTCTCCGAACGGATCGTCTTGATGTGAGCGGCGACGTCTCTATACGTGCTTGGATTAATCTTGAGCAGCTCTTTGGTCCTGTTTTCATCTTCCAGCAGCCGGTTCAGCTTGTCGGCAATTGACTCTATCAAAATAATTCGTGCGACTTGCGCTTTCTTCAAATTCTACCCAGCAGAGGCAGTCCTGCCCGATATTTCCGGCTCGCCTGCTTCCCTCCCCGTGGGGTTAGCCGCATCCACTCTGGCAGCTCCGCGGGAGATAAGATAAACTCCTAGATAGAGCGGGACTTTGGCGACAGTGGGGCTTCGGATCGGACCGAAACTTTTTCCACAGAGTGATACCTCGGGGCACATGTCGACCCTTACTGAAATTAGGTCATCTTCCTCCGGCAACGCAATCGCTTCGAAAAACGGATCGAACGCCGAAATGTCTGCGCAGCGCCTCTTCACCAACCCGGTCTTGTTGTTCAGGGTTTCCGGCATCCGAAAGACGCGGTGAATGTCGGTCGTGACCATGGCATCAATTTTGACATTCCCTGCCGCGACGGCAGAAGCCATTACGTGCTCCACCTGATTTGAATCTAGTTCGCCTCTCATCTCGGACGCCCGCTTTTCAAATTCGGGACTCTTGAACGGCTTCGATCCGGGAGGAAGGTCTCTAATGTACCGCGCGACTCTCCCACGCCATCCAGGATCGCTCGGCGACAACCTAGCTGTCTCAAAGACCTCGGTCATTAATCCCTGTGCGGTAAGATAGTCGGAGATTTCGGATCGTCCGTGTTGATCAAGCTCATCGAACTGTGTCTCCTCGACTTCAATGTGAAATCCGGCGTTCCCGGAAAAAAACAAGGAGACCCGCGATCGCGAGATTCCAAAGTCCTGCTCCAGAAAGTCCAAAAGTTTGAAGACCTCTTTTTTTGTACCTTCAATGCAGTTTCTACAGGCCCAGGTCATTTCTAGGATTCTATTGTCCTTACAATTCGGACAGATGTCCGGTCTAAATCCGAACTCTTTACGCCCGCAATTCTTGCAAAGCCAAGAGTCGTGTTCATTCTTACAGGGAAGCTTTAGGGCATCTGCATCGATATCAAATATAAGTTCCGCCTTAATCCACCCCTTCTTTTGCATTTCCGCTGTCGGATCCTGGTACTGCGAATTCGAGCAATACACTCCGGCAGGTCCCTCCCTAACCAGCAACGCCCTGAACGCTCCTATGTCACTGAACGAGAGATGACGAATCATCGCCCCGTTAAACGGGAAGTATCCGAACTCCCTCGATTCCATGCGACGAGGGGCATTGATTCGATTCGAATTTTTGAAGTAGTACTCCTTGAAGTAGCGCTTCAAAACGGTCATCGAGGCTTCGTCCATCCTCTCCTGCCACCCACTTCCGGTACCTTTTTGCTAGTAGTTCTCGCTCGCGTGTCCTTTTCCTTTTTTCTTCCCGGCTGCTGAATAGAGTCTTCCGGCCTTTTCCTAGACGGGTACTGCAGCGGGGTAGAAATTTCGTAGCATTTTACTGGATCCTTGAAGCAGAATGAGTGCGTCTGAAGGGTCTTGCAAAGGGGAACGCTGTACCTTGTCTTTCCGCCTTTTAGTCCGGCGATGTGCTCTACCTGATACTTCGTCACCGACTGTTTGAAGTCGGGGGCCTTTGGGAATAGCGCCATGATGTCCTCTACAGATTTGCCCGCAGCAAGCAGGTAGGTGGCCATCAAGAATCGTCCGTAGTGAGGGACATTTTGTCCCTTTTCCAGGAGGTTTAGCGCTTCCCTTACACAAGGCGGGTAATCTTCGGGTCTGACATTGATTACAGTGTAAGCGCTTCTTGGTGGGGGAGGCGCCGAGGCAATCAGCCTTTTTACAGCTGCGTCCAAATTCTGGGGCAGTTTCGGCACGTTAACCCTCCCGAGCCTCTGCATAATCAGCTCCCGTATCTCTTCCCTGATCAGCCTGATTAGATCCTGCCGGGTGACGTAGACCTTTCCGTCTTGGAGCAGACGATTTACGAGCTTCCACTCCGGTTTATGAAAGTGCACAGCTCGCTTCACGTAGTCCGGAAGCGAAATTTTGAATTCTGGATAATGCGGGTCGCCAGAGCGCTCAAGATGTATGCCGAGAAAATTCTTGAAAATGTCCTCGACCACTCGGTCGTTCCGTTCTTGTTTTAGTATACCCTCCACTCTTATCGCCTCAGCTAGGGCGTATCGTTCCATGATATGATCCAGCTTCGTCGACCTGACGAGCACCAGGGAGACTGGAAATGACATGATTTCGATCTCTCGATTACCTGAAGTTTTATCCGAAACTTTGCCTGTGCGAAACGCCTCCATGACTCGTTCTTCAGCACGATCTATCACCTTCTTGTAATCTGAACTGGTGAGATCTCCTATTGAGATCCCCTGCGCGCTAATGAAGTCTCCAGCTTGTGGAAGAAACGTGTACTTCGCGAGATCGTCGCGGCCGAATTGGATCGTCCCGAATCCCCTCTCATCGGACATTTTTCTGGCCGTCATTCCGAAATGGTTCCGGCAGATTGCAAAGCTGAAAATCTGTGATCAGGAAATCCATGAAGAGCTACCGTCTTTGTAAACTTCTTTCTTGAAAAGTGCCGGCTCTTTCTTGTACCTTTCGACAGCGTCTCTTAAGCCTTCGAAGCCCTGTTTCCTTCTCGGCGAGGCTACAAGTACCATGACGACAGGTTCGCCCGCGGTGAAGCTTCCGAGCCCGTGAACGATCAGAATGTCCGTGAGAGAGTGTTTCTTAAGAACTTGTTTACATATGCTATCGAGCACCGCATTCGCATGTCTTTCGTACGATTCGATTACGAGCGAGTTAATTTTTCTATTCCCGTCCGCGCTTTCCAGCCGCGCTACTCCGAGAAAGCTCAGCACCGAACCGGTATTAGTTCCCAAGTTTTCTACGAACTTTTTGAATATGCTCGGAAAGTCAAGTTCCTCCTTCGGAAAGACTCCAGACTTTACATTCTTGCCTCGAGTAGAGGTCTCTTTTCCGGGCATCTCGCAAATGTCCCCCTTGGTCATGTGCTCCTCGCAATGAATACCGCGTGTGGAAGTTCCTTCAAAATTAAGTCCATACCGACGGTGGATGCGTCCGGAGACCCGGGAAGGCAGAAAACAACCTTGGTGTCCACCACCCCGGCAACCGCCCTCGTCATCATTGCTGGCGATCCAATTGCGTCATAGCTCAGTCTACGAAAAATCTCCCCGAAACCGTCCAGGGTCTTGTCGAGAAGGGGAGAAATAGCCTCGACAGTAACGTCTCTGGGAGACAACCCGGTTCCTCCCAAAAATATGACCGCATCACAGCTGTCGGTGACCAGAGATCTATAAAGTGAGAACCTGATCATCGGTCGACTGTCATCGATAACGGAGTAGAGATACTCGTGGCCCGCTTTCTCGAGCGCCTCCTTCGCGATCTCCCCACTCTCATCACGTAGCGAGCTGTCCCGATATCTGCTGGAGCTGACCGTGAAGAGCGCGACCTTGAACCTTTGCGCTGCCGCCTTTTTGTGGGAAGCGGCGGCCTCTGACTCACGATCGTGGTGGTGTTTCCTTGCTTCCGTGGTTTCCTTTTCCTCCCTTGATTTTTCTGACTACGTGAATGTCTTCAATGCGACAGCTCGGATACTGTCCGTTCTCATCCTTCTCGTATTTCTTCACCACGTCCCAGATATTTAGCAGCGCGCACGACACCGCGTTCAGGGCCTCCATCTCGACGCCGGTTTTGCTTTCCGCGGTTACCTCGACCCGCACCGTGACTGAGTCTGCACTCTTTGAAAAATCGACGCTGGTCGCCGCTATGGGAAGTGGATGACAAAGCACAAGCGAAGAAGGAGTCGATTTAGCTGCTTGAATGGCCCCAATAGAGGCGATCTGCAGGGGATCTCCCTTCTCGATCGTGCCGTCTTCCAATAGTTTCATTGTCGATTTTCGGAGAACGATTCGGCCTTCCGCGATTGCTTGTCTGCGGACGACCGGCTTTTCGGAAATGTCGACCATCTTGGGGGTCGAATTTCTTCTGCGCGAATCAGGCATCTGGTGTATGGATTCGGCCTTCGGTTTTTTGGGCTAATTAGGTTTCCATCACTCTGGAAGGAAAACGAATATACAACATTCAATTGCGCTATTCCTTTGTAATTGCCGAAAGCGAGGGTGACCATTCGTTACTTTGGAATGCTGCACGACATTGTCGGGAAGAGAAGCGAAATAATGAACATCGACGGTTCTGGAAGTGCGCTGGATCTCGTCAGGGCAATTTCCTCAGAGCACGGAAAGGAATTCCGAGATTTCGTTTTTGACTCAAAAGGGAGAATCAGATCGGGCCTGGCGTTCGCTGTCAACGGCAGCTCGGTTCAGAAATCGGCGCTCTCTAAAACGAAGTGCAGAGACATCTCCGAGTTCGTGATATTGCCTCCGATCAGCGGGGGATGTTCTGGAACGAAGTTCAGTTTCCTGCTGAACATGCTCCTCCTGAGCTGACGAATGCTTTTCTACCCGTGCCCTGTCTGATGGCTTTACGTTCGCACTTGAGCAGCAGCACCAATTTGAAGGCGCAAAAAGGAGACACCGTGTCAGTTCATTATCTTGGGAAGTACGTCGGAGGCCAAGTCTTCGATACTTCGATCGAATCCGAAGCAAAGAAAAGTGGGTTGTACTCCCCGGCGCGGGATTACAAGCCGCTCCAGGTAAAACTGGGCGCTGGCCAGGTCATCCCCGGATTTGAGGAGGCGATCCTCGGAATGGCGATGAATGAGGAAAAGGAAGTTACGATCCCGCCGGAGAAGGCTTACGGAAAGAAAGGAAACCATCCGATGTCGGGAAAGACTCTGGTGTTCAAACTAAGGGTCACCAACATCAAACGGTAGGCCCCGCTAGGCGTACTCTGTCTGGCTCTGCTCGTGAAGAAACTGCTGGAGGTAATAAGAGCCGCCGGCCCCCTTGCCGGTTGAGCCGCTCTTCTTCCATCCGACGAATGGCTGGTCTCCCACCATTGCACCCGTCGTCGAACCGGACACCCTGTTCGCGTAGACCACGCCCGCATTCACCTTTGCGAAGAACTCGCTAATCTCCTCCTTGTCACCGGAAAATATTCCCGAGGTCAGGCCGTACTCCACATCGTTTACCCGTCTTATCGCGTCCTCGAGATCGGAATACGATTCCACGGTGAGAATGGGTACGAACATTTCCGTCTTTATCAGGCTGCTCTGCTTCGGCACGTCGACGACAACAGTTGGCTCCGCAAAGTACCCTTTTCCCATACTCCCAGATATGGCAACCCTGCCTCCGCAGGCGATCCTGGCTTCCCTTGATGCCTTGTCTACAAAAGACTGGTAGTTCTTGTAGGCGTTCTCGTTGATAAGAGGCCCGAGAAAAGTGGTCCTTTCCGTAGGGTCTCCCAATTTGAGTTCCGCAGTTTTCAGGACGAGTTGCCCAAGGAACTCGTCTTTAATCTTCTCGTGCACGTACGCCCTCGAGCAGGCGCTACATTTTTGGCCGCCGAAGCCAAAGGCGCCGCGCATCACGCCTTCCACGGCCTTCCCCAGATCGGCCTTGTCGCTGACTATAGTCGCGTTTTTGCCGCCCATCTCTGCCACAAAGGGCCGCGGCTCCTTCGATTCAAACTCCGACAGGGATTTCGCTCCACATCATAAGAGCCAGTGAAGACCACGCCACTCACGTGCAGACTTTCGATCAGCTCCGCGCCCACGGTCGAACCAGACCCGGTCACGAAATTGTAAACGCCTGCTGGAATGCCTGCCTGCTCTAAAATTTTGTAAAGCTCGTAAGAAAGAAGAGGGGTATCAGAGGCCGGTTTTAAAACGACAGTGTTTCCCACGATGCTAGCTCCGGTGCTCATGCCAGTGGCGATGGCAAACGGAAAATTGAACGGGGCGATCACCCCCCAGACCCCGTAGGGTTTCAAGATGGATTTCGTCCTCTCGTTGGGTAATAAGTGGCCCATGGCCATCTCAAATCCTTTGTTTTGCTCCAGTTGCTCCGCGTAGTACCTCATGAAATCGATCCCCTCGTCAACGTCAGCTATTGCCTCGTAGCGGGTCTTGCCGTTTTCAAGCGTCATCTCAGCGGCGAGTCTGAACTTCTGCCCCGAAGCGATGTCAGCGGCCCGCCTGAAAATGTCCACGCGTTCCTGGTATGGAGTTCCAGACCATGATCCAAACGCCTTCGTGGCCGCGCTTATGGCTTGTTTCGCGTTTTCTCTGGTACCTTTCTGGAAACGCCCCAGCACTATGTCGGTGTTGGAGGGGGACACGTCGTCAAAGGTTCCCTCCGAAGAAAGTACCTCCTGTCCCCCGATGATCATCGGGTAAGTTTTTCCCAAACTTCCCTGAAATTCCCTCACTGCAGTTTCATATTCGCGGTGGAACTCCTCCTCCAATCCTTCAGACCTGAATCTTGGAAGTGTGTTTTCATTCTCGAACAAACTCGCTTTTTCACTCTCGAGCCTTACACAAGGGCATCCGTCAGTAATTACTTCCAATCAAATAAGGATTCAATCTCACGACTTCGAAACTAAATGATGAGCTCTTTTCGCTCACTGACGCGATATCACTTGTCAGGCTTGCTACCCATCAGCAGGGCGAGTTCCAGCCACTTCCAGTAGCAATCAACCTCGATGAATCCAATTTCCCGCAACCATCGAAGCTGCGTTTCCACGTCGAGCAGTTTGTTCGATCTGTCTTCTGTCTCCGGGGTGAGACCCATCGTGTCTAGAAATGCCCTGTGCAGCGTCGGTGTGGGAGAGGCAACATGTTCCAAGTTGCAAAAGATACCCCCCGGTGACAGGTATTCAAAGATCTCGCGATACAGTTCACGTTTGCGACCGTCCGGACAATGGTGAATCGCAAAGCTTGACACGACGGCGTCGAAAGCCCCGAGGGAGGACGGAAGAGGCTGATTCATGTCGTGGTTCAGTATTTTGATTCGTTTGTCCGCGGCAAAGCGCCTCGTGGCTGCCTCCAGCATGGCTTCGGAGAAGTCTATTCCCACACCTTCAAACTCCGGTCTGTCTATTCTCAACAGCGCGAGGAGCCGACCGTCTCCGGTTCCCAGATCGAGGACGCGTCCGGCGTTCAGGGGAACGTGATCGAGGAGGACCCGCTCCCCCTCGGCACGATGAGGAACACTGTCTGCCTCAGCGAGATACTTTAGAGCATGCTCTGCTGACTTCCATTCGTCTGCTCTTTCCAAAAGTGTACTATCAAAACCTTGGTGGCAGTTCGATCTCACGGTGGTGAGCAAAAAAAGGCCCAAAACGCCGGGGAGAGCTCCGGCGTACCTCTAGGTAGTATGAAATTCTGAAGTACTTTTTCTTTATGAAGCAACGACATCTTGTATAAAACGGAATAGACTACCCGGCTTCAAGTTTGCCCTGAAGGCAGTCAAAGAGGTTCTTGATGATTTTCTGGGCCTGGCCCTCGAGCAGCCTCTGTCCGACCGAGGCGATCCTGCCGCCGATCTTGGCATCGGCAGTCCACTTCATCGATGCCCCACCATCCGGCCCGTCGGCGATGTCCATCACGGTCTCCATATCCACGGTGCTTCCTATACCGGTTCCGTGGGCCGTCAATTTAGCATGCGAGTTCGGGGTCTTTTCTACCACAAGAAAATGGAGATTGAAATCTCCCTTGATGAACGACACGCCCGCTTTCACGATCGCAGTGTAATCGTCCGCGGACTTTACCTCGAGCTTTTGCAGGTCCGGCATACACTGAGAGATTTGATTAGGATCCAGAATGGTCGAGTACACTTTCTCAGGCTTGGCCTTCACGTTGAATGTTCCGTCAAAATGCAAGGTTGTGTCTTGATCTCCTTTCTCTTTCTGTCGACTTTATTCCTGCATGGTCAAAAAGAAAGATAAAAGCGTTGGGCGCCGACACTGAAAGTTAACACAGTAGTCACCGGGCTATCACGGAAGCTCGTCTAAACTAGCTTCTTTTATTGAGCTTCGAGACCTTCTCCCGAATTAACTTGTGGATCACTTGCGGATTCTGGTGCGAATCAGTTACAGTAATTCCAAGAGGAGTCAAAGCGTCCTCTACAGCGTTTGAAATCGCTCCCAATGGAGTGCCTCCTCCTTCCCCGACCCCGCGAATCCCCATCGGCGCAAATAGTGACTCTGTCTCAATGCTGCTCGTAATCAAGTGGGGTATATCGATCGCGGAGGGAATCAAGTAATCTACGAAGGTATTGCTCATTAACTGACCATTTG
>JASHPQ010000129.1 GCA_030037995.1 Nitrososphaerales archaeon | reverse complement strand
AACATTCTCGACGATCTCCTGAAAATGAGGGAGCATGGCCCGGCGTCAGCAACCGCAATCGCTGAAGTTTACTTCAGTTTAGGCGAAAAGGACAAGGCAATGGAGTGGCTGGAGCGGGCTTATGAGCAACGCGACGGGTTTATCCCTTGGATCAACGTCGATACAAATTTTGAGGGCTTTCGCTCGGATCCCAGATTTCGGGCTCTGCTGAAGAAAATTGGTTTTCCAGACTCTGGCTGAGTTATCTCAGATTATCTCTCAAGAACAACTCGGTGTAAAATCGACTTTTCTACTTCGTTGCTGAGCCAGACCTTCGTTAGCTAAAAACGACTTAGAGCAAGCGTGAACCTGCTTCATTCAGAACTTCCCAACACTAATTGTTGGACACCGGATTTCAACGTTCTACTGGCGCCGTCCAGTCCATGAATCGCTGACCCTGCTACTATGGGTGGCAGTTTTGTTGGTGATCTTCCACACTCCGTCGATGCGAGCAAGGTTATGAAAGTCAACCCACTCGTCACCAAAGCCCAACAGGACATTCGCAACATCTCCTCTCTGATTCACCGAAATGATTCGCGGTTGAATGGCACCACTCCCATCATCGGTAGCCCACTCTTGAAAGGTTTTGTCACCGAGTAACCAATGGTTCAACTTGCCATCTTTTTCGAAATAAAATATCCACGCGTCCTTATGGAATGCTTCCCTGAACTTGCTCGCATCGTGTTTGTTAAATCCATCAATGTATAGTTGAATTGTCCTAACGATTTCGTCATAGTCACTTAGACTCATGTGCATTTCGCAGCCTAGTCCTGTAAAATAGGCTTTCGATCCCCCATTAGCCGCAGCTTCCCAGAGCAACAACCCGAGATGCTGAGACAGACTTTCATTAGTTAGATCATAGTCTGCGATGTCTAGATAAATCACCATCATTTCGATGCTTTCGACCGAAGCAAAATCATAATAGCTCGGACTTCAGTTTCGGGCTCAAGTCGCGTTCTTTGAATTGGAAGAATCGTCTCCTTCTGCCGAGCAAGAAGCCATCTCCCTAGTGCGCGAACTACACAGAATAGAACTTCCGAATTATCGAGTTGTCGGCGGAATAGTCCGTTACGAACAGTCTGCAAGAAACTCGATGAAGGATATGAAGCAAAGAATAGTCTCCAGTCTCTCTTCACAGCCTTTTGGATGCGATAATTACTTGATATGGGCACCTCCCGGAAGCGGTAAGTCATTTTTCATCCAAGAAATTGCGAGGTCGATGGGCGATCACATTCTGTATCGGGAACTTAACTTAGCTCAATTGGGTGAACCTGAATTTCGAAGAGCGCTATCTGAGATCGATAAACTGGACAAACCTCGCTTATGTTTTGTCGATGAGGTGGATTCGAAACTAACAGATTCATGGCCGTATGAAGCTCTCCTTCCTTCGCTGGAACCACCTGCAAATAGAAAAATGGTACGAACCTGTTTGATTCTGGCAGGAAGCTCTGGAAATTCCCTTACAGGTATGTTAGAAGGAATCGCGAGGCGTCCAAAGGGGATAGATCTCCTGAGCAGGATTCCACCCGGCAACGAGTTTGTGATTGAAGGTCTCGGACTGGGAGATAGGCTTCTTGTGGTGTCGACTCAATTCCTTAGTGCAGCCAAGGAACATGATCGTCAGATTGATGAAGTTGAAAAACTGGTGCTATACTATGTTGCTCTAAATCCTAAACTGAAAAGTGCTCGGCAGATACGACAATTGGCTGTTCGCTGTATTGAACGCATGCCCGCAGGCGAAGAACGCATTAAGTTCGATTACCTCTTTGATGCTGGTGATCCAGAGAACAAGGAGTTTTGGACTAGAACAGGTTCATTGAGAAGTGAATTTGTTAATACATTCGTGAGATTAGAGGATGATCAAAACGTACTCAAAAGGTCTGGCCCGGGGCTAGAAATTTCAAGAATTGAGCAGAAACGAGCAATTGAGGATTATGAAAAAAATCGGATCGCAGTCCTACCCTTTTCCAATATCAGCCCAGACCCCAGAGATGAATATTTCGCCGATGGTATGACGGAAGAATTAATCTCGACTATATCGAAAATCAGCGGCCTACAAGTTATCGCAAGAACTTCAGTACTCAGGTACAAGAACGCCAGCAAGGGAATAGATGAAATTGGCAAAGAACTTAATGTCGGAGCAATTCTTGAAGGCAGTGTAAGGAAGGCAGGAGAGAAGCTTCGTATTACGGCCCAACTGATAGATTCGACAACAAGTCAGCACCTATGGTCTGAGTCTTACGATCGTGAACTGAAGGACGTGTTTGCGATTCAGAGTGACATCTCACGCACCGTTGCTGAAGCCTTGAAGGTTCGTCTACTGCCATCGGAAAGGAAGGGGATTGGGAAGGAATCTACCGAGAACACTGAAGCCTATGAGCTCTGTCTCAAAGGAATGTATTATGATTCTAACAAAAAGATCGCGGCAGATCTGAAAAAAGCTATCCAGTGCTTTGAGAGGGCGATTCAGTTGGATCCAACTTTTGCTCCAGCCTATTCTTGGCTTTCAGGATGTTACAGTTCCTCATCGCAATGGCATCTCCTTCCAACCAACGAAGCTCTGCCTAAAGCTGAAGAGACTGTCCGTAAAGCACTTGATTTAGATCCAACACTTGCAGAAGCTCACGTCGCACTTGGTCGCATCCTGATGAGTAGATTTGATTGGAAGGCGGCCGAGGCCGAATTCAAGAAAGCCATCGAACTGAATCCCAACGTCTCAGCAGCTCACGAAGAGTATTCTAATCTCCTTCGACAGACGAGGAGGTTAGACGGTGCTCTTGTCGAAGCTCGAAAGTCCCTACAGCTAAATCCACTATCACGTTCAGCAAACTATGCCCTTCACTGGGTGCTTCATGATCGAGGGCAATTTGGACGAGATATGATAGAGTATGATAGGGCAATAGATCATCTCAAGAGAATGAGGGAGTTTGATCCGGATTTCTTGGATGCCACGGTTCTAATAGGGTGGCTTTATCTGCATGAGGCGCAACTAGATCCGTCTCCGGTGTTCTTTGAGCAAGCCATAGAGGAATTTAGAAAGATTCCCAATCTGTCGCCTGACACAGGTTCTTGGTGGACGTTCGGTTGCTTCGCGGGACTCGTTTGGGCTTACACCAGATCGGGCAAAAGAGAAGAAGCCAAGAAAATCCAAGCGCAAATTCAGGAATTTTCAAAGACGCATTACGTGGGACCACAGTGGCTGGCCAATATTCATCTGGGACTTGGAGAAAATGATGAAGCAATACAGCTCTTAGAGCGGGCCTACGACCAGCGGGACTACGATTCGTTGAGCGGTATGAACGTCGAACCGATGTTTGACGCGGTACGCTCAGATCCGAGATTCATCGCACTATTGAAGAAAATAGGACTGGACGAATACGGTAATCTCGCTATTCCTTCTG
>JASHPQ010000128.1 GCA_030037995.1 Nitrososphaerales archaeon | reverse complement strand
GACGGAGCGCTTCCCTCGGGTAACTCGATCGCGTCTCTAGTGTGCTTGCGCCTTGCGGAGATTACGACGGACGAGGATTACAGAAAGAAAGCAACGGATACGATGTTGGCCTTCTGGGAGGCTGTGACGAGACAGCCTGCTTCCTTTACGGAGTTGATAGTAGCTCTCCAATTTCTGCTCGGAAGACCCAAGGAAATCGTTATTTCAGGCCGGAGAGGGGAGCCGGACACCGAGGCCTTGATCAAGGTGATTAGGAGCGTATTTCTACCAAACTCTGTGCTAATGTTTGCGGATGAAAACATGGCAGTGGAATCCCCACTCGTGCAGGATCGTTTGCCTTTCCCTGAAGCTCCTCCGAGGGTGTTCGTGTGTTCGAACTTCTCTTGCATGCTACCTTCGAAAACGGAGATAGAGCTTAGGCAAGCTCTAAGTGAATGACTTCATGTCGGTTAAATGTGGCTAAGTGCGCAGCATTAGGGCTTTTTTATCCACCCTTATTTTCTGCGAATCTCATAGTAGCCTTTTTTACTTTGTTTTGGCCGGATCTGTCCATTCGGGCAGAAATTTGAGCAAAAAACTGAGCTTGGAGTGAATTGGATTCGACCCTTCCCGCTATATCAACTAAGAAGAAAGAGCCGTCTGAGAAGCGGTCAGATAAGTTGCAAGCTGCAAAATATGCTGGCAAACCTAGCGACGAGACTCAACCGGTTGAGAAACAGACCGTTAGGGTGAGGTTAAGCTCGGGAATTATGGACGAGCTTATGGACAAAGCATACGCTAGCGTTTACGACCCTTTCAGAGAGCTTATTGCTAACAGTTACGATGCCAACGCTTACAAGGTGAGAATTGAAATTGAAAACGAACACAGCTGCTTTGTGGATGACGATGGATACGGCATCTCGGATTTTAACTCATTTCTCACGAAGGGGATGACCGAGAAACGACAGCAGAAGAAGGGAGCCTCAGATTCTGGGAGACTCTTCATTGGCGAGAAGGGTCTCGGATTTTTGTCGGTTTTCAAAATTGCCGGGGAGGTTGACGTTTATTCAAGGCCAGGGCCCCGGACTTGGAAGGTCCGCCTGACCGACGAGCTCATCAGGAGCTCTATAGATACCGGAGAACCGATAGCCGTCGAAGACGCTGGAGAGTTTCTGACATACGGCACGCGGGTGTATCTCCGTAAGCTCCGAAAGTCCTTCAGCGTTGCCAAGCTCTACGAGTACGTGAGCGTCGCCTACGCGCCTCTTCTCACGTGGCAATTCCGGATCCTAGTAAACGGCAACGAGGCGATAGCTCCCGAGTTGCCGGCGGGGATAATGCACGAGCGAACCGGCGAGGGTTACACGATTACGCTGGTAGATCCGTACCGGGTGGAGGATCGCAAACCTATTCGGTTTTACAACCGGGGAGTTCTCGTAAAGCGCGAGGTTATTGCGAAACGGCCGACGCTTACGGGATTTGTGAATACAGATCTGACTCTGGTGACGGGCCGCGGAGCCTACGTCGAAGACGACACGTACCACAAGTTCAAGAAAGCTCTCGACTCACTTGTGGACGATATTCCGGACACTCCCCATTACTCAAACGTTCTCGTACAAAAATCTCTGAATAAGCTTGCCAAAGTACTTGAAAAGGCGCTTGCGACTGTAGAGATTTCTCTCCCGGCCGAGTACAAGGTACTAAACGAACAGCAGCTTGCTTCTTCACAGTTTCAAGTAGCACTGCCCACGAAAGGAAAGGAGAAAGTGAAGCAGATAAAGATCATAACCGGCACGCCCAGACTGCCCAGGGAGATCCGGGCCGCGCGCACTGCCTTCGGAACCGTGAAAGAAGCTCAGCTCAGTCCTTCCGATCTGCCGGTGATGACGACCCAGGACTCGATAATCCTGAATCTTTCTCATCCCCACGTTTCTCAGCTAGCGACAATCCCTGGAATGTACAGAGACCTTACCCTGATGACCTTTGTAGCGGAGGGTTTTGTCGACCTTCTCGGCATCAAGAACAAAGAAGAGTACAAGGAAACCGCCGACAAGGTGATTCGTGAGATGCTCAAGATGTACGGTCAGGAAGCTGTACAGAGTTCTCGAAGCGGATCAGACGAGAGGATCCCGTCCGAAGACTCCAAGGACGACCGCTAGCAGCTTTTTCTAAACCCGTCGACTATAAAGTTTGGATTTCGTGTGGAGAAATCAAGCGTGGTAATTAAAAATATAAATTCTGTGTCGAAAGCATAGCCCAAGCTGTGTCCCAGCAAGTTCTCACGTCGAGACCGGCTGAAGCTGTCGAACAGGAGACCGTTCAGCTCGTCGGCCGCTCCCTCAAGCGCAAAGAAGATCCAAGGATTCTTTCAGGCCGATCCAGATATGTAGATGACATTAAGCTCCCGGAGTTACTTCACGCCGCGGTTTTGCGTAGTGTTTACGCTCACGCAAAGATCAAGAGTATCGACCTTTCCTCCGCGTTAAATTCTCCCGGTGTCCGACAAATTCTCACCTTCAAGGATTTGCCGAAAGAGAGCTCCCACCTGCCCATAGCGGAGATGAAAGATGGAACAATTATCGAGCGGCCCCTGCTCGCGAGGGATGAGGCCCACTACGTGGGCGAACCGATTGCCTTCATCGTCGCTGATACTAGGTATCAAGCTGAGGACGCTTTGGAACTCGTGAAGGTGGACTACGATCCGCTACCTGCAGTCTCTGATCCGGAAATTGGTATGAAGGAAGGTAGCCCACCCTCTCATTCCGGACTGAAGAGCAACATGGTGCTCGTCGACTCTGTTTCATTCGGTGACCCAAATTCAGCTTTCGAAAAGGCTCCGAAGGTGGTGCGCGTCGATCTGCTAAACCAGCGACTGGCTCCATCACCAATGGAGCCAAGGGCTGCGATGGCGTCCTTCGATCCGACCACTCAAATGCTGACAGTGTGGATTTCTACGCAGGGTCCGTTCCAAAATAGGTCTGATCTCGCAGGGCTCCTGAAGATGCACGAAAATCGGATCAGGGTGTTCGCCCCTGATGTGGGAGGGGGCTTTGGAGCAAAAATTTCTCCTTATGCCGAGGACGTGCTTGTGTGCCTTGCCTCCATGGCGACCGGAAAACCAGTAAAGTGGATCGAGACTCGATCGGAGAATTTTGTTGCAATGACTCACGGCCGAGGTCAGGTGCAACACGTCGAAATCGCGGTAACTGAAAAAGGCAGGATCCTAGGCTTACGTGTGAAACTCATCGGAGATGCAGGCGCTTATTTGACTGAGGATTCTTCCGATGCGACTTTTACACTTCGGATGAGCCCGGGTCAGTACTCCATTCCGGCGTATATAGGGGAAGCATACATAGTTTTAACGAACAAGGTTCCCCATAGTGCTTACAGGGGGGCGTCCCGACCGGAAGCGAGTTATCTTATCGAAAGGGCGATGGATGAGCTCGCGAGGGAGTTGGGAGTTGATCCGGCCGAAGTAAGACTACGAAACTACGTCCCCAAGGAGGATTTCCCGTTCAAAACAGCCGGAGGGCTGGAGTATGACAGCGGGGACTACGCCATGAATTTGAAGAAAGCCTTGGAGCTCTCTCATTACGATAAATGGAGAGAGGAGCAGCGGCGCGCCCGCGCATCCGGAAGAATGATAGGAATCGGCCTTGCTACTTACGTGGAGATTTGCGCTTTCGGCCCCGATTTTCCGCAAACGGGAGCGGTGTCGGTAAGTCCATCCGGAATGGTCACCGTTATTACCGGGAATTCGCCTCACGGACAAGGGCATGAAACTCCGCTCTCCCAAATTGTTGCAGATAAATTAGGAATTCCAGTCGAAGATGTCGTGGTCGCCTACGGCGACACAATGATGCTACCTTGGGGTACCTTTACGGCTGGGAGCAGGTCTGCCGCTCTGGGTGGTTCCGCGGTATTAATGTCTGCTGAAAAGATCAAAGAAAAAATGACAAAGATTGCCTCGGTGGCGCTCGAGGCTCCGGAGGAGGATCTCTTTTTCCGCGACGGAGAGATCATCTCTAGAGCTCGGAAATCAGACGACCCGAAGAAGAAGATCGCTTTCGCAAAAATTGCCTCAATGGCATATCATCCAAGCAAACTACCTAAGGGGATGGAATCTGTGCTGTATGCGTTCAGTAGTTTCGCGCCGCCGAACTTTACATATCCTTTTGGCACCCACGTGGCAGTAATAGAAATTGATCCCGAGACCGGGAGGCTCCGTATTCTCGATTACACGTCCGTGGACGATTGCGGGAAAGTAATCAACCCGATGATCGTCGAGGGACAGATCCATGGAGGGATCGTGCAAGGAATAGGGCAAGCGATTCT
>JASHPQ010000127.1 GCA_030037995.1 Nitrososphaerales archaeon | reverse complement strand
GATCTCGCCCAGCCAGCAAGACGCAAAGTAATAGAGACTTTTTTATTTGATTTATTCGGAACGCCTTCAATCCATTACCTCGCTCCAGCATTTGCGTGGCACAGTCTAGGGAAGTGGACATTTGTGTCTTGCAGTGGATGACCGAAGAAATGGCCTACAAGTTGACGAAACCAGGAAAATTCGATCTTTCGACATCCACGCTCCGCGAAGTGGTTGGTCAGCTCGACCGTGGAAAACTCAAATCGTAGGTGTTGACTTCAGACTAATTTTCGCACCACATGGTTTCGGAGTACTGATCTAGAATCGCTATGGAGATGGTACCCACAAAAATTCGTTTGCTCATTCTTCTTTTGAACTTCATAAAAGGTATAATGCCCGGAGCGTCTTTTCCCCTCTGATCATATTGTCGTACGATACTGATACACAGTCGAAAATGGATGAAATGCTAGAATCTGAAAAGATCGAGGCGATAATGCGCGCCGCGAGACCACAGGTCTCCGTCATCGGAGTGGGCGGGGCGGGTTGCAACATAGTCTCGTGGGTTAAGGAGAAAAAGGGTGGAGTTTCTGGGGCGAAACTGATCGCCGCTAACACTGACGCGACCCACCTCAGCATCGTGAAAGCAGACAGGAGAGTTCTGCTCGGCGAAAAAAGCACCAGAGGCATGGGTGCTGGCGGATACCCGGAACGCGGGGAGCAGGCAGCACGCGAATCGATCGAACAGATAAAGAAAGACACGACCGGTTCTAACATCGTCTATGTGGCTACCGGTTTGGGAGGCGGAACGGGGACAGGAGCTTCGTGGGTAATTGCTAACGCTCTAAAATCCTCGGGCGCCCTAATGATCGGCGTTGTTACTTTACCGTTTGCCGTCGAAAGATTCCGGTACAACAACGCTAAAGATGGCCTTGAGAAATTGAGAACTCAGTGTGACACAGTAGTCGTGATCGACAACAACAAGCTCGCCAAAGTCGCTGGAGACCTGCCACTAAAGGAAGCGCTGGGAGTTGCAAACGAGCTCGTCGGAGAGTTTGTAAAAGGCATCACCGAGACGATCACCACCGCGAGCCTGATCAACATCGACTTTGCTGACTTGAGGGCGATCATGGAGAAGCGGGGCATTGCTGCCATGGGAGTGGGAGAAGCTTCCGGAGACGACAGGATCGAGCGAGCAGTTCAGTCAGCCCTGGACGCTCAGCTTCTGGACATAAAGGACTCTACTAAGGCGTTCGGTGTCCTGATTCACGTCGTAGGCGGCGATGACGTTACTCTGGACGAAGTCACTCAAGCGGGAGAAATGATCACCAGATCTCTGCCTCCAAAGGCGAGAGTGGTCTGGGGTGCGAGAGTGGATCCCAGTCTTCAGGGAAGAGTGAGGGTCATGGTCGTCCTGACCGGAGTCGAGAGCACGTTCCTCGCTGAGCAGCCAGGAAAAGTAGGAAGGCTTCTCAGATCGAAGAACTAGACTCATACGCGAAGTAGAAGAGCGGGTTGGTCTCATAGACCAACCTAGTTTTACTCTTCTTCTCTTCGGTCTCACTCTCTGTTTTGCTGTACGCCTTTATTCAGAAGCTTATCTCGCAGTTCAGCGAGGTTGTACTAGTGAAACTCCTGTCATCGCGCGCGGCTTTTGCAGGCCCATAATATCCAGGATCGTAGGGGAGATGTCCCTCAAGCCCGCCTTGTATCCATCCGGAATCTGCAGCTTCCATTTCTTGGAAACAACAATGAGGGGAACGGGACTGGAAGTGTGAGCCGTGTGCGGCTGCCCTGTCCTATCGTCGAACATCTTCTCCGCGTTCCCGTGATCGGCTGTTATCAGTAGCGTCAACGTGTCCTGGTTGTCTTTCTTCCACGCATCCAGGAGTCGCCCGAGGCACCAATCAACCGTCTCGACACCCCTTACCGTTGGTTCGATGAAGCCAGAGTGCCCGACCATATCCGCGTTTGCAAAATTGACCAAGATGAAACCGTACTTGGAGGATCTGATTGAACTCTCCGCGTTCTCCGCTATTTCCTTCGCGCTCATCGATGGGCTCTTGTCGTAGGTCTCCACTTTCTGCGATGGAACGAGGATTCGATCCTCAAACCTCCTAGGCTTTTCCACCAGGCCGTTGAAAAAATAGGTGACATGGGCGTACTTCTCAGTCTCCGCGATCCTGAGTTGGCGCAAGTTTTCCCTTTCTAGGACGTTGCTCAAAGTATTACTTACTCGCTCGCGACCGATTAGAGCCACCGGGCCCTTCAGTTTTTCATCATAAACAGTCATGGTAAGCAGCTCCAATTTTTTGGGGCGCTTTTCCTCCGCGCGGTCGAACAAGTTTCCGAACTCTTTCACGCTGCTCGAGAGCGCCCTGGTCAGCTGTCTTGCGCGATCTGGTCTGAAGTTGAAGAAAATGGCCAGATCCCCGTCCCTCACCCCCTGGTAGCGAGAATTTACTATAGGAATAACGAATTCGTCGTTCTCGCCTCTCTGATAGGACTGCTTTACCGAGATGATGGGATCCTCGAATTTTTCTCCTTCGGCGTAAACAATCGCATCGTAGGCAAGCTTGGTTCTCTCCCAGCGATTGTCCCGATCCATCGCATAGTATCTACCGCTCACGGTTCCCACATAAGCTTCCTTGAAATCGGAAAGGTAACTCGTTAGCGCGGCCAAATGGTCGATTCCGCTTCTCGGCGCGGTATCCCTGCCGTCAAGGAAAGCGTGGACGACGATCTTCTCAATTCCCAGATCGTGAGAAATCTTGAGGAGTGCGAACAGATGATCAATGTGGCTGTGCACTCCCCCGTCGGATAAGAGGCCCAAGAAGTGGAGCGTCCCCGCTCTCTTTTTTAGGCGCGTCAGGGCTCGAACCAATTTCGGATTTTTAGATAGCCGCCCGGAATTGATCTCCTCGAAGACGCGCATGAGATCCTGAAAGATAATCCTCCCAGCACCTATTGTAAGGTGCCCGACCTCGGAGTTTCCCATCTGGCCTTCGGTCAAACCAACGCAGGTACCGGAGGCGCAAATTTCGGCGCTCCCGTACTCGCTTGAAAAAGAGTCAAAGTTCGGCTTTCGTGCTAGATTGATCGCGTTGTACCGACCGGGCGGCGCAATCCCCCAGCCGTCGAGCACCACGAGAACCACCGGATTTTTTGAAGTTCTCGTTCTGGGTTTTTTTGGGCCCTTCCGAGATTTATTTGCCATTTCAACTACGACCCTCTGACAGGCTACTTTAGTCTTCAGAGGCTTGGACTCGCGCGCTAATCGTTTGGATGAGACGGGCCAAAGAAAATCTTTGGTTAGAAGCTTCCTTCCTCTGCAACTATGTAATTTCTCAATACTCCAATGTTCTCGATCTCGGATTCGAGAACATCTCCCGGTTTGAGAAAGAATTTCTCCGCTTCCTTGCGAAAGGCCGCGACCCCCGAAACAGTGCCGGTCGTGATGATGTCCCCGGGGTAGAGGGTCACCCAAGAGTAGTGCTCCACTATTTCGGGCACCGTGACCGAAAGATGGTCAGTGTTGCTGACCTGCCGCGGATCGCCGTTGACGCGACACTCGATCTTCAGTTTGTGCACGTCCCCGATATCCTCTTTCGGCACGAAGCAGGGGCCGAAGAGACCGAACGTGTCCATGTTTTTGCCAAAATTCAGCAGGCTCGACTTCATCTCCTCTCTCTGAATGTCCCTCGCGGTGATGTCGTTGAACACGGTGAATCCCGCGATTGCGTCCCAAGCCGAGTCCCTGGTCAGGTGCTTTGATTTCTTTCCGATGACTATCGCGAGTTCAATCTCGTGATCCAGCATTTTGGTGTACCTGGGATGGATCACCTTGCCCTCGTGACCGATGACCGATGACGGGCTCTTTAGAAACGAGATCCAGTGCGGCATGGGAAACTCCCAGCCGGATTCCGATCCTTCCTTAGCATGCTCCCGGAAATTTCCTGCAGTATGGATGATCTTGCCAGGATGGGGAATTGGCGCCAGTACACGAACCTTGGAAAATTGGAAGGTCGCTTCTTCTCCCTTCGGTCCGGAGATTTTTGATACTCCCAGATCTTCAACGTACTTCAGAGCAGCTCTCGCAGCGTTCATAGATTTTTTTCCACCCTCTAAGAGCCGGACTAGATTGGGTGGGGTAAAGGCATCCGCAATTGGTTGGGGGTAGTCGAAATCCTCATTCTCCAAAAGCATTCTCGCGTAGGCGAAATTCAGGTCGACTAGGTCATCGGCCCCGATCCAGAGACCAAGTCTTTCTCGATTGTAGTGAGGCTCCTCGAAAGTGACCAGACGCATCTTTTTCTTTCTCAGGTGCACGAGGTTTTTCAAAAAATAATAAGAGTTTTCACAAACCTAGACTCGTGCTAATTCGAACGAAGTTATCCCCCGAAATAGAAGAAAGAAAAATCGAGGAAAAACAGAGGATGTCACAGCAATTAGAGTAGGCTGTGGATAAGAAGTTAGGCGGCTCTCTTCTTGCGGTTTCTCGCTCGATTACATCGGAATCCGTGATATGTTCTCGACATTTCAGTAGCGCACGACGATCAAAAGACGGTTCAAAGCTTGTCCGGAATCTAACTTTGGGTCAGGACGCCGCAAAGTACACCTGCCACAGTCCCGCCGTGTCATTCTGTTGCCAGACCACGAACGCGGCCGGCCCATTGGCTGCGATTGAAGCGGGGGCAATGTCAGTATTGGGAGCTGCCGCGCCAGTCGGATTATTGCTAACGTTTATTGGCGACGACCATGTAGAACCGTAGTCTGAGCTTTCAGAAACGAACAGCTGCCAGTTTGTCGAGCTCATTTTTTCCGACCAAGTGGCAAAGACATACTGGGCGGATCCGGTGCAAGAGTAGCCACCACCGCAGCCACTCGTCGTAACCTGGTAAACCCAGCTGACAGTCTGTGCCGTGCCGCTTATTGCGACCGGCGAGCTCCACGTTTTCCCATTGTTGCTGGACATCACAGCGTAGTTGGTCATTTTGGGAGAAACAGGGTTGTGGAACCCTACGAAGAGGTAGTTTCCACTGGCAGCAATCTGCGGTTGCCAAGTGTCCGAGATCGTTCCACTGATGTCAACTCCCGGCTCGCTCGTCCACGAACCCGCCTTTCCATAGTTGTCGCTGTAGAAAAAGTGAATGTTGCCATCGCTAGTTTTTGTCTGAGACGATACGTAGACGTACTGTCCCGAAGCTGCTACCCAGGGCTCATCTCCTCTTTTTGTTGAATTGACCGCTATGCTCCAGGTCTGGCCGCCGTTGTTTGTGACTCCGATGCCCACACCATCCGCTATTGCGTAGGCGTTAGATCCCTCCGCTGCAATCTGCGGTTCGTGAGTGTCAGAGTAATGAAAAGGAGCGGTCCACGAACCAGGGGCGCCATAATTGTCATTTGCAATCACGTAAGAGTTCTTGCCACCTCCTGTGTACGCAATATAAACATCAGATCCCGATGCAGCTATGACCGGTGTTATAAATCCGTTTGGAGATGGGCCGCTCGTGAGCTGCTGCGCGGGCGAGAAACTCGTCCCGCTGTTTTTGCTCACTGTAAAGAAAATCTGGAGTTCCTGGCTCACGGATTGAGCCCAAACGACGTAAACGTAAGTCTCCATGGCATACACAATCGGGTACTGAGTAACGCCGCCGGGAGAACTCAGGCGAATTGAGGAACTCCACGTCGAGCCTCCGTCGCTGCTTGCCCTAAACCAAACACCGTAGCTTCCTTCCTCCCAGGCGACGTAGACGTTATTTCCGACATTGGCAACCCACGGATAGTTGGCTTGATAGGAGGTGTTGCTCAGGTTTATTGGAGCTGAAAACGACGTACTCTGACCCGATATTAGTAGAAAGGAAGTACTTGAAAGAAGCACAACAGCACACAAAGCCGCGCATAAAGCGAAAATTATTGATTTCAATGTGAAACCGGGAAGATTCCGAAACCAGTTGTCTATTTATTGATTCTGCTAGAACAGAACGGCCCTGTCAACTGATCGTCGGCTCAAAGGCAGCTCGCTATCGAAGAGCTGACGATAACCTAGGTGGGAAGTTAAGACAAAGAAAAGCCACTACCAATGGTGTGATGTATTCGGCAGCATTGGATCTTCATGGGAGGACAGTACAATGTACACTAAATGACGCGAAGGGAGCTTTGATCATAGAATCCAAAATGACGAAGAATAGGCGAATTAAATGGCGATTATGTATCAAAGAAACTGCTGAAATTGGGTAGGATTCATTCTTGGGCTTCTCCGTCGCTTATATCGGAGACCGGTA
>JASHPQ010000126.1 GCA_030037995.1 Nitrososphaerales archaeon | reverse complement strand
CATTACTCCGTACATCTTCGTTGAAGACGGTCCAAGCGACTTAACTCTCATCGATACTTGCTTTATGGCAGAACTTCCCAAACTTATAGATCATTTTCGCGATGAAGGTTTTGATGTCAAAAATGTAAAGCGCCTAGTTCTTACGCACACTCACGTGGACCATGTGCAAGCTGCCAACGAAATCAAGAGGATTAGTGGCGCGAAAGTGTTTTCGCACTGGTCTGAAGCCGGGTTTCTTAGCAACGATCCGCCATATCAAGGCCCGCCGAGCCTCGAGACAATAGGCAAAATTTTGAGCAATCTTGGTGTAAGTGAGGATCGCGTCGCTAAGAAATTCGGGAGCCTTGCCAGGGATCCGATATTAGTCGATCATCTTCTGAGTGATGGAGATTCGGTCGGACATCTCAAGGTTATCCATTCACCGGGCCATACGCCGGGCCACATCTCACTTTACTCGGAAGAGGAAAGGGCGATAATTGGCGGGGATTTTCTTTTCAGGGGGGTGTTGAAAACTGATGGACTGTTCTTACCAACGGAAGTCTCCATAGATCCGGTGGTGGCCGGGATATCAGCGAGAAGGATTGCGAAACTGCACTTTGACAAATTGCTACTGGGGCATCAAAATGAGCCTCTGCTAGATGCGAGCGCTCCGAAAGCCGTCGAACGGGCCGCTACTGAACTCCTTAACCATTAGACCAATAATTTCGAATCTTTTTCAGATATCTTTTAACACCATCAGACAGTTGGGTTCGTTGAGGGGCAATGCACTACTTGTTGTTTTATGACGTGGTTGAGAATTATTTGGAAAAAAGAGGCCCGTTCAGAACCGAGCACATAGAGCTTGCACGAAAGGCTCTCGCGAGGGGAGAGCTTATTTTGGCGGGAGATCTCGTCGATCCAGTCGACGGGGCCATCTTGGTTTTTTCTGGCTCGCATCCGGGAGCGGCAGAGGAATTTGCCAAAAACGACAATTATGTGAAGAACGGATTGATCAAGAGTTGGAGAGTTCGAAGATGGAGCACGGTAGTCGGCGAGGGCTCAAGTCCACCATAAGATTTGCCTTCAGTTTTCTCATAAGGCTATCCAGTATCAACGCCGGTGAACCATGGATAAAGTCGGAGGAGGAAAGTCGAGCTCAAACCATCTTTGGAGAAAGCTCTGGCGAGCCACAGGGAGGACTCCTCGCGCATCCCCAGAGCAAGGTAAATACCGGCGATTCCTGCTTTCGCGTATTCGTCAGTCCCTGTTTTTTCCAGTTCCGATAGAGTCGCTAGTGCTTCACTTCGCATGTTCGCTTTAGCATAGGCGTAACCCAGCGCCAGCTTTCCAATTGGGAGATGTTGCACCGTCGTTGCGATCATCTCGAGACCCTCTTTAAACCTCGAATCCGCCACGTAAGCAAGACCGAGCCAGAGGTTTACCGGAAGATAGTTAGGATCCATATCTCTGAAGCCTACCAGTTCCTTTATCGCCTTCTCAGGCTGCCCAGCTAATATGTGCACGCATCCCAATGTCATGAAAGTTGTCGGAGACAAAGGATCCAGATCACGTGCCCTCTCTGCCTCTTTGATGGCATCTTCATATTTACCCAATGTCGCAAGTACTTGGGCGAACCAGTGGTGGACTGTCGAGTAATTCGAATTCAACTCGATAGCAAGCCTGAATTCTTTCTCGGCATCTTCGAATTCGTTTTTTTGCGTCAATGAAATCGCAAGCGAATTGTGAGCTTCTGCCAGTGTGCCGTCTAGTTCCACGGCCCGCCCCGCAGCAGCTCGTTGCTTGGCAAAGGTCTCGCTGTCAGTTGAATGGCCATAGGTAATTAGAGCGGTGTAACAATCTGCGAGTCCGGAATAGGCCAGAGCATAGTTCGCATCTACATCGATCGCCCACTGAAAGCTTTCAATCGCTTTAGATAATCCTTCATCGGTTCTTTGCCTCCAATAGAAGCGACCTTTGAAATACAGCATGTGCGCGTCAGAACTGTGAGTGGTAATTCTAGCTACCTGCCTTTTCTCGCCCGTGAGCAGCTGCACCCTCAACGAATTTGCAACTCTTTCGGCAATCTCGGTCTGAATTGCAAACACATCCTCGAATTTACGATCATAGTTCTCAACCCAGATGTGCTCATCCGTCTGGACATCTATGAGCTGAACTGAAATTCGAACGCGATCGTTGGCTTTGCGAACACTTCCCTCAAGCAACGATCCGATATTCAACTCCTTTCCGATATTTGCTATCCCCTTGGAGACATTCTTGTATTGAGCTGCAGAGGTTCTGGAAATCACATGCAGACCGCTAATCCTGGATATGGTAGAGGTCAGTTCTTCCGTCATTCCGTCAGCAAAGTATTCATCCTTAGGGTCAGGACTAATGTTTGTGAACGGAAGGACTGCGATACGATTTTTTCTTTGAGTCATGTCTTTGAGAACGGGTTTTTCATGAATTCGCGAACGTTTGTGCTGTGTAGTGGATCCTTTCTGACCGCCTTCTTCGGCTTCTAGTCTGACAAACGTCCTTACAAATTCGTTTCTCAGTTCTCCAGTTTTTACCCAAAATTCCTTATTTTCTGGATCTCCAGCATCGAAGAGATAATCAAATTTGATTCGTTCTTCTCCCGCTGGCATGCGTTCAATGCAGCGGACTGCCAGCTGTCTGATTTGTCGAGCGCTTTTCAACCGAGGATTAGATGCAACATAGTAGAGTACCATTTTTTCAACTTCGTTCACATTTCGTCCAGAATCTTTTGCAGCATTGAGAAACTGGGTAGAGACGACTAGAAGTCTATCTCCCAAGCCAAGGCCTTCAATAACAAACTCGTTACCTGGAGGTATCCTACTCAAAAGGTCAGATCCTTTAGGGCGTTTTAAAATGTTCTCTTTCATCTCTGCCAAGGAATTCCCAGAACTGCCTGCGAGAATGAAACATGTTCGGATGGTCTTTCTTCTCGCGGGAGGCTCGAGTGAAGGTAGCAAAGCTTCGTACGGCCACGATTCGGTTGGCTTTGAGTCTGCTTCGTCTATGAAACACAATCGCGGTTTATCCAGTTTCTCAATTTCTGAAAGAACAGATCGAAATTCCCGCTCATTGAGCTGAGCCAGGTTCAGCTCTCTGTAGTAGATCGAGCTGCCAAGTGATTTTGCGATCTCTTGGACGAAGAAGCTCTTACCGCTACCAGGAGGTGCCCAAATGAGATAATTATCACAACCGAACGGCTGAGAAGTGAGACTCGACACAACTCTCTGCTTTGCGTCCTTCATTGAATTTCGAGCAGATTGCGAGTACCTTACTATTCCGCCGATGACTCCATAATTCGAAAGTTCAATTTCGTTCAGACCACGCACTAGGTCGATGGCTTCTAGATCATTGGAAGATGTAATATCAGGTTTTGAAGCTGCCAACCCAAAAGAGCGCGGCTCATAAGGAGATTCAGAATAAGAACTATTATGATTTTAGATCCTTTAGTTCTATCAAATTTAGCGTCAGTTTGTTTATAGTCCCACGGCTTTGCGACATTTTGAGTGTGATCTGAGCGACAATATTTGCTCTGATACATAGATACCTTCAGGATTCGCTAGAAGCTGAATTCTGGAGGCGATGGTGACCGCATCTCCTAGAATGTCCTTTCCTTTGCGTACCACATCGCCGAATGGATGCCGATCTTGATTTTAATCTTCCATTCTTCACCGGTCGAGACGTTGTAATCGTGCAGGAATTTTTGAATTTCAATCGCGCAATGAAAGCCCTCTTTAGCTTCATTCAGAGTCGTGAAACTTTTATCTTTTCTAATTTATTTCCTAAGACACCTAGAGAGCTTAAAAGAGGAAGGCATACAGTACTCACTCTCCTATCGGTGGCATGCACAGGAGCACTTTCCCTGATCGTCTCTACACTCCTTATGTTTCCCCCACTTACAGTCCAGTGTCATGTAGTGTTCGAGCTGCACCTTTTGTCTTTCCAGGTTGTGACAGTAGCACCGACAATTAGTCGCAAAAGTGCAAGCCGCGTGATCGCCAATGGTACAACTGGTCGATTTGTAACTGACCATTTAGATTATCAGTGATCTTAATCCGAGTAAATTACAATTCCTATTTGGAAGGTCAATAATCGAAAAAAGAGAATGTGCCCTATCGTCCAGTCAGCTTCGTTGAGGAAGCGCTGAGAATTTTTTATTACTCCAATTACTTTGTAGTACGCGGTTTGTGGACGTACGGATGGAGAATGAGCCTGAGGTCTTTGTTCGTTTTTCTCGATTGTTTAGAGAGCTCGGCTCTTTTGGCAGGAGCTAATTTGTTCCAGTACCTTGCAATATCATCTGCAACGTCGAACACGTAGTATTCTCCCTGCTTGAACGGCGTTTCAAGACCTTTCTCCACGATTGGTGGCGCACCGTCGTCCAGTACCCGGATCGATG
>JASHPQ010000125.1 GCA_030037995.1 Nitrososphaerales archaeon | reverse complement strand
GCGGAAATTGTGAATGATGCGATAAGAAGATTTATCGATGAACGAAAACGTCTGAACATTTCTACATTGCCAGAGGACTCCAATTCCCTCCTTAAACGCCCACAACAGGCTGATCAAACCATTCGAATTTCTCGCTGATAGGATTAGGTAACTGCAATATTGGCGGAATCACTCTCCTCCTTGAAAGTCTCTGACCTCATGTCTACAGATCTCGTCGAGGGTGAGATTGACGAGACGCTGAGCGAGGCAGTGGCTCGAATGCTCAAACATAAAGTCGGTAGCGTTATCGTGAAAGAGGATGAGAGGGTGGTGGGAGTGATAACCAAGGGAGACATTCTAAGAAAAGCGATTCTCCTTGGAGTTGATGCTAGGGAAGTATCATGTAAGGAAGTAATGACCGCACCTGTTTTGACCATCGATCCTGACGTTCCAGTTGAAGAAGCAGCGAAGATGATGACCCAACACAACGTATCAAAATTGCCGGTCATCAAGAAAGGAAAAGTTGTGGGCATAATCACTTCTAGCGATATCATCAGAGCCGAGCCGGTCCAGGTTAGCTATCTTCAAGAGCTTGTAAGGGCAAGGTTCGTGCCCCACGAAAGGAATTGATTTCCGCTGCCAATTAGATAAAAGCTAGTTGATCGTTTTCTAACTCGGTTACTTTTTCCGAATCGTTACTTCCTAGTGTTCTTCTCTTGCGAGGCAATCATGCATCATCAAAGCATGTGCCAGGCGTTCGAAAAACTAGCTTTAGTACTCGGCGAGCTGATCGATTTCCAAGAACCCACCGAGAGAGCTTAATTTGTGTCAAATTCCTAGGCTTTGAAAAGGGTTGGCAAGATCTTCTGAGTCACACGGGAATCTGTGGCCTCGACTTTCATGGGGATCTCTGAAGCCAGCGGTTTTTCAGCAGGATCTCTGTTGAGCACGACATCCACCTTGAGCTCGCCGGAATCCAGCTGTATTGTGGCGTTTTTGATTGCTGACTTGTAACAAACGAACTTCTTACCATCTTCGCGAATTATGGTTTGTGCAGGCCTGATCACTCCAAAGCGCAGCATTTCGTGGACCCTCCTGTAACAAGTGCTTATCGGGATATTCTGCTCTCTGCTAATCTCCTCAATTGGAAGACAGTTTGATACGATCGAAAGTATGATCTTTCGAGAATAGTCATCCGAAAGCGCCTTTACAACTTCAATTGCTTTACACTCATCAGAGACTTCCATCTTTTCCCATTTCCTTCTATGACTCACATATGGACGAGCCCATTATTGGATATAGTCCCGAACGTATACGGGACATGAAAATGAGCAGGCAGGAGTTTCCGACTTATCCGAAGTTCGTATGTCCGACAGAATCAGGAGCTTCCAAAGTATCCTGTGATGATCCGTTTTTCTGCCCTTCTGAGGATCTCCGAGACTGTACTTGGAGCGAGGCCGACAGTTTTTGAAAGTTCGTCCGTGGTGACTCTTTTGGGATAGTCGTAATATCCAAGCTCGAGCGCAGTCTTTAGGACTCGCTCCTGCTTCGAGGTGAGTGCTCTTGACGCTGTCATCTTTGCTATCTCTGCGATTTTGTAAATTATCCCTTGCTCGTAAAGAGAGTGTAGAAAGCTCGGAATCCCTTCGCCGTTCATGAATAGCTTGTAGGTCATCTGGCAATCACTTTCTGTCGCTGCGGGCCCAATAAAGTAGCCAGTCTGCGAATGGAGGATCAGCGCACAGACGATGCAATCGTTGCTCGTAACGGCACCAACCAACCGGTTTGATCCCACGGCTGCGACGTCACTTCCAGTAACGTCTCCGCATTTTCTCAGCTGCTTTTTCAGCTCCTCGGCGTTCACAGCTTCTGAGGTTATTTCTACAAAATGAGTCACATTCTGGTCGGAATCGTGGGGCTTCATGCTCAACACCCGGACGATCGCCGACTCGTTGTGGCAGAGACTATCGATCCAGCTTTCCGGGGTGACACTGAACTGAAGCTGGATCACACTTTTCGCCTTGACTCACATATCTTATGAGAATTTCTATAATTCCTCAGCCCGACACCAGTTCCGGAAACGCTAATAGAGCTAGAGCATGGGAATGCTTAACTCGTGCAAATTGGCGAAGCACTGCCCCAAGTCTTTCAGAGAAGCTATCCGGTCGTGCAACCCGCCACGGAGATGCTCTTGGCGGTATCTCTTCTGAGATTCCATCAGATCGATGCGCTCCCTATTGAGTTCAAAGCCTTGCAGAAAAAACGTCTCGCGGTTTTCGGTTATTCATGTCTCTCCAAGCTTCTAGAGACCCGGCCTAGGGATTATGGCAGTTTTTTGAAACTGCCAGCCAGGAAAGCGGCTCTTGAACTCTCAACTATAGACGTTGACAGTAAAATTTCCGGGTTGCTTCGTCTATTTCAGAAAACCAAATTTGGCTTTGCATGGGTCGAATCTGAAAAACTGGGAGGGTTCGCCAGCCTCCGAGACCTCCTAGAGCTGTATGGTAAAGGCACAATCGAGACTCATCTGAAGCTGGCAGATCTCGCCTCCCCCATATTCTCGCT
>JASHPQ010000124.1 GCA_030037995.1 Nitrososphaerales archaeon | reverse complement strand
AAAGCGAGCTACATCGTAGTCACCGCGCACCAGTGCTTCCGAGATCATGTGGGAAAAATCTGGATCATACGGGATCTCGCTCATCAGAATTCCCTTTTCCGTTATCTCATGGGTCTCCTCCCGAATCGCGCCGATCTCAAACAGCCATTTTTCAGCGAATGCGAGCTCGCCCATGTTCAGCTTTGACATGAATTCTTGCTCACGGAGCTTCAGACCGTACTTTGCCATGAGCAGCACCAGATCGAAGGGTGTTTCTCTTTCGAGCGACTTGAACACCTTCTTCGGCAAAATTGTCTTGGGGATCGGAACGTCGCTCAAAATCACCGCCCGTCCGGGCTTGAACCTGCCAATCCTACCGATCATCTGGAGAAGGGAGTTGTTGTCTATAGACTTGTATTCCAGTACTTTGTGCCCTAATTTATCCCTGCCCTGGATTGTCTCATTGAAGATCAGGACATTGTCCACGTACAGATTTACAGATGACGCGATTACGTTGGTAGCGAAAATCTTGAGGTTCTTGTCGAGCTCCGCTCTCTGCTGGATTTTATTTACCTCCGAACCCTCCAGGCCGCCGTGAAGAAAGACTCCGCCGTAGCTCCTGGCAAACTTCTCCACGAGACGCCTCGTGGGAAGAAACACAAGCCAAGACTCGCTTTCAGGCTGCGAGTATAGATAGTACGAGAGCTTGTCCTGCATCTCGAAGTTGTCTTTCGCCATCTCGAGCTCGATCGAAACCGGGAACCTCCTCCCGGAAATAGTATGAAGATTCTTGATTTCCATGAAAGAGAGAAACTCGGCCGGGTCGATCGTTGCGCTCATGATTCGGAAAAGATTGCGCCGGCCCATGTGATTATTTTTCTTCGCGAGCGACATGCACAGTTCAAGCTGTGAAGTCATCTGATGACTCTCGTCGAAGTATATGGAAACGTTCTCCAGAGAGTTCTCTGCCAGCATCCGCAGCAAAACTCCGTCGGTGACGATTTTGATCTTTCCCCGATCCACGTTAATCTTGGTGTCTTTCGTGATCACCGCGAGCTCCTCTTTGAGATCCGGGTAAAGCGCCTGTAACGAGTAGTAAAGGGCGTTACACGCCGCTCGAGAAGGTTCCCTGATTACGATCTCCCTGTTTCCGCTACACGCGGTCTTGTACTCGTACACTGGGGTAACTGTGGTTTTTCCTGTGCCAACATCCCCCAGGATGACAAAATGGTCACTGAAATCGATGGTTCCGAGAATGTTGAAGATCGGTAGCTTCGGCAGAAAGCTCTCCGTAGGAGGAAGGGTTTCCGTATCAGACAAGATTCTAAGAACGCCCCAGGACTTGATCTATTTTAGATCGAGAGCTTATCTCAGTACGTTCCTCTCACTGAAGAACGTTTCAGTCGATAATGGAAAAAAGAGAGAGATGGGTTCTCCGGATCCTCATCACGGCGAACCGAATGCTTCCGTTTTCTGTCGCGAGAAGGAAAGATCTCAAAGGTTCTAACGAAAGAACTTCAGTCTGCTAAACGGTAACTAGATGAGCTCCCCAATAGGTCGCGCCCGTTTGCAACTCGACCTTGTGCCCGGATTCGTATTCGTGCGCATCTGCGTCCCCCTTTTCATGAAAGGTCCGCTCGCACTGAGTACATGCGTATTTCAATTTGCTTCTCAGTTCAAACCTATGCCAATAGATTTTTTCATATTTACATCTTTTCCATCACGCGTTCAGATCCAGACTCTTGTGAGAACTCGAAACGAAAGTGATTTGGCCTCTGACTTCTAATTCCTAGCGAAAAAACTTTCGAGTAGAATTCTTACTGATATCCCCCAAGTTTCGCTTGAGATCTGAGTAGCTTTCCTTATATCGTGGCAAGAAAAAAACGGTCCGAGCGTAACTATAACATGAGCTACGGAAGAGACCGCGACAGAGGCGGTTACGGAGGAAACAGGGGCGGATTCGGTGGAAGCAGGCCTCCAATGGGTCCAAAACCAGTAGAAGTAGGAAAGGAATACGACGTAGAAGTCACTGAACTATCGAGACGGGGCGACGGAGTCGCAAAGGTCCAAGGTTTCGTGATCTTCGTACAAGGAGCAAAGGTCGGACAGAAGGTCAAAATCAAAGTGGATAGAGTCGGTCCAAGATTTGCGAGCGCGACAGTTGTAACTGGTGGTGCCGCATCGGCCGCCGGGGGTTCTGAATCTTCATCCGAATCGGAGTCTGAGGATCATTCCTCGATGACCGAATCCATGTCGGAGAGCAGCGAAGAGGAATCCGCCTAGATTCAAAAATAGCGAAATACTTTCGAGTTTTTTAGGCAGAGCAGATTATTTTCCTAGAGATCTAGTAATTCCGGGAAACCTTGGATTACTAGAATCCTTCTTTTTCTTTGTTCACTGGGTTGCGCAGTCTAAAAATAGGCACTTTAGGGCGTTACCCGGAGCCGTCTTTTGGGCCTTCGTCGGGCGGTGGATCGCTGAAATGTAATGAGGAAATCATCTCCGCCATGGATTTCGTGATCTCGCTTCTTTTTTCGGCGATCTGCATTGCTTCGAGCTTCTGAGCTTCTATTTCGCCCAGTTTTCCCTTAAGCTCTTCAAGATTTCCACGCAAAATCGAAATATCTGAATCAAGCTTCTTCACCTCGCTCTGCCTCTTAGAGCGATCCTCCTCAAGCGAATGGAGATTTTCTTCAATCTCTTCCCGTCTCTCAACAAGCGAATCCACTTTCGTCTGCCACGGCTTTAGCACATCCGTCCCGGAAAATAGCCGCTTCAGCATTGACCGGTTTGCCTTTTTCCTGGCTTCATCTAGCTCTGTCCTAGCCACGTCAAGCTCTGAATCTGTCTGGGTACGCTCCTTTTTCAGGCGAACAATTTTCGCATCATCTTCGTGCCACCCCTCCACTGCTGCCCTTTCTGACTTCTGGACGACCTCCGCGATCCTTTCTTCTATGGAGGCAATTTCCTTGCCCAAGATTTCTATTTGTGAATCCTGAGCAGTGGTGTCCACAGGTTCCAGAAGCCGTGATGTTAGCCGCGATCGCGCCTCAAAATACTCCTTTGGAAGACTGGCGGCACTGCACTTTTCTTCAAAGTCGTCTAAAAGAAGATTGAAGCTCGTCAACCAGTTTTGAAGTCCATATCCACCGGGGTCGGCTGAAAAAACCTGCGTTCCCAGCTTCTGTAACCCATTCGAAACTCGACCCTTGAGTTGATCTAGGCTCTGGTGTTCCTCAGGAGTAAATTTGAGTCTGTGTTTGTGGAACTCTTGTTTCTTCTTCTTATCTTTCCGCTGTGACGCAGACCCTCTGTTACCAAAAGATTTCCCAGATCCGCCCGAGTAACTCAAGACTATTGAAAT
Source organism: Nitrososphaerales archaeon (assembly GCA_030037995.1). Lineage (GTDB taxonomy): Archaea > Thermoproteota > Nitrososphaeria > Nitrososphaerales > CADDZS01 > DATLTL01. The sequence goes on along the minus strand of JASHPQ010000124.1, from coordinate 5,272 downwards.
TGAGTAAAGAAAGCTACGGTTAAAAGAATTGAAATTTGGGCGGGCCAACTCGATTACAACATCGTCTTGGATAAAACCGAACCTCATGGCCTTTCGCCTCAATGATTCCCGAGCGGAATCGTCATTGAAGGATTCTCAAGTACTTACTCGCTAATTTTAAATAATTACAATAATGACGTAAAGATTCGCTAAGAAATGCCCGGCAAGCAATCTGGCGTCATTTCATCTTTTTCTTTTGAGGGACAGCTCTGCTTGTCCTTCGGAGTGTTGAGCTTGCCGCTTATTGTGGCCTAGGCCCCAGCGTTATTCTTTTTCCAATAATAAAGAATCTCTCTGGGGGATAAATGCAATAGTGGAGTGTAGATAGACAAATGTCTCGACTAACCGGATCAAAGGCGCTGATCAAAGCGCTTCAGGAGGAAGGAGTTAGTGTACTTTTTGGAATGCCCGGTGGTGCAAACCTTCCCATTTATGATGATCTGTACAGCTCTGAGATCCGACACATCCTTGTGAGACATGAGCAGCTGGCTGCTCACATGGCGGATGGTTTTGCAAGGGTTGCCCGGCGGCCTGGAGTGTGCCTCGCGACCTCGGGCCCCGGAGCTACGAACTTGGTCACGGGAATCGCGACCGCCTACATGGACTCGATCCCCCTCGTCGCAATCACCGGGCAAGTCGCGACATCCTCCATAGGAAAAGACGCATTTCAAGAATGCGATATAATGGGAGTTGCCACTCCCATAACCAAGTACGCTTTTCAACCGCTGGATCCTGCGGAAATCCCCGGCGTTGTCAAGAAGGCTTTTTACATCTCTGCCAGCGGCCGGCCCGGTCCCGTCTTGATCGACATTCCCAAAGATGTCCAGACCCGGGAGGCGGAGATGGTTTTTCCCGAGAAGGTCAGTCTCCGTGGGTACAACCCGGCCGTTCAGCCGGATCCGACAAAGATCGAAAAGGCTGTCGACGCCCTGCTCAACGCGGAACGGCCGCTTATCTTAGCCGGTGGAGGCGTCGCTATCGCGGGGGCCTTTTCCGAGCTGCAGGCTCTCTCGGAGATATTGATGTGCCCGGTCGCGACGACGTTTAAGGGCAAGGGAGTTTTCGACGAAACCCATCCGCTCGCTCTCGGCCCAATCGGGATGCACGGACATCTCGAGGCGAACAGACTCATCTTGGATGCCGACGTGCTTCTCGCAGTCGGAACCAGATTTTCAGACAGGTCCACTGGTAAGGTCAGCGATTTTGTTCCAAAGACCACAGTAATTCATGTTGACATTGATCCTTCAGAGATCAACAAAAACAAAAAGGTAGATCTCGGCATCGTCGCAGACGTGAAACCCTCCCTGCAAGCGATGGTGGAGGCCATCGTGCGACGGGCGCGAAAAAACGACATTAAACAGTGGCAGAAGAAATTCGCGGAAGTAAAGGATAGCTGCCAGAACGAGTGGAAGGTTGACATGACCAAGATAAGCGCTCTGAGTGTTCTCAAGAAGCTCCGAGAAATTCTGCCTAGCTCCTCAATCGTCACTACTGAAGTTGGACAGTGTCAGATGTGGACCTCGCTGCACTTCAACGTAATCGAGCCAGGAACTTTCTTCAGCTCTACGGGCCTCGGCACCATGGGGTTTGGCTTCCCAGCGGCTGTAGGTGCAAAGGTGGCCGCTCCATCAAGAGCTGTTCTAGATATTGCGGGCGACGGTAGCTTTAACATGACCGAAGCTGCCCTTGCTACCTCCGTTTTAGACAACATCCCGGTAATCGTCGTGATAATGAACAACACGATGCTCGGGATGGTCGCGCAGTGGCAGAGGTTGTTTTACCAGAGGCGTTATCACGGCGTCAAACTATACGGGATACCTGACTTCGTCAAATTAGCGGAAGCCTACAGGGCTCAGGGCCTCCGAGCGCAGTCCATTGACGAGTTCGCCCGCGCGCTGAAGCTTGGCCTTCGAAGTGACGTGACAACGGTCATTGACGTTCCAATTTCGCCGGAGGAGGATGTCTTTCCGTTCGTGGTACCAGGGACTGCCCTAAAGGACATGGTGGTTGCGTGAGCATGTCGGCGAGACCGGCGGAAGCTGCTGTTGGACATATCCCTTCCAACACCAGCGGAGAGGAAGTGGTCCTGAACGACCAAAGAAAGCAGGCCACAAAACAAATTGTCTACGCCATCGTTGAAAACCAACGCGGAGTCCTTCACCGGATCTCTGGAATGTTTAGGGCAAAGGGGTTCAACATAACGAGCATTTCTATCGGCGAGACTTCCTCTCCGGACCTTGCGAGAATGACCATAATTCCAGATGGGGATGATCAAGCGTTGCAGCTTTTGGTAAAGCAACTGGAGAAGATGATCGATGTAATCGAAGTGGGCACCATGGCGCATGAGGACGCCGTTGCTCGCGAACTCGCGCTGGTAAAGTTCGAGACTCGGGACAACAAGGCTCGGAACGGTATTCTGGATCTCTCCAATAATCTCGGGGCAAAGGCCGTGGACATCTCAAAGGACTCACTCGTCGTAGAATATACTGCCACTCCGGAGAAAATAGACTATTTCATCATTGAAGCTTCCAAATCTGGTGCAGTAAAGGAGATAGTCAGAACCGGCCTGACCGCGTTAAGGAGAGGACTCTAGAGGTGTCCACAGTGCAGAGGACCGGCGGGAGGCGCATCAGGATCTTTGACACGACACTGCGCGATGGCGAACAAACTCCTGGGGTGTCTCTGACAGTCGAGAAAAAGATAGAGATCGCGAAAACACTGGACATACTCGGTGTGGATGTCATCGAAGCGGGCTTCCCAATTGTCTCCGATGGCGAGCTCGAATCAGTGAAGGCAATCAACAAACTGGGATTGAAATCACAGATCTGCGCGCTTTCGCGTGTTGAAAAGTCGGACATTGATAAGCTGATCGAATGCGACATTGCCTACGGGCATCTGTTCATCGCGACTTCTGATCTGCATCTGCAGTACAAGCTCAATATGACGCGCGAGGCCGCGTACAGAGCGGCAGTAGAGGGCGTCGAGTATGCCAGAGCGCACGGGATCCGCGTCGAGTTCTCCGCGGAGGATGCGACTCGATCAGAGAGGACATTCCTCGCCGAGGTCTTGAAAGCTGTTGAAGCTGCGGGCGCCGAACGGATCGATGTCCCGGACACCGTGGGGACTGCCACCCCGGAAACTTTCTCGGACTTGATTAGATTCATCCGGGCAAACGTTCGGGTGCCGCTAAGTACTCACTGCCACGACGACTACGGCCTCGCAGTAGCGAACAGCCTTGCCGGTATTGTAGCCGGCGCTGACCAGGCGCATGTCACGGTTAACGGACTAGGGGAAAGGGCCGGAAATGCCTCTCTGGAAGAGTTTGTCATGGCGGTCTCTAGGCTCTACAACTTTGAAACCGGGATAAACACAAAGCTCCTGTATTCCACCTCCAGATTTGTTGCGAAAGAATCCGGAATCTTCGTACAGCCCAACAAGGCAGTTGTTGGCGAAAATGCGTTCGGCCATGAATCCGGGATCCACACTCACGGGGTTTTGAATCTCCCCGCAACCTATGAGCCGATGGAGCCTGAGCTGGTAGGAGCTCACCGCAGGATCCAAGCTGGGAAGCACGCGGGATCTCACGGGGTTGCCGCGCAGCTGCAGAGCCTTGGTATAGAAGCTTCTCGCGACGAGATCAAAAGAATTGTCCAAAGAGTCAAGGTGATCGGCGACCAAGGAAAGGGCGTGACTGACGTAGATCTTGACAGGATTGCTAGGGAAGTGATCGGGCTGGAGAGAGGAAACCCCTTTCTCAAGGTAACAGATCTGGCAGTGATCACGGGAATCAAGACGGTACCGACGGCCTCGGTGCGGCTCACGATCGGTGAAGACCAGACCATGACCGTCGCTGAAACGGGAACCGGTCCGGTGGACGCCGTGATAAAGGCGATCCAAACGGTTACAGACCGTTTTACGAAAATCAGGCTTCGCGAGTACAAGCTGGAGGCTATTACGGGTGGGACCGACGCCGAAGCCGAAGTAGTTGTGAAAATTGAAGACGAAGACGGCAACATTACGACAGCATCTTCCACGGGAACGGATATCGTAATGACCAGCGTGGACGCCCTAATAAGCGGGTTCAATGAGGTCATGTTGAGAAAAGCCCGATCGAACACGCAGAAGATGAAGATCGCCCCAACCAACTAAACTAATGAAGGAGAGATGTAAGTAAAAGTTGAGTCGAGCATACAGGATCTCCTACATTCAGGGCGACGGAATCGGCCCGGAAATCTTCGCAGCAGCCAGGTCGGTGATTGAGGTTCTTGGCGAGTGTTTCAAGATCGCCTTCGACTTTGTTCCTGCGCCGGCAGGAGACGCAGTTCTTCGCGAGTTTGGGGAAGCCCTCCCAAGATCAAGCTATTCTGTAATCCGGGAGTCCGACCTATGTCTGAAGGCACCGGTGGGGGAGACAGCTCTTCAGACGATTATTTTCCTGAGACAGCAGCTCAACCTCTACGCCAACATTCGGCCTGCGAAGAATTATCACTTCGTCGACAGCAAATTCCATGGAGTGGATCTCGTCATCGTCAGGGAGAACACCGAAGACTTGTATGTATCGCGCGAGTTCGAAGAAATGGAGGGAAGGAGAGCGGTTGCCCTGAAAGTGGTGACGGAGGAGGCGAGCAGACGCATCGCCCGCGCGGCATTCGAATTAGCATTATCTCGCGTGGCGGGAAGATCGGACAAAGAAAGACAGTCGAGGGAGCCCAGCGTTATATGCGTGCAAAAGTCCAACGTTCTGCCCAAGTCGGACGGCCTTTTCCAGCGATCTTGCGAGGCTATCTCGAAAAGTTTTCCCTCAGTCAGGTATTCCTCGATGTACGTTGACGCAGCAGCAATGAACTTGGTACGAAGCCCCGAGTCCTTTGACGTAATCGTCACTTCCAACATGTACGGGGACATCCTCTCCGACGAGGCCTCTCAGGTCGTTGGAGGGTTGGGGCTGGCGTCCTCGGGGAATCTCGGAGACGATTTTGCGGTGTTCGAACCAGTGCATGGTTGTGCCCCGGACATCGCCGGGAAAGGGATAGCCAATCCACTCTCGATGCTGTTTTCTGTGAAGATGATGCTCGACTGGCTCTCCTCAAAGAGGAGCGACGAAAGTTGCGCCGCGGCTTCGAGATGCCTCGAATCTTCGATCGCCGCTGTTGCCGGAGCTGGCATAAAGACACCGGACATCGGAGGAAGTTCGAGCACTAAAGAGGTGGGCCGAGCACTCTGCGAGACGATC
>JASHPQ010000123.1 GCA_030037995.1 Nitrososphaerales archaeon | reverse complement strand
CTCCAACAAATGCAGCACTGCCGTTCACCAAAACCCCAGCCGCATAAAGCAAGTAGACGAGAGAGTACGATTGTTTTCCGTTTGCCTTGGAAATAACAAATCCCGCCGGTATTAGTAGGAAGGGAATCGATGGGATGATCAGACGGGGGCCGAAGGACAATCCACCGTCCGCGTCGTACCACGCCGAATAAAGCATGAATATTCCAAGGAAAACGCAAAGGAATAGTAGTGATTCTCTGTCCAAAATCGAGGTACGCATCATCTTCCACAAGCCCCAGAAACCGAAAATCAAAACCGGCGAAAAGAAAAACAGCCCGCGCATTGGAGTTATCAGATTAAGCAGCATTCCCAGATAGACCGGAGTCGAGAAGTTCCCAAAGAGCGAAGAGCTGTGTAGGTAGAGCTGCTCGGAGCTTACCACAATCTTTCCGAAGCTGAGATAGTTGTAAGTCCCGAGCAGTAGAGAAGTTGTACCTGCGGAACCGGCGATAAACGCCCCAAAAAGTTTCAGATTGTTTTTCCAGGCCGTCTTTCTGAACATAACGATTAGATACAATCCGACTATCGGAATCAATATGCCATTAACGTAGTCCGTAACCGTTGCGCAAGTGACGGCTAGGCCAATTAGTAGTGAGATGACGAGTGTATTTCCAGTTCGGCTGCCATCTATTCGAGCAAAGTATTCCATGCGTGATGCCTTTACTGCGAGGTAAACCACGACAAGATCGAGCATTGCAGAAACATCGCTCTGGAAGAGATACGTTGCAAACGGCCAGCTTATAGTCGAGAACGCGTAGGCAAACGCGAGAAAAAACGAGACCTCCTTGCTGAAGTAAAATCTGCTGATTTTGAAAACGAGATACGCTGCGACAGAATTTGCAATCGCGATCGGAATTTCAGTTAGAACTAGCACGTAACCGAATTGCGAAAAGTGACCGTAGATCGCGAAGGCGATGGCGACGAAAGGATACGTGAAGAACGCCACGCCGGGTGCGTTTGCCATAAAGTAATTTCCCTGATACTGGAAGACGTCTACGCTTACGGGATTAAATGAGCCAACCTTCCCGAGGATTAACGAGTGCTGCGAGTAGAGAGCGTACTGGAATTCAACAATCGCTGTCGAGTGATCGGTTGCCCAAACGCCGTTCAGCGAAGCGAGATATGCGCAGAGAGTAGAAAGGAAAATTACGAGACCAAAGTGGCTTGCAAACCACTGTGGAACTCTTCTTGCAGAAGATCGTTGAAGCAGCTCTTTGGCTTGCCCCTTGTTTCCCTCAAGGGAGTCGTGCTGCATCCTATGTTACTCCGACCGACCTTTGACGTAGTCACAAAACTCGATCACACCTTTCGAAGTGAAGGGATTTCCTGATGCAATAATGGACCGGCACACGATTCTCGGATGTGAGAACCAGCTGTATTTGGTTCTAGATACCGTGAACCCCGTTCTTGCTAGCAGAACGGACACTTTTCAGGAAAGAAATAAGCCAATAGCTATGTTACGAAGAGAAAAGACCGGGGAAAGCGAGTGAGCTTGACATTCGAAAGTACTATGTGTAGTTTAGTTTTCGGACCTCGTACGCGTCCCGCGTAAATTCCGAGTTTTGACTCTTGAGAAGCTGCTCTAAGAGCTTCCCGCTGGAAAGTTCGTCGATCGCCGAGTCGTGTCTTTCTGTGAATAAATTCGGCTCGGGAGAACTTAAAATCTCCCCTACAATAACGACTGTTTTGTCTATGTATTGTCCAAAGTGTGGCGCTGCAAATCAGGACAATGCTACGTTTTGCTCTTCATGCGGCAATCCCCTGACAGCCGCGGCCGCTAGATCTGTTCCTCCATCAAATCCGGTCGAAAGGAAGAGCCCCATAATCGCTGCCATCCTGAATTTCTTCCTATTCGGCGTTGGGTACCTGTACCTGGGTTACAAGAAGGTGCTTGGCATTCAGACGATTTTCTTCGTGGTGATCGTGCTTATTGTATACATTGTCTTGGGATTTTTTACCTTCGGTTTGCTCGAACTGGTCGTCGGCATCTTTTTGGCGTACGACGGATACGTGAAAGCGAGGGGCGGACGGGGCTATCTCGGAACCGATCCCGAGTATCTGTATGGAAAGCCTGCGTCACAGTACTAGATTTCTACGTGTGCGTTGCGCTCCCGTTAAAAACCTCTTGGGATTTAGGGCATTATTCATGCTTTTACGGACGAACGAGCAAGATTTCAGCTTGTCGCAAAGAGGTCGTAATGGTGGAAGGATAAATGAGGCGACCGATCTCTCGGGATTTTAGAATTTCATTGCTAAAAATTAGTGACCGGCGAGGGTCACGCGGCGGCATGGTTTGCTTGTGCCTTTTTCGCGCTGATCTTGGTTATCCCGCTCTGCGTTTAGTGACGCGGATGGCATCAGGCACTTACCGACTCCAGGTACTGCTTGAATCCTTCATAAAGCGCCCAGTAGACCTTTCGATCCATAAGATTCTTCATTATCGCTCCGGATCCTTCTTCCATCATCACCACGAATTCCGCAACCTGTCGTGTGTCGACATCATGTTTCAAATAACCTTCATCCTGAGCCCTTTTGAGGTGCTTCCTAGTCTCATCAATCCAGACCTTCAGGACACGACGGAGTTTCTCCCTGAAGATGGGATCAACGGCAGACATCTCTTGCGTTAGGTTGTTCAGTGGACACCCAAGAGCCATTTCCGCATCTGTGTTCTCCACCAACAGTTTTCTGTATCTAGTAATCATACCTTGTACGGGATTCTTGTATGAAGCAAGAGATCTAATCCACCTGTCAAGTATCATATCCTTCAATACCTCATCTGCCAGGGCATAACCCAAGTCATTCTTGGTCGGAAAGTGGTGAAAGAAAGCCCCCTTGGTAAGTTTGGTCTTCGCTACAATTTCATCGATACTCGTGGCGTGGAAGCCATTTTGGTAAATTGTTTCGAAAGCAGTCTCCAATATTTGAGACCTGGTTTTTTCAGCGTCTCTTACTCTGGCCATTCGATTTCGGTTTTGGGCTTTCTTATCTTATATATCGTTTGATATCTTGTACAAGCCTCTAAAAAGCATAAAAATCCTGTTCTACATACCGCGCGGTATGTTAGTTGGAAAGGGACTTCTTGAAGGTAAGAACGCCGTAATCTACGGAGCGGGTGGCGGGGTAGGTAGCACGGTAGCCAGAACTTTTGCCCGAGAAGGGGCACAGGTCTTCCTTGCGGGACGAACGAAATCTTCGCTCGATGCTGTGGTGAAAGAGATCTCTGCGGCAGGAGGATCCGCCAGTGCGGCCGGGGCAGATGCCCTAAATCCAAATTCGGTAGAGGAGCATCTTCGGGAGGTTCTCTCAAAGAGTCACAAGATCGACATATCACTCAATCTAATTGGCGTCGATGTCGCCATGGGGACCCCTCTACTCGAGCTATCAGAGGAACGGTTCACAGCCGCAGCATTCAGCAGAGTGAGATCGTATTTTATTACCATGACAGCTGCTGCGAGGATCATGGAAAGGCAAAGAAACGGAGTCATTCTTGGACTCACTGCTCCAAATGCGCGCCTACCAAGGGCGAACATGGGAGGGTTCGCAGTGGGAGGGGCGGCTATTGAATCTCTTTGCAGGCAGCTGGCACTTGAAGTTGGACCAAAAGGGGTCCGTGTAGTCTGTCTTCGAACAGGCGCTACTCCCGACAATCCGGTTCTTCACGGGGTTTTCACAATTCTGGCCAAGCGCGACGGGACCACCGCCGCGGAAGTAGAACGATTGGAGGCACAGGTCACTGCAACGAAGCGGCTCCCTCGCCTTCCAGAAGTTGCCAACGCAGCCGTTCTGTTGGCATCTGATTATGCGAGCGCTATAACGGCAACAACCGCAAACGCTTCCAATGGGGAATTAGTGGATTAAGCACAGAGTCTTGCTGGGAGTGGGGCTCACTTATCCGCCGCAAGAAAACCGAAAGAGGCATTGTGGCGGCGTCCTCCGAATCACGTAGCAACTTGGTGTTGTTTTCTAGAATTTTGAGGCTTCTTGCATTTCCTCTTTCCGTCGCTTGTCCAGACGTTGCGCCGCAATATTTGTCTCAGCTTTTTCTTTCTGGGCCTTCAACCACCCAGGATCCAGTTTTGTATCCAATTTAGACAACTTGGCTTCTAGGGTCGGTCCCTCCCTTCGCGGTGCCGCCGGTCGTTCATTACGTTTCTCCCGAGTTTTCATTCTCTTTTGATGCTGCATCGCTGACTTGGAAGTACTGAGCCTTCCGTGACGAACCAGTTCAGCGAGCTCCTCTTCCGTCAGAGAGTCGCTCATTTTTCAGTAAGATAAGAGTGTGCTATCTTCCTCGTAATAAATTATTCTTGAAAATCGGACCGAGATCTCACAATCCACCCATGGAAGTGACGAATTTAGGAGTAACCCCAAACACGAGGGCCGCCCATGTATAGATCACTTGCTTGAAACCTGATTCTATCAATCTTCGAAGTTCATCGGAAATAAGATTCCCCGTAGTTCCTTGATTTCATTGATTTTGTTATGTAATCGTTCATCAGTTGTCAGAACTTGAGTTCTTAACTTCTTGGCAAGGGTCAAGAACAACGAGTCGTAGATCTGAATCCTGTGCTTTGTTCCTAGTTCAAGGGATTCCTCGATAATTTCTCTGCTTGTGACAATAGTACAATTGTCTGAAATGAAATCTGCTGCTTGAGCCAATCGTCGTACTGTCGCTCATGCCCAGGAATGATATTCCGCTCTATAACCTGAGTACCTCCTTCGAATACGTTGCCATCTGACTCAAACGAAGCCCGAATTACGCCGCCTCTAAAGTCAGCATTCTTGTTCCTTGGTTAAAGCCTCCGAACTTCGCCACAGGAGACCACGAGGGACTCACAGGTAACGGAGGAGGAGCTAATCGCTCAAACTCGCCAGCGCCGTAACTCACCTTGCCTCCAACTATGGTCAAAACAGATTCGATGTTTCTAATCTGGTCGTCTGGTACCGAGAAATAATCGGACGAGAGAACTGCAAGATCGGCAAACTTGCCGACCTCAATTGATCCTTTTAGAGTTTCTTCGTTCGAGAACCACGCACTGCCTGTCGTGTAAAGTTTGAGAGCTTCATTGCGATCCAGCCGGGTGTCTTTAGAGTACAAGTTTGTCCCTCCAAGGGTCCTGCCTGTGACAAGCCAGTAGAGGGAGATCCATGGATTGTAGCTGGCAACCCTCGTGGCGTCAGTACCAGCACCAACTGGAATTCCCGCATCCAGGATCTTTCTGATTGGAGGAGACTCCTCAGCAGCGTCCTTGCCGTACCGCTTGATGAATTCTTCGCCCTGATACGCCATCCTGTCTTGAACGGCAATTCCACCACCCAAGTTACCAACGCGTCGGATGTCCTCCTCGGAGATTGTCTCAGCATGGTCTAGGAACCATCTGAGATCTTTTAGTGGCGTTTCGTCGTTGATCTCTTCGAACACGTTAAGAAAACGTTTGATGGACTCTCCATAGGTGGCGTGGAGCCGGAAGGGCCAGCGATTCTTGGCAAGTAAACTCACGACAGACTTCAAATCGGACTCCATCTCCTTCGGTAGGTCCGGGCGAGGTTCAGGAAAATCTTCAAAGTCTGCCGCGGAATAGACCAACATCTCTCCTGCGCCGTTAACACGAAGATATTCGTCAATCGGACCGGGCTTTGTAGTTTTAATCCAGTTTGTAAAGTCTTCCAGCTCATGTTTAGGGCGTTGCGTAAAAAGGTTGAACGCGACACGTACGGTTAGGCGATTCTGCCGAGCTAGGTCGGTAATTGCTCTGTAATCATCAGGATAGGATTGAAAACCTCCGCCCGCATCGACTACGCCTGTAACTCCGAACCGGTTCATCTCGCGCATGAATTGCAGTGTGGAATTAGCCTGATCTTCGTAGGAAAGCTTGGGACCTTTGGCGTGGGTTGAATACAGAATCCCGGCGTTCGGCCTTGATACGATCCACCCGGTAGGATTACCGTCTTTATCCTTCTGGATCTCTCCTGCGGTAGGATTCGGTGTTTCCTTATCATACCCCACAGCTTGGATTGCGGCACGATTAAGAAAAGCGCAGTGGTAGAGGTGCATCACGAAAACGGGCGTTGTCGGAGAAATCGCATTTACCTCTTCTAGGGTAGGCGTAATTCGTTCAGAAAACTGATATTCCGACCAACCTCCCACAACCCGGACCCATTGCGGTGATGGTGTTCGCTTCACCTGCTCCCTCAACATCGAGAGCCCTTCAGAGAGCGACCTGACTCCGTCCCAGCGCAATTCTAGATTGTAGTTCAGACCTTCTCGGGTGAAATGATTATGAGAATCGATTAACCCCGGGATAACAGTGCGGCCGCCCACATCAATGACTTTTGTCCCTTGTTTCTTGTAGTCCAGTGCCTCACGATCGGTTCCGATTGCTGCGAATCGGCCGTTGCTTATGACGATCGCGGAGTGGAATGCGTCCCGCACATCGAGTGCCGCCACACGGCCGTTGATTAGAATCAAGTCCGCCTCAGTACTCATATTCGCTGTCTCTCCTCCAGTTCACACTCTTGTATCAATCACGTTCATCGCGTCATTTGGATGGATTTAAAGAGATCAGCTGCGGATGCGCCTTCGAGAGAAAGCCCATAACCAACTTCATGAATGATTCTCTCTTTTAAAGGCTGGATGAAATGCACGCGAGTATTCCGGCGCGTTATTTCTGGTGCTTTCAGGTACAAAAACGCAAGTTCTCGTGCACGTGCGAGAGCTCTTCCGTTTGGAACGACCTCTGTTACGACTCCCCACTCCTGTGCGGTACGTGCCGTAATTGGTTGTGGGTTCAA
>JASHPQ010000122.1 GCA_030037995.1 Nitrososphaerales archaeon | reverse complement strand
GCAACCTCCAGCCCCACTTCCTTCGCTCTCTGTGAGGTTACCGGGCCAATGCAGTGGATCTTAATCCCACGCGACTTGATCTCGGCCGGCTCGAAGTTGGAGACCAGGGCGTTAACGGTGGATGGGCTGGTCAGCGTGATATCGGTGACCCCTTCCTCCAAGCTCCTTGACTCGCTTTCTCTTCTCCGGGACACAACCCTGTAGACTGAAGCATCGAACACATTAGCTCCGGCGTCTTTTAGAATCACTGAGATTTCCTGGTTTGCGTTTTCAGCTCGCGCGAGTAAGACTTTCCTTCCCTCCATCTCAAAATCGTTCCTCAGCTTTTTCCCGAGACTTTGGGTAAGGAAATCCTCCGGAGTAGCGGAGGTCTCGAACCCACAGGCACTCAGAGATTCCCTTGTTCCGGGTCCGACACATGCAAATCGCGCTTTGATCTCACGGCGTTTAGTGGCGTCAGAATTGTCAATTCTTTCAAAGAACCATCTCACGCCGTTCGGACTCGTGAATACGATCCAATCGAAAGTGTCAAGATCTCGTATCGCACTGTCAATCGATTCGGGATCGCTTGGAGGCATGACCTCTATGAGCGGGAATTCCACGACCTTGCCGCCGAGCGCTTCGATTTTTTTTCTTTCAGATGCGTTGCCTTCTTTCGTTCTGGTGACCAAGATTGTTCTGCCCCGCAGCGGCAGATCCGAAAGGCTCACCTGCGACAATCTAGGATTTAAGCTCCTTTCCCCAACGAATACTTCATTTCTTCAGCCAGCTTCTTTCCGAGGTGTTCGGGATCTACCGAAGATCCGGTTATCGACCTTCGCAACACCCCTCCTTCTGCCAAGATTTTATCAGAAGAAACGGAATTCGCCACCGCTCCCTCCAGAAAAATCTCCCCAGCGTTTACCGTTGCAAGGGCCGCAATCGGCTCGTTACAGCCGCCGCCGAACTCCCTAGAGAATGCTCGCTCGGCGGTTACGCACTCCCTGGTTCCGTGATCGTCAATTCCTCTTACGAGCTGTTTAGTCTCCTCGTCCTTCGATCTGACCAAAACAGCAAGGCACCCCTGTCCCACCGCTGGCAACATTATTTTCGTCGGAAGCACCTCGTCGATTTCGTCACCCAGCCCCAGTCGCTTCAGACCCGCTTCTGCGAGAACGATCCCGTCGAGGCTCCATTCGCCGCTTTTCACCTTCCTGATTCTGGTCGTGACGTTGCCATGAACTTCCACAATTTCAAGGTCGCGCCTGTACGCAGCGAGCTGCATCTTTCTGCGAATGCTACTCGTCCCGATTCTGGCTTTGTTTCGAATGGATCCTAGTGTTGACTTCCCATCTTTTGAAATCAGCACATCCAGAGGCGACTCCCTTACTGGCAGAGCTCCGATTTCCAGGCCGTCTTCAAATGGCCGCTCCGAAGGAACGTCTTTCAAGCTATGGACCGCAAGATCGATTTCACCGGTGAGCAACGAGTGGTCGATTTCTTTTGTGAACGCGTCCTTTCCTGTTCCCGCGGATCGTGAAAGGCCCTCGTCCCCCGATGTCCGGATTATTTTCTCACGGATTTCCAGCTGAACATCCGAGTTCGTTTTCCGAACCAATCCAGTGACCAAGCGAGTCTGGGCAAGTGCGAGTTCGCTCCCCCTGGTACCTACCACCAAAATTCGCCCCGGCATCTTTCTCAGAAAACAACGCCGGTTCTCGGCCGCGGAAAGTTGCCCTTATAGTGGGAGAAAAACAAGAACGATCCGAGTCGTGGCAGGGAGCGCAGCCCCATCATTAAGTCAGAGCATGAACAATTGAATTAAATATTGCGCTATCTATCAAAAGATGTGCCTACAGTTGTGAAAACCACAAAAATTGGATGTATTCACGGAGTACAGGCCATTTTTAGGGCAGACATGGTGCTAGAATCACTGCCTTTTCTTACACTGGACTAAGAGCGATTTCTATAAACTAGGACATTTCTTCGGAGAATCTAAATTTGGATCTAAAAGACAAACTGGCGAACGAATGAATCACAGAAAAAATTGGGATTATAACCAGCAGTTCTCGGCCTCAACAACGCAGAATTTCCGTTGTTGAGATGTGGCACATTTTCTCAGATTAAAAACAGACTTGAAGACACCTCAAAAAGTACCGATGAGCATCGCACGCAAAATGATGACGTTAATCTACTCTTCGTCGTCATCGTCGTCTGAAGATTCGAAATCGTCGTCATCGTCGTCGAAATCGTTTTCATCCTCTAGCTCTCCATCTTCTTCTGACATTTTAAGTAGGCACTTGGGAAAATTGTTCGTTAGAAACCTACTGATAAGCTAATAGGGTTCGCCTTTCAGCAATGGAAAAAGGTCAACTGGAATTAGGGTGAACAATAAACTGTACACGGGAATCCCTCTTCATTTTGACGCTCGCTTCATTCGTAGTGTGCCCGGCAGGCTGCATAAGTGACTAATAGTTTCAATGGATCCATCAAATTACTATAGCTCGCCGCATGGGTTGCCTCCGAGGGGGCCCTCCTAGTATTTCCCTAAGAGGGTCTACTCGTACCTTGCCCGGGAGACAGAAACCGTTTTCCCTCTTCCACTTGGAGCGAACCTGCTTGACTCTCTCTGCAGGAGATGGTTTTCAGATCTCATACAAAGCTCTGCGAGATGAGGTGGGTCACCGCTTTTCTTGGCGTCTATCCTTCTTCCTTCAATGATTGGCATCCGGGAGTGTCATTTTCACGTCCCTCGTCTATTCCCCCAGAGCAGGATCTGCAGCCGTGGCGTGATGCGGTATCCACGTTTTTCGCAGACCTTCGAAAGGGATGCAGTGCGGTCCTTCAAGATCGACGCTTCGGTCCCTTCCGCCATGAGTATGATTTTTCTTGGACTTATCCCATAACGCGACGCAAGTGATTCGATCTCTTGGAGATCCTGATCAAAGCACTCTTGCGAGACAACGAACTTGAAAAATGAGTTTGGCAGAGATGCTAAGGATTTTAGGGCGTCTTTCCTCTCTCTCGCAAACGTGGAATTTCCAGAGCTTGCCAGTTTAGGCGAAACGTTCCACTGGTCCACGAACGGAAGAATTTCCTCTGTCGGCTTTATCGAGCCGTTCGTCTCGATCTCGACGTAAAAATTACTTTTTTCATTATAACCACTGCCATTCTTTAGCTCGCGGAGGAGGGGGACCAATTGACTTTGCTGCAACATCGGTTCTCCACCCGTTACAACTAGATGTTTAATCTCGAAAGCGCGGATCCTGGACTCGACCTCCTTTATTGGAACTTCTCTTGCTTCCGCTGACCGCTCATAGACTCGCAGGTCTGACGGGAATTTGCTTTCGTCGACGCCGAGCTCTCCCAATTCAGCTCTGACACTCTGGAGCATCTTCTCGCTGTACAACCAGGTGTACTTTGTATCGCAGTACCAGCAGTGCAGGTTACAAACTGCGAGCCTCAGGAATACCGAGGGGCTGCCAAGGTTTACTCCCTCGCCCTGGACAGAACTGAAGATTTCGGACAGAAGAAGGAGATGTTTTCTACCCCCGTTTTCCTCGTAAAGCATCGCATCGACCGGATTCTGGCTTCCGTGTTCATCCCTAATTCCACGTTTAATATATGGTTCTGTGGCGGATACATCTTCATCTCTTGGAACTCCTTCAGTAAATCTCTGGGAAGGTATAGGACTGGTTTCTAACATCAAAACCAAGCCCCTTGAGCAGGAGCATTAGGCTGATTACGGTAGCCCATCGGGCCCTGCTATCCACAACAAGGGAATTTTTGCCATTTTCAAAGACCTCCCCCGAAGGAGTTCATTGAAAAAGCACGATTTTGGATAAATCGTGCAACCCTCCTCTTGTTAGATTCAGCGTGTAACACCCTTGGAGATGTATGACCTCCTTCAGTGCGTCGATAGGGCGCTCGACAAGTTTGGCTCGAACACAAAGCAGGCAACTTACTGGGCGCTCATGACTAAAGAGGGAATATCGTCCGACAGAATAGTGTCCAACCCCCAGGCACTTTCGAGAATCCTTCAAGAGATCTTTGGCAACGACGGCTCCCAGATTGTTGAAAAGGCCATCGTGAAGGAGATCAAAAAGGCCTTTGACTTGGAGAGTCCCAGCAGCCACTACAGTCTGACCGACGCTCTCGAAATTGCTAGCAGCGAACTTCCCGGAATTCCCGAGACGATCTCCGTCTAGCTGGTTCTGTCCAGTATCCTTGGCCCCGTTATTATTTCTGACGCTCTCCGACAGTTACTCAACTTGGAAGCATCGACTTTCAGGATAAATCGGTAAGCGCAACGTGTGAGCCCGTAAGTACACAATCTAACACACTCTCGTACAAGACGCTCAAGGAACGGATCGACACAGATCGGGACATTCTACCCTAGAAGGAGCGGATATGGGTGTTCTTGAATCAGACCCAGCAATCCAAGCACACGAGAGGAGAATCAGAGCCAAAGCCTCAAACCAAGGATTCTTCAGTCCTTCGAGATTCTCATTTCGAGAAAATCCTCTCCAGTAGTTCCGAAAATTTTTCAGTGCCCCCTTCAAGATTTGAGGTAACCAGCTCCTTTTCAGTGCCAAAATCTGTATTGAGCACCGAATAAACAACATTCACAATTGTCATTCCCAGAGCCTGATCAAGAGCTTTTGAAAGTCGTTTGCTGAAGTCCTTATCTACAAATTCTCCGGACATAGCTCTTGTTATCTCACATCTCTAGTTCACTTGAACCGAATCGTCACGGTTTAGATTTCCGCATCGAAATTAAGGAATCCAGTCGTAGCTCTTGACCATCGAGTTTTTCTGTTACTCCTGCAACAACCCCAAAGAAGAAACGATTTTCATCATATTCCTTATCATCAATGTGAGGCGGCTCTATGACAACAACTAAGCCGTCAGAGAGTTCATTGAAATCGAAGATACCCCACCCTGTCACCCGAAGTCCGTCTTTTACGTTTTCATGAAAAGCTTCCGATTGGCATGGGGAAGAGCAGAAACACGCAATGGTTGAATACTTCCCGCACGTGTGACTTGCCTCCTCGAACATAATGGCAGATCCTGCGGAGCCCAAGGGTTCCACCAAAGCGATTGTCCGTTAAGATAGAAGTTGAAAGCTGATGCGGCAGCTATTTTTCTTCTTATCAATAAGGACTGCGTAACGGAGGAACGAGAGAGCATTATGGAGCTGCACCCTCAGACCACCCGATCACATGGAAAGAATGACGAACCCGAACACAGATTCCCGTAAGTCGTAGAAAGATGGGTCCGCCTAAAATTGTCCATTCTCTAGTTTGATGATCGTCCTCACATTTTAATACCACGTGCAATCCCGAACTATTACGGAGGTAACGAAACAAAAATGACGGACATGGTAGTACTAGCATTCGACGGAATAGATACGGCGGACAAGGCGAGGAACACTCTGATTGACCTAAACAATCAGTACTTGCTGAACCTGAATCAAGCGGTAGAAGTAATCAGAAAGGAAGATGGTCAGGTAAAAATCAAAGAAGAGCCTAGATTGACCGGCCTCGGGGCGGTTGGTGGCAGTTTCTGGGGCCTACTGATTGGCTTGATTTTCTTGAACCCTCTAGGCGGATTCCTGGTTGGCACGGTTTCGGGCGCAATCGCGGGCCACTTTACGAAGTACGGGATCACCAAGGAATACATGCAACAAATCCAAGCTGCAATTCAGCCTGGACAGTCTGCGCTCTTCATTTTAGCAGATAGCGTAAAGATTGATCGGGTGGTTCCCATGCTGACCCAATATCACCCCAAGGTCGTCAGGACTTCACTCACAACCGAGCAAGAAGAGAAGCTCAAAGATGCATTCGGTGGGGCAAACCCCGCGCCCATGAGTGTGCCTGCTACTGCTTAGAACAATCAGGGATAGAAAGGAGTGGATTCGAAGTTGGAATCGCAGCAGACGGATGATCTTACGTCTGAAGATCAGATGGTGAGCGAGGAGGAGGCGCTCGAGGGCGCTCTCCCCTTTGACGACTATGGGAAGGACAGCGAGAAAATAAGGTCGCAGATCGAGCACATGGAGAAGGAATACAACGAACGAGAAAAGGTAATCGACCGTATAATGGACTACGGCACCGGCATCGAAACTGAAAAGGCTCTAAGGATGTATCCGACTCCCGTCCTAGAAAAGTGGGCAGAGAGCTTGGAAAGTTACCGGGCGACCCAGCTGAAGAAACAGTAATCATAGAGTGGATGAAATTGGGTAGTAACCAGCTTGTAGGACTCGCGTTTCCCGTTCTGGCTGGGAACGAAGGTATCGCTAGAGACTTTGTAAGCTCGGTCAAGGAGAAGCGAAAGGAGTTTGAGAACAGTGCAAAAAAGCGTAAGGTGAAACGAGAAGCTTGGTTCATCCAGCAACTTCCGGGGAGCAGCACAATCATCTGTTTTGTTGAAGCTGAGGATATCGAGAAAAATATCTCAGACTTTGCACGCTCGACTGATCCATTCGATGTCTGGTTGAAAGATTCAACAAAGTCAATAACCGGCATTGATCTCTCTCTTCCCCGGAAGGATCCAGTGCCGGAGATGCTTCTCACTTATGGCTTTTAGAAAGGGCCTCTAGGCGAAATCGCCCAGATAATCGTCGCCTAGGTAGTCATGTCGGTTGCGATTTCTCTAAGCTATGTCATAGGCCAGCCGGGTAGTGCAGTCATTGCAGGTATTATCGCCGCTTTCATCGCAACAGTGACCGCGCTCATATGTCATGAGATGGGACACAAGTTCACCGCAATGAGACTCGACTATGTTGCCAATTTTAAAATCTGGGCTGTCGGAATTGCCCTAATACTGATAACGGCCGCAGCTACGCGGGGATAATTCATGTTTGGTGCCCGTGGTGCGGTTTTCATCACCCCGTAGTTGGAGGAACAGTGTTGTTTGGATATACTACAGCGAAATTGCAGAAATAAGCATGTCCGAAACTGACTCCATGTGGATCAGTTTCGAAACAATGGCACGAATACTTGTGTTTGTGCTTGATTTAATTCATCAATATGACGCGGCTCATTCCGCCTCCGATGCTAGGAGCAACCTGCAAAACCGGAGAGTGTGATTAAGGAATGACTCACTCTCCCAATTAAACTGATTCGAGAGAAACCCCTCGACAACGACATCCAGGAGGTCGATGCCAGAAACACAAGTCTTAAGGCCGAAGAACGATCTTAGAGACTAAATGAACGACGAACAGACAGACGAAAGTAGTATCGTAAGTATGTCAATAGAACATTATCAGGAGTACTCCGCCTTCACGCGGTTCCTGTACCATTGCTTCACCTGCTTTTCCTTTATTTTTAGACTGGATGAACTCAGCCACCCCTTTCTGTCTTGATCGAACATAACGTTCCGATTTCACGCGAGCTTCTAACTTTCGTATTTCCACTTGAGATACTCGATGAGGCGATCCGGATTAATTGGTTCTCCCAAGGATTTTTCGGCCAGTTCCTTAGGAGAGTAGGTCGCTCCCCACTTGTGGATTTTTACATACAGCCACTTCTTTACCGGATTGAAATCGCCTGATTGAATCAGTTCTTCGAACGACAGTTCTTTTCGGATATTGTGCCAGATCATACCTGCAATGACATTGCCGACAGTGTAAGTTGGGAAGTAGCCAATATCGCCGTGGCTCCAGTGAACATCCTGCAAAATTCCTTCAGAATCGTTCAGAGGTCTTACCCCGAGATACTCTTCCATTTTGTCGTTCCAGATTTCAGGCAGCTCGGAAGCCGACACCTCTCCGCCGATCATCTTCTTTTCTAGTTCGTAGCGAAGCGCCGTGTGAAAGTTGTACGTGAGCTCGTCCGCGTCCACGCGTATCATCCCCAGTCTGACCAGATTGAAGTAGTAGTAGAGATCCTCGTCGCTGAAGGGTGCAACAAAATTCAGATTTCCCTGTAATACGGGCCTGATCAGACGAATGAAACCTCTGCTTCGTCCCACTACATTCTCCCAGAACCGCGACTGCGACTCGTGGAAGCCGTTAGATACTGCGACTCCAATCGGCGAAAATTGCAATCTTTCGTTCAGCTGGAGTTCGTAAATAGCGTGACCTGACTCATGAATTACGGAAAACAGCGACCTTCTGAAATCCGTCCCCTCATATCTAGTTGTAATCCGCACGTCTTCTCGGGACATCGGTGCCTCAAAGGGATGCGCCGAAATATCCATGCGGAACTTGTCTTTGGGCATACCAAGAACTTCAACCAGCTGTCGATTAGTTTTTGCCAGCGCGTCCTCGTCGTAGCTCATCTCGACGAGTGGACTATCGACCGTGTACTTTGATTTTTGAACCTTGGCAAGAATAGTCTTTAGGGCAGGGACAAGTTTAGCAAACATCCGGTCGGCGTCCTCCACCGTAAAGTCTTCTTCAAATTGATCGAGGAGGGCGTTGTAGGGATGGCCTTTGTAGCCCAGTTTATCTACTTCTTCCCTTTTCAGCTCGATAAATTTTTCAAGGTAGGGCTGAAAGGTCTTGAAGTCAGATCTTTTTCTGGCATCTCTCCAGATCACGTAAGCCTCCGCGGCAAGCTTTCTCTCACGCTCAAGCAGGTAAGGCGGGATCTTGGTGAAGAACTTTTGTTTTCGTTTTAAGATCCTTACGACGCCCTTTTCGTAGTCGTTGAGGTCTCCCTGCTTCGAGTCGGTCTTATCCAGAAGTGGGTAGATCTCGCTCATCTGTTTTTGGGTGAGGAGGGAGACCTCGGCAAGGACGACCCCTCTCGAGGCAGACCCTTTGGGTGGCATATTTACTTCCAGATCCCAAGCGAGGAGGGACTCCGCAGAGCCAAGAGCCCACTGGGTCTTGAATTTCTGGTTCAGCTCGAGGATCACCTGACTGGAAAATGGCGGATCTTCATCGTTCAAGTGGAGATTTCGACAGCATACAGGATCCAACAGGGCTATAATACTTCCCGGGCCCTAGCTTATCTTTCTAGAGATGTCCGCGCGCTCAAAGTAGACGAAGGACACAACAAGGACGGAAAGGAAGTACAACAAAATCAAACCAATCGTAAAAGTGATGGAACTCTCGACCGCTCCTCCAAAAGACGCGAACATGAGCAGAGTATCCACCCTCGAGGGGAGATAGGGCTTTTCCACGAGCAGCGCCAGAGAAGCCATCGGCGAGGTAGGAAGGTAGAGTTGGACCTGTCTGTAAAAGGCAAGACCGGTCAGCGTGTAGATCAGAGTTAGGGCGAGGCCAAAGATCTCGCTGGTAAAAAAGAGTGCAGAGGAAATTATGTAAGCAAGGGACGATCTTCGAACGACCTCGCCAAACATGAAGCCCACCCCGAAGAAAAGAAGTGCGCCGAAGATCTCTGCGGCAAACACTAGTGGTAGTGTGTCGAGTCCCGTCTGCGGCCCAAAGGTGACCGTGGCCGACATTACGGAGAGTACCATGTTTAGTCCGACGAGGAACACTATGAGCAGATAGCCGCCTAGAAATTTGCCGGTAAAATAGTCGGCCTTCGTAACTGGTTTTGAAAGGAGGAGCTCCGCCGTCCCCTGCTCGTACTCTTCAGACATCGCCCCGCCGGAGATCAAGATCGCCGTAAAGGGAATAAAGAAAGTCTGAGGTAGGAAGACGCCCACCACCCAGAGATACCCGAAGTATGGCCGGAGGATCGTTATCAGTTCCCCATGCCCTCCGCCAAGATACGACAAGAGGAAGTATGGTGCGGTGCCGATCAGGAGTGTGAAGAAACCCAGGGCTATGATCTTTCTTCTGGCGATGGATCTCTTGATTTCGTACCGCAGGAATGTTAGGGCGATGGCCGGTTTCAAAGGAGTCCTTAATCCACCGCCGTTCCCTGACGCAGCGCCTGTATGTACGTCCGCTCAAGCAGGTTTTCAGAGTAACCCATCGAGTAAAGTTTCGCTCCGGCTTTCATTACGGTCTCGGCGACCACCGGCCTGATCTCCCGCCCCGGTTCTATCTTCAGCTCCAGTGCAGGTCTCGCGCCGTTGATCTCCTTCCGCGAGACTCCCTCCACTCCGGATATTTGGGAAAGTTGCTTGATCAGACTGTCGTCAACAGGTTCCGCCTCCAAGACGAGGTAGCTCGATCCGAGAACTTTTGCGATGATATCCTCGGTTGGGCCGTTGAACAGCAGCTTGCCTTTATGGATCATCACAGCCGACGTGCAGAGCGACTCCACCTCCTGCATGATGTGTGATGAGAGGAAAATGGTACCGCCTTTCTGCTTTGCAAAATTTCGGAACACTTCACGAAAGTGGGCCGAGCCCGCCGGGTCGAGACCGATCATCGGTTCGTCCATGACGAGTATATCGGGAGATCCGATCATTCCCTGCGCAATGCTCAGTCGCTGCACCATTCCCTTGCTGAACTTTGAGATTTTAACATCAATGTACTCGGTCAGTCCGACGAGCTCGAGGATGTCATTAGTCTCCTTTCTCGCTTCTCCCGCGGGAACGCCGAGCTCCTTTCCGATGAGAGTCAGAAGCTCCCTGGGGGTAAGAAATGCTTGGATGTTAGGAAGCTCCGGGGAGTAGCCTACGTTTTTTAGGGCTCTCACATGCTCTGAAACCGGATCGAGGCCCCTTATTCTGACAGTACCCAACGTGGGCTTCATCAGCCCCAGGAGCAGTCTTATGCAGGTCGTCTTGCCAGAGCCGTTTGGGCCCAAAAACGCGACGATTTCTCCCTCATGTATGGAAAACGAGACGGGCCCGATGCGTTTCAGGGATCCATAATCCTTCGTAGCGTTAGAGAATTCAATTACGGCGGTAGACAATGCGAAGAGACGACTGCTTGCTGCTTAGTCTGCCTAATCGACGTGGTAGAGCGGTTTGGTCTCGCCGGAATCCCCAGAGTGAGAACTATTCTTGCGCTTGTAGGCCACAAAAGCGCCTACTCCCACTAGGATCGAACCTACGCCCCCCGCGACGGCGACCGAAGTCGTAGTCTGGGAAGAGCTCGATGAGGGCGAGACCAGCGGGAGGTTTGTTGCAAGGAGCCGCACGCTAACCGTGTCAGTACCATTCGCTACCAGTGCCACAGAGTAGACCAGCCCAGACGGAAACACGGACGCAGAGCCTATAGCACTCGTTTGGGAGTGGCCAGAAGCGGTCACGCTGAAAGTATAGTTGGAAAGAGTGTAGGTTCTACCGTTATAGTCAACGCTCCCGGTTCCAGACTGATTTATCGTTGCGTAGATGGTATAGTTATGGAACTGATAGGTGAAAGACTGGTTTGAGATCACGGGAAAGTACGGGAGAACAACCTTGGATGCGTTCATAATTTTGGAGTAACTAAAATTCCCCATCGCCGAAGCAATTTGAAGAGTAAAGTCAGACATGCCAGCTGCAGCTGACGGAGAGACGGTCTCGTTCACGACAACGGAGAAGGAATGGCCTTCCCCATCACCTCCAATGGAGTATGAAGCGTACTGGGGAGCTGTTACTGCAAAGACTGGAACGATTACGGTTGCCAAGGAGAGAAAAAATATTGCAATGGAACCCATAAAGAACAATTTAGATGCTGAGCGCACTTTCATGAAACTCGCACTCCAGAAGTACAACAAGGGCTGTCAGGGCTTATACACATATCTCGAAAACATGTTCTGGGAATACATAGCGACTTCGTCATGAGATAGTAATTCAGGTTGTAGGAATCACGAGACCGCAGGGCGGGAATCAGCGGTCATTGAGTATAGTAAGAACAAGTGTGTTCTGTTAACCTTGTGATTACAATCCCAAAAAAAGAATATGAAAAACGAGCTATGGGTAGAGAAACACGGCGTGAAGCTCTGGGCCGCAGAATGGAACTAAATTACGCGGAGGT
The DNA here is from genome assembly GCA_030037995.1 of Nitrososphaerales archaeon. Taxonomy (GTDB): domain Archaea; phylum Thermoproteota; class Nitrososphaeria; order Nitrososphaerales; family CADDZS01; genus DATLTL01. The sequence continues at coordinate 14,061 of JASHPQ010000122.1, read as the reverse complement.
CTTTCGTTGTCTAGACAATCACTTTGAAGCAGGATGAGATTGATAAAGCTGAATATGGAGAACGGCTGATAGTAGTTTGATTTAGCCCGTGGCTGGTCGTGAGTGGTTGACTTAAGTGCTCCGAACCTTTGTGTGAGTCTCGGAATGACTTCCCCACTGCCAGTCGTAGTAGATTCTCACGAAGACATTGCCTTCGGTTCGTTGCTACCGGGGCGGAATTTTCTCCTAGAGATATCAGAGCTGAGAGCCGCTGACAGGAGCTCCAAGAAGGAGGGAACGCCCACTGTCTGCCTCCCCGAACTGATCCGGGGGAACGTCCGGGTAGTGTTTGCAACGTTATGGGTAGCTCCCTGTGCCTACAATGACATAGAGTACCCAATCTGCTACAAGACGGCGGAGGAGGCTCACTCCCAAGCCCTCGATCAGCTCCGCTTTTACCGGAAGCTGGAGAGCGAGGGGCATATCCGGATAATTGAGGGCAGTGATCAGCTTGAGGAGCATCTCGATTCGGATTCTCCACCGAGAGTCGGCGTTATTCTGCTGATGGAGGGCGCCGATCCGATAAGAGTTCCAAAAGAGTGCCACGAGTGGTTCCAAGCCGGAGTAAGGATCGTCGGACCGGCATGGAAGAAAACACGTTATGCCGGCGGTACAGGGGCGCCAGAACCGCTCTCCCCGGACGGGCGCCAGCTCATGAAAGAGATGGAAGCTGCCGGTCTCATTCTCGACACCTCTCACCTTGCAGAGCAAAGTTTCTTTGAAGCCCTCGACCTCTTCGGCGGTAGGGTCATCGCCAGCCACTCCAACTGCAGAAGTTTCACCCCGACCGACCGCCAGCTGAGCGATCAAATGATCAAAGCGATCGTCTCACGGGACGGGGTCATCGGAACGGTGCTCTACAACAAATTCCTCGATCCTGAATGGGAGAGCAGGGGGAAGGTGAAGTCAGAAGTTACACTCACAACCGCGATCAAGCACATGAACCACATCTGCGAGATCGCCGGAGATCGAAGGTACATCGGGATCGGATCTGATTTCGACGGAGGCTTTGGACTCGAGTCCATTCCAACCGAGCTCAACACAGTCGGCGACTTGAATAAATTCGGCCCGGCGCTCGAGAAGAATGGCTATTCCGAAAGCGAAGCCCGCGGCGTACTCGGCGAAAACTGGATCAGGTTGCTCAAAGAAGCGCTGCCCTGAGTCTTTTCAGTACTGGATCCCCTTGATCGTTCCATCGACGGTCTCGCCACCGTCGACTATTATCGTCTGCCCGGTCATATAGCACGATAGATCCGAGCAGAGGAAAACGACAACCCCTGCGATCTCGTCAGTCGAGGCTACGTGCCCGAGAGGGATGCGCTCCAACACAGGTGCGAGTTTTTCCTTGGGAAGGGATCCGGCACCCATCAGGGTGTTTACCCAGCCGGGGGCGACAGCGTTCACAGTGATGTTGTAAGGCGCGAGATCCATAGAGAGTCCTTTCGTCAGGCTGTTTATCGCCCCCTTCGTCGTGGAATACGCGAGAAGACCGGATTCGTAAAAATTGGCAGCGACGGAGGAGACGTTTACTATGCGACCTCCCTTCTTGCGGTTGACGAGCTCGGGAGCTACCGCACGTGAAAAATAGACAAAGCTCTTGAGGTTTGTGTCGATCTGCCTATCCCAGTCTTCGAGGTTCAGGTTCAATATGCCGGTGTTGATCACGATCCCCGCGTTGTTCACGAGGATGTCGATGTCTCCGAACTTGTCTAGGCACTCTTTTAGGGCATTGTCGGCCGTCTTGGGATCCGTGACATCTCCCACTAGTCTCGATATCTTCTCTTCGTTTTGAAACTGGGTCTCCCAAGCAGCAGGAAAACTTCTGCCGACTCCCATTACGCTAACACCCAGACTGACCAGAGCTCTCGCGATGGCTTCCCCGATTCCTCTTGAAGCCCCAGTAACGATCGCGCTCTTTCCTGCGAGGCCGAGCATCTCGGCGGCTTTCTTTTCTGACGACAAAACTGATGAAGAAGGGACTTCCTTCTCGATAAAAGCTAAGCGACAAGATGTAGTGTTTAGGAGACCCAAGGCTAGTTATTTGGTACTAACTTTTTTGTACCCTGTTAAGAATCTCTTGGGCGGAAAAATTCCATTGATCGTAACAGTAAATGGGCAATTTGAATTGCGCTTCGAGGGATTTGCAGCTTAGCTTTATCCACCGATCCCGGCTGACAATTATTGACTGTCTCTTGCGCCTGAAAGCAGAAATAGTCGCGACAGTCAGAAGAGAGAAATCTCCAAATTTGGATTTTGAGCGCGAAGCTCTCGTCGCCTCCTTGGTAATGCCGAGCATGCCCGACGGATCAAGCTTCTTGTCGTACTCAACTAACACAGCTTCCTTCAATTCGCCAGTGGGCATGTCTTCGAGGGACCGCATCGAACCCTCGCGCGCGTTATAGTCTGTTTCAAAAAAGTACCCGTAAAAGTCGGGGCCTTTGAGCTCATCGAAAATGTGGAGACCCTTTCTCAGGTTTAGAGCCTCCCCCTCTATGAAATCGCAGATGACTCCCCTGATAGGATCGGCCGTCCTGGACTCTGCTTTTTTGAAAACTTGCTTGGAGAAATCTTCCGCGTCAACTAAGATGTTAGTGTCAAAAAACACTAGGGGGATTCCGTGGCAACGGCCAAGATCCTTGGGAAAACGTAACTTTTCGAGAATTGGGATTTCAACTCAAAGAGAATCTTCTGCTCGGTGCAAAAGTATGATACACAGAGCTGAAAAGCGAACATTCACGACAACAGAACTAGCCTCGTGTGAAGGAAAGAGAATTCGGCTTGTGTATGGAAAGTCTCCGTAGCCTCCAGGGCTTTATGATTAGATCCCACGAAGTTACTATGCCTCCATTACAGGCAAGGCACCCGTCCTTCGCCTGCCTCATGAGCTCATGGGCTCCTTCTCTAACATTTGATCTCCCATTAATTTTGTGCGGATGTGTTCCCTCGATTTCTCCGAGCTCTGTTTCCAGGAGATCATACATTTTGCTTGAACCTTCGTTCAACTTGGACGCGGAAAAGAGGTGGTTGAGAATCGACCTATCCGAAACTATCCTGTTGCTTCCGCGAACCAACACTTTGCGCTTTCCCTCCTTCATCATTTCTTCCAGCGCACGCCTCAAGGTAACATCCTCCGGCAACGAGAATAAGGGAATGGACGTGACATCTTCCACTGAAAGGTCCGAGCTAAATATGGATCTGTCATAGAGCCCTAGCAGATCCCTCAAGCCAACGAACGAGCATCTTTCATTCAGGCCTCGCTCTTCGACGCAAACGAACCCAAAGCCAGTTCTGCTAATAGTTCCAAGCAACCGTCCGAGATCAAGTTCGGCTGTCACCGTAGACAACCTGATGGCGAAGGATTTGCACGGACTTTCTAGAAATTTACCAAACTCTTCTCGAGAATGTGAGAGAACTTGGGAGAGGAAAGAGTATCCCGATACCGCAACCCTCCTGCCTCCAGATTTCCCGATACCGATTGGTATCGCGTCTACTCTTTGAAACCTCAAGAGCGAAAGCGCCACGAGCATGTCTGTATCCGGCTCGAGCGTTGGGTATGACCGTGAGAAAATCTCCGGGATGGCATCTCTGATCATTATTCTATCGGCCTCTGAAGATCGTGCAGCCATCAAGTATTGACCTCAACCTCACTTTCTAATCTTGGGTAGATTTTGGAATGCAATAAATTCACTAACAGAAACTGGAAGGTGTTACACTATCATTTCCTCGCTGGCTAGCGGTATTGGCTCACATTAGGCACATCTTCATTTATGCTGAGATGACGATTCTCAAAAATGAGAATCAGGCACAATTGTAGCAATAGCCTTGCGCCCAAATGAAGAAGGCTTGACGTATTAGCAATATATCGTATTTCGTGAATAATCCTTTACATAATTCCAAGTGACTCACGAGTTACGACGCCGCCACCGATAACAAGCGACTCCTCACCTTCCAAGAGGGAATACCGTTATCACAGTTGAAAATCGTGTACCGTGTTTTTACAATGACTAAAAGGATCAAATCCTCACGACAGACAACTTGTCTGTTAGATTCGTGGAGATAGAAATAATATGAAAATGGATCTTTCGAACACCAAGGTTGGAGGATTTCATTTCGAATTTTTGAGAGCAGTGAGCTATGGAGCTACGGAGGGCTCGGAACTCGGCGAGGGTCTCGCAGCGATTCAGAGTGTTGACGATGGGGATTTTGAGAGCTGGACTCAAGCTTGGAGTCGTCTCGCCAACCGAGTGGACCTTGAAGCCGAACGGTACCTCCAAGAAAGCCAGAATGCAAGTGCTCGCAGTGCCTATCTAAGAGCCAGCAATTATTACCGAGCGGCAGAATTTTACGTGACCAGCAGCGATCCTCGACAGTACGAGCTCTGGAAAAACAGCAGGGAGTGCTTTCAGAAGGCAGCGCGGCTGATGGTTCCTCCCGTTGAGGTACTCGAGATTCCTTTCGAAGGCGCCCGATTGCCGGCCTATTTTATCTCGGGCGGCGAGGGTAAACGACCGACCTTACTAGCGATGAGTGGTTTTGACGGAAGCGGCGAGGAACTTTATCATTTCATCGGACGGGCCAGCGCGGAGCGCGGATGGCACTGCCTAATCTTCGAAGGTCCCGGGCAGAGGGGTGCGCTGCACATCAATCCTGCATTGCGTTTCCGTCCCGATTACGAAGTACCGGTGCGTACAGTGGTGGACTATGCGGTCTCACGGCCAGATGTGGATCCCGACCGCTTGGCTCTGATCGGGTATTCTTTCGGGGGCAATCTTGCACCTCGTGCGGCTGCTTTCGAGCCTCGCATCCGCGCCTGCATCGCCGACTCACTGGTCGTAGACGTTGGAGAAGCATGGCGAGCTATGTGGCCGGCGGCTCTCCGTGACGCGCCGGACAGAGTCTTCGATACTATTTTTGCTACGATTGCACACAGTAATCCTGATGCGCGATGGGGGCTGAACCATGCCCGCTGGACGATGGGGATCCAGCATCCGCATGAGATGTTCAAAGCCTTCGATCCATACACACTTCTCGGCCTGGAAGACAAAATGACGTGCCCTCTGCTTTCCCTCTTCGGCGAAGACGAGATCGCTCAAACCAACAAGAAACTGATAGCGGAGACAGTTACGTTTGTAGAGGCCTTGAAATGCCCGACTGAACTCCATCTCTTTTCTCGCGAAGAAGGGGCAGCAAGTCACTGCCAGCTAGGAGGTCTCAGCCGAGCGCAAGCCGTGATTTTTGATTGGCTGGAAGGAGTGCTGGGCGGAAGCGTTTCCAAAATGAAACCTCAGCTCCCTGCGACTTTCAGACTACTGCCGGAATTTCTAGACACCGTCGAAAAATATCATGGGAAGGACTTTGCAAAACAGATCCAAGAGTCGATCCCTGGACAAATGCAAGAACCTCAGAATCTGGGGATTGTGATTTAACGCGGGGGCCCAGAAAGCGTGTCCGCTATCCAGGCATGTTGGCTGGAAAGCGGTCTAATGACTAGATCTTTGTTTCTTTTCTTTGATGAGTTCCTGTATCGTTTCGCTTTCATTGGCTGTGGACTTTTTCAACCGCGCGGCTTCGTCCTTCGCCTTTCTTTGGACTGAGAGAAACGACGAAACGATCTTCGTGAAGCGCAATGCGATTATTACGTAGGTGACCACTCCTACATAGACGAATGCGGACATTGCTTCGTAGTATACGTTATTTGGAATCCAAGATTCATAATGCCCTACTGTCTGACCGATCAATAACAGATACAGAAATACACCACTGACGATCCCAGGCTCCCAAATGTAACGGAGCTCCCTCATTTCCTCTAGCCTAAGAACATAGATGGAGGCTCTCAGACCGAACAGTCCAACAACTGAGAAAATTGCAAGTACGGCAAGGTCGACCAGAAAGAAGGCTGAAACCAAAACGGATGAGATCATTCATTATGAAAACGGCATTTCCGCCTCTTATTTCGTTGCGTATTTCCCATATGATTCTTGAATCCCTATCGTATCTTCGTACTTTTTTACTTGTCAGTTGCGATAGCTTGCCCCGACGTGAATTATACGCGTCAAAACCGCGACTTGCCATAGTGCATGAAAGAAAGTGTTGGGGCTACTTTATCCTCGAAAATGAAATTCAATAATTTCTTAAATCTGCCGTCCTATCGACCTAGAGTGCCTATGAAAAAATTCGCCCTTTCCGCCACCGTTAGCAGTGACAATCCTACTGCCATCGAGCCCGTGCTGAAAAAGTTGATCGGCACCAACGGTACAATCAAATTTGGGAGTGATGGTTTCCAAGTCGATGCCAAACTGGAAGGGACAAGTGCCAAAGATCTCAATCGTCAACTGCTCTCCGAAATGCGTCGAGTCGAAAAACGGACCAGACTCCGCGCGGAATGGAGTTCTGGAGACACCGTTGAGAAGTTTTTTGACTATGTGCCCAAGGGAGTTCGTAAAACAAAGTAACAGCTGAAGCATTCAGTAGCTAGCTGGGCCGAGGGGGTAATCCCGGTCGATAGTGATTTCGAACGAAGTGTAATTGCTCAGGACTCATGGGTTTCTCGTGGTGACGGTAGTGATCTCCTGCCGCTTCGTTCGAGGAAACATGCCCAATATTGCCATAGCAGTTAAGGTTGCCAGCGGAAGAGCAATCGTACCAAGAAGATCACCGTCCAAGAGGCCCCATCCTCCAAATATTCCGGTGAAGAAGGTTTGCGACTGCAGGTCGCTAACGAAGCCTATTCCGAAGCCAAGTACGATTGAAATGAGCACTCTCTGCCGAGGTCGTCCTTTGTCTAGTTGCCATCCAACATAAACGCATGTAAGAATGGCCAACGGGAAATCAGTGTGGCCTCCCGAGGCAAAGCCCGGAGTAAGATACCAGACGCCCACCGACGCCAAGCCTGCGATCAGCCAGAACCTGTTTTGAACAATTGAAAGTCTAAGCTTTTGCATGCTTGGCCTCGAGTCCCAGAGGAGCAGCATCAAGACCGAGAAAGCGACCGCGAGCGGTAGTATGAAGCCTACGTAGCTAAAGCCCGGAATGAAATTCCGAAACGCGGGGATGAATTTGTTCGAGAGACTTCTGAGAATAGGGATCCTCTCAAGAGCGAAAGCAACGACTACAAGGTACAGGATTAGGTAACAGACAAAAAAGAATAGAACTAGAAAGGCCCGGGTTAGTCGCGGTCCAGAAATCAAACCTGCCCTATTGCTTTCTGGACACAATTATTCTACGCGTCTATGCATAAAAGATGATTTCGCGATTTAGCGGTTATGTAGATTAGATCTAGACCGCCGATAGTGGCACCATTGGGGAAGTTCTTCGCACTTTGATCATGGATCGTCGTGTACGCCGGGAAGGATGTTAGCTCTCCGACATCGCTTATTTTCTCCTAGGACACTGTATCACGGAAAAGTTCGCTGAAAGGATATTACTAATACTTTAATGGGTTTTATCTTAATTTCATAGAGTCGAAAAAATGCCAGCTACTCGATCGATTCGAAGAGAGATAGCAAGCATAATCTTAGTGTTCGTATTAGCTGCCGCACTCAGCCTAATCGTAAGTCTCATGGGCTTCAACGATTACATCCCTCAGGAGTACCTCCCACCTATTTACGCGGTTATCGTCTTGATCACCGGTTACGCCTGGGTGAGGATTGTTACCACGATAATTGAGAAGATTGTCGAACCGAGTATAGGGGTAACGAGGGCGCACGGCATAAAGAATCTCTTCTATGTGGTAGCGGCGATCATCCTCGTAGTCATTATCTCCGCCGTTTTCAGTTTCAACTTGACCGGCGTGCTGGTGGGAGCCGGATTTGCTGGGATCGTTCTCGGCCTCGCGGCCCAGCAGGTGCTCGGCAACATTTTTGGGGGCCTGTCCCTTCTCGCCTCCAGACCTTTTGACATCGGTGACAGGATAACACTTGTTACCGCTTCATTCGGTTTGTTGGGCCAAAGCTATTCACACGAGAGCTTGCTGAACGGCTTTACCGGGGTCGTCACCGACATTACCATCTTTTTCACAAAGATGGATTTGGACAACGGAGCTCCGGCCGTCATCCCCAATTCGGTTGTGGTCAGCTCGATGGCGGTCAACCACACCCGGATCCCATCCATATCAGTCAGAGCCAGGATGGACCTGGATAAACGAGTGGACTTTGAAGTCTTCAGGCAGAGATTTCTCGAATCCATGAAAAAATATGACAATATCGATCCCGAGAAATCAAACGTGGAAACGGTGGACATCGGGAGTAGTACGTATCAGGTGGTCATGATCGTCTGGACGAGGAGCCCCTTGGAAGAGCCTATAAAGACGATCATAATTCAGAACGCCTTAAAGATTCAGACGGATCTGACGCCCCCTCCAATCAAAAGCTAAACCGGCGGAGCTGGCGAGTCAGAAAAGCCTTCGAGGTTTAGGGCAAATCATGATTCCATACCAGAAGAAAGATCTGCAAGGTAAGCTTCGATGATAATTAGCTGAAATAGCTCAACTGCTCCTAAATATCTTGAGATCGTGAATTTCTAAAAGACTGGGCTATATTTTGAGTCAGAGCATCACCGGAAAAAGGAGCGAAGCCGGAAGAAAGGGAGGAGTGGCCTGGCACTCCGAGCGGGGCCTCCAAGCGGCGGATAGAGAGACCAGGGAGCGCGTTGCCTCAGCAGGAGGAATGGCACCTCACCATGAGCGAGGCCTTCAGGCCGCAGACTTTCAGACCCGGGAAAGGGTCGCATCCGCTGGTGGTTCTGCACATCACCAAGAAAGAGGACTGCAAGCCGCTGACGAAGCTACCCGAGAGAGGGTTGCCCGCGCCGGGGGTAGAGCTCGCAACGAAGAGAGGTTTTTGTCTCTAAGGGATCAATCATAGGCTACGTTTTTTCTTCTCCAGGCCGGTTGGCATTTTCCAAACAGTGGAACAACATCGCAGATTTTTTGAATGACCGTCTCCGTTGCAGGGACTCCCTGCAAGGCCTAAATACCAAAAGGGCACCACGAACTTTCTCATGCCCGCGAGCACTCCGAAAGCTTTTGATTTTATCAAAATCGACATGCCCCCGAAGAAGCCCAGAAAGTCCGGGATTATCGAGATAAGGGGACCTTACTACACCTCCGTTAGCTACGGTTATCTTCGAGACCTCTTGAGCGACTGGGGCGAGTACGTCGACGGCTACAAGTTTGCGGGAGGCTCCATGCGCCTCCTTTCCAGACAGAGGCTAAGGCAGATTATCCAGGTGTGCCACGCCAACAAGGTCTACGTTTCAACGGGGGGCTTCATCGAAAGGGTCATAGTCCAGGGAAGCGAGGCCGTCGACCAGTATCTGAGGGAGTGCAAGCGCGTCGGCTTCGACGTGGTCGAGGTGTCGAGCGGCCTGGCGCCGATCCCGCTCGCCGACAAGATCCAGATTGTAAAGCAGGTGCAAAGGCTCGGCATGAAGCCCAAACCGGAGGTGTCGCTGATGATCGGCGCCGGGGCGGGGACGCACGTCGCCGGGTACATGGAAACCGCTCTGAACGAGATGCGCACACTGGACGATTTCACAAGCGAGGTGGAACAGCACTTCGCCGCGGGAGCTGAAATAATCATGGTCGAGTCCGAGGGTCTCACCGAGGATCTTCCGCCGGAAAAGTGGAGAAAGGACGTGATCGAGAAACTGGTGGAAAAATTCGGCTACGCCAAGCTCATGTTCGAGGCTTCCGATCCTCCCGTCTTCAAGTGGTACCTCACCACGTTCGACAGCGATGTCAACCTGTTTATTGATCACTCCCAGATCGTAGAGTTCACTGCTTGGAGGACGAAACTCTGGGGCGACAAGAGGATCTGGGAGGGCAAGGAGCTTCACTACCACAGCTGAGAAGCTTTCTACAGCTTCATGAAACAGCGCTCTCTTCCGCACTGAACTGAAGAATGGGGACTGATCACAAAAAGATGACAATGGTAACAGAGCTTGCGGATTTTGTGGTTTCGAGAAAATGGGATGACCTCTCCCAGTCCTCCCGGAGAGAATTGAAGATCAGAGCCCTGGACGCGCTGGGTTGCGCACTGGGCGCGTTAGGCGGTCCTCCCGTCGTTGCAATAGATCGCATGCTAGCGGAATTTGCGGAAGGCGGAGCCGGTCAATCCGGCACGCTGATCGGCCGGTCGGGACGCAAAAGTCCTCCTGATCGCGCGACCCTCCACAACGGGGCCCTCGTGCGGTATCTTGATTTTAACGACAGCTTCCTTGCAAAAGGGGAGACCTGCCACCCGAGCGACAACGTTGCGCCGGTCCTTTCCTCCGCGGAATACTCCGACGCCTCGGGACGGGAATTTCTCTTGGCACTCGCAATCGCCTACCAAGTTCAGTGCCGGCTGAGCGAAGTAGCGCCCGTGAGGAATAAGGGTTTTGATCACGTCACCCAAGGCGCGTACGCGGTTGCCGCCGGGACTTCCAAAGCGCTGGGTTTAGACGCGGACAAAACCGCGAGTGCGATCGCGATCAGCGGGACTGCCCTAAATGCTCTGAGAGTTACGAGGACTGGAAAACTCTCCAACTGGAAGGGCCTCGCGTATCCGTTCATGGCATCCTGCGCCGTGACCGTTGTTTTTCTCGCGAAAGAGGGGATCACAGGCCCTCTAGAGGTCTTTGAAGGGAACAAGGGGTTCATGGACGCGATCTCCGGGCCGTTCAAAGTCGATTGGAGTGAGGAAAAGCTGGATCTGGTCGAGCGGACCATTTTGAAAAAATACAACGCCGAGATCCATTCCCAGTCAGCGATCGAGTGCATCCTGAAACTCCGCGCGAAGGGGTTAAGATCTGAAGAAGTAGATTCCATCGAGGTGCGGATCTTCGATGTCGCGTTCCACATCATTGGAGGGGGCGAGGAGGGAGACAAAAAGAGCGTGAAAACGAAGGAGGAAGCAGACCACAGCTTGCCTTACATCCTGGCGGTGGCGCTGATCGATGGCAGGGTGGGCCCTGACCAGTACTCGCCGGAAAGGATTCTCGCGTCCGACGCACAGGCGCTTCTCCGGAAGATCAGCGTGAGACCCGATCCAGAATTCAGCGCCCAGTTCCCCGGCTCTGTTCCCTGTGAAATCATGGCAAGAACGAAGGACGGCCGGACCTTCAGGGAGAAAACAACGGACTACGAAGGTTTCTTCACGAGGCCGATGTCGTGGAACACCGCCAGCGAAAAATTCACATCGCTCGCGACCCCACGCATCGGAGCGGATCTCCAAAGAGAGATCATTCAGGCAGTCTCGGATCTGGATAAAATAAAAGTACGGGAGCTGACCGCGCTGCTGGGAAGGGTCTAGCTCTCTTTCCGTTTTGCAACGGGCGGAACGCTTGATTTCCTGTACGGCCCCCTCGTCCTCTTTCTGGCTTTTTCCTCGATCTCCTTTTTTCTCAGAAGTGCCTCGTCAAGCTCTTTCTGGATCCCGGATTTTCTGTGCATCGCTACTGTCAACTCTCCCCGGAAGTAATGTGGCGAGCCCTAAATGCTTCGCAGTGTCTTCGTGAGGATCTCGGCCGCATCCCTGTCGCTCGGATCGCTGAGCTGAAAGTAGAACCTCTTCAAGCCGGCAGCTCTCTTTTCCTTGATCTGCGCGGCAAAATCATCCGGAGTCCCGCACAAAATCCCGCTCTCCTTAAAGTCGGCGATTTGGTCTTCGGCCTTCAGTTGCAGGCCGTTTTCGTCAAGATATTTCCGGATCCTCTTTTTCAGGTCGTCGTCAGATTCGCCGATGAAAAACGGAGCCATCTGCGATAGTACAAAGTCATCCCCTTTCCTTCCCGCTTCCCCCACAATGCACTTTGCTTTCTCGAGCTGTTTCTTGGAAGGGCTGTACATATTTAGTTCGTCGGCGAATTCGGCGCTCCACCTGATTATCTGGGAATTTCGGCCGCCGACCACCATATGTATCTTGGGAACGGGCTTCGGGTAGCACTCCGCGTCCGCGGAATAGTACTTGCCTTTGAACGTAACGTGTTTTCCTTCCGTTAGTGGCCGCATGATCTGGAGCGCCTCGTGAAATTCGGCCAGCCTCTGCGGGATCTCCGGAAAGTTGATTCCGTAAGCCTCGTACTCGCTCAGGTACCAGCCCGCGCCAACGGAAAGAATCGCCCTCCCCTTCGAATAGGAATAGAGTGTGCACGCGATATTTGCGAGAACGGCCGGATTGCGAAAGCCGATGGGGGAGACCATGGGGCCGAACTTTACCCGCTGCGTACTGGAGGCCACGGCACCGAGGGTGACCCAGCACTCCGGCGAGGGAACCTCCTTCTTTGCATCCGAAGTCGGAATCAGATGATCCGACCTGAAGATGTAACCGAACCCGGATTTTTCGGCGTAGGTTGCCCAGCTAACTATCTCATCCACGCTCAACCCTTCCTGGGGTTCGAGCATCAACCCGCAATCGTCCATGAATGACATTTCTTTTTCCAGCTTCTCACTCGCAAACTCTGAAAATAAAAAGGTACATTTCACCACGAGTTTCGGAAAGCGACCGGTGGGAAGAGGTTAGGGTTACTTAGGTTGAAAATTAGGTAATATCTACGTACATGATTCGAGCGGGAGACTGGCATCGATGAAGCTTGCGATAGAAGAAGACGAATACTTTTACTTAGCTTTTCTAGCTAGATGAAGCTCCGGTGGCTCGGTGTGGCAATGCTTCAGAAACCTCTTGGAAATTCGGGAGTTAATATCTCGGAAATCGGCCAGGGAACTTGGGACTATCGCGGCGGGGTGGAACCCCTAAGACTGGGCGTGTCACTCGGCGCGACCCACATTGATACTGCGGAGATGTACGGCACCGAACCCATTGTGGGAAAGGCGATCTCGGAGATCCGCAGCAACGTGTTCCTCGCGACGAAGGTCTCTCCCCAGCATCTGCACTACAACGATGTGATAAGGGCGGCCGAGGGAAGCCTGAAGCGGCTCAACACCGACGTTATCGATCTGTACATGATTCACTGGCCGAATGCGTCGATCCCGATCAAGGAAACGATGAAGGCGATGGAGGATCTCGTCAGCAAGGGAAAGATAAAGCACATCGGCGTCAGCAACTTTTCAGTGGAAGACCTGGAGGAGGCGCAGCGCGTGATGGCCTCCCGGAAGATCGTCTCAAACCAGGTGCAGTATAATCTGGCGAACAGATCGATCGAGGCGGAGCTCATTCCTTTCTGCAAGAAAGAGAAAATTACAGTGGTTGCCTACTCGCCGCTCTCCCGAGGCCAGGTGAGCCGAAGGAAAGATGAAGTCCTGGACAAGATCGCCGCCAAATACGGAAAGACCAAAGCCCAGGTCGCGCTGAACTTTCTAACGCGGGAAGAAAATGTGGTGGCCATCCCGAAGGCAGACAGCGCAGAACACGTTAGAGAAAACTGCGCGGCCTCGGGATGGAGGCTGTCGCAGGACGATATCGCCATAATCGACGAGCACTTCCACTGAAATTTGAGAATTGGTAACAGCTATCTTTCGCGTTTGGGAATGAATTGAGTTAGGACAGTACTCGTACAGGCACAGCAGAGAATCACGGGAATCAGATAATTAGCCGATAATTTTCAACTCCAATTAATTTCGACTACTTCTGGCGGGGTTTTCACAAAGATTGCTGGATACAAGAAATCCAGTCTCCGAAATAAGAGACTTATCCACACCAAAAGGGAGGATAATTGCATCATTTTGCTTATCCAAAGCTAAAGCAGCGAAGTTAAGCAGCGTAAACTTAACTAGACGAGTCCTACTTCCCCACTGCGATGACCGCACAAAGCACTTCCGATGGGAAGGAAGAAGCTATTTGTCCCGAATCTACTGTTGAGTCTGCAATTCGAAGAAACGCGCGTCAAATTCCCAAGACAGCCGCTAAGACAGGAGTAAGTCCAAATACTTCTGGGAGGCTGGTTTGCGAATCTACAGTTGAATCTGCTCCGAGGAGAGATTTCATCAGAAAAGCTGCGATTGGAACTGCTGCTCTTGGATTGGGCGTGTCGCTGATTGGAAAAGCTGTGATTCCGCATTCATCAGCCAGATCGGATTGCACCCTC